>CALXDF010000001.1 GCA_944386995.1 uncultured Oscillospiraceae bacterium
GGGAAAGCAGCAGAAGGATCGTTCGTTTCATCTGATTTCCTCCAAAAGCCCGGCGGCAAAGGCCCTGTGGCCCTTCTCCGTGAAGTGGACACCGTCATAGGCTAGGGGGATGTCCCATTTCCCGGCGTCGGCAAAGCGGATGCCCATTCGCTCCGCCATAGACTGGCAGAGCCGGGCGAAGGCGCGAGAGCCATCGATAAGCTGCGGACTGGGGACCCATTCGCCTAAGGTCACCGGCGGCGGTGCGATCAGCAGGGTTCTGCTTCGATCCAGGGAGACGCCGGAGAGGAACCGCTCCAGCCTCCCGGCGGCCTGCTCCGGGCTCCGGCCCTGGAGCAGATCGTTGGTCCCCAGCATGACGATCAGCAGATCCGTGTCGGCGAGAAAGGAGGGGGCGGAGGAGGGAATCTCCCGACCGTTCTGCCCCATGTTGCAGACGGTCCAGCCGGTCTCCGCAGCCAGGATGTCCACCCACCGGCAGTCAGTGTCATACCGCCCGCCGAAATAGGCCCGTGGGTCGTAGCCGTAAGTGTTGGAGTCGCCGAAGCAGATGACGTTCATCACTCGTGTCCTTTCTCTGCACTATTTGGAGCGCCGAAAATATTCCTGTGCAATTTCTGTGATTCAGCGGAAGCCTAGAAGGATTTTGGGGAATACAACCTGTTGATTTGGGAGTATATTACCCATCCATAAAACTATTCATTGAAGATTACCTAATTCTTCTTCATCTGCTCCCTTTATGAACCGTCCTTATTCGACGCCAAGGGCCTTGAATACCGCATCTTCGGCGCTCTGGTAGAAGATCAAATTAAAGCAGCCAATTAGATCAGACGGCACCAAGCCGAGGTCAGCTGCAGACGCAATGGGAAGCAGCACCTTCTTTGCACCGCTGTCCAGACATACTTGCAGCGCATTTGCCAGCTCATCCACTTTCATCATCGTTCCTGCAATGCTGATCTCACCCATGACCGCCAAACTGCTCACAGTAGGCTTATTCAGTGCAATGGAGGCCAGCGCAATCAGAGTGGGAAGGGCAAGTCTTGTAGTTATACCGATACCCTGCAAATCCTGATAGTTGACGATATAGTCTTTTGTTGTGGTACTGATTGTCCCGCTGATATGCCCCGCATTGGCTTTGAGAAAGTTGAAGGCGGTGTTAGTCGCTTCCTTTGCTTCTCGGTCTGAGCCGAGGCCGGTTCGTTCAAACTTCCCGTTGCCAGGAAGCATCTGCGACTCCAACCTGAACACACCGATCATCCCGGACTTTCCCTGAGAAACGGTGTAAATCTGACCAGGATTGCACATTCCCTCAGGAATCAGCTTGCCGCCGCCTTGTTCTGGTACGGACACATAGCTTTCCTCAAAACTCTCCTTGTCAATGTAGGAGAAATTCACATCGTAGAACTCCATACCACCCAGCTTTTTAAGCTGCTCTTTGACGCGGCGACGCATCTCCAGCGCAAGTTTCAGAATCTCTTCCAGTTGCTCCTTTGTGAACTCGCCGTCCGGATAGACCAGTTTGACTAGTCCATCCACCATTCTTCTGACTGCGATCGTGTCACGTTGATTGAGGTTTGAACCTAAGCGAAAATACTTGTCGAGGGCATCTCCGTACTGTTCCTTGCGTAGCTCACGGATAAACTCGGCCAGATAATCTGTGATAAAGCCGTAGTCATCAGTAAAATGCTCTGGACGGAATTTGGGAATCTCCCATCCGGGGAGATAACAGTGAATGCGGTCAAGGAAGGCAGTATCGGTTCCCATTTCCGGCGGGAAGGGGTCAAACAGGCTGGAGGTCTTGAGTAGCACATCCACGCTCTGGTTAATGTTGCCCACAAAGACCATCGAAGCACTGGCCGCTTTTTCTTCCTTGCCACGGGCAAAAGAACCAGAGGCCATATAGTCCTTCATGATTTGGACGCCATCTTTGTCCTTGAACTTGATGCCAGCAACCTCATCAAAGGCCACGCAGTCCCAAAGGCCAACCAGACCTACGGTTTTGCGACCCATGTTATAAAAGAGATTGGCGACGGTGGTCTGTCCGCCGGAGACCAGAATGCTGTTGGGAGAGATCTCTTTGTAGAGGTGGGATTTGCCAGTGCTTCGCGGCCCCAGCTCGCAGAGGTTAAAGTTGTTCTCCACAAGCGGCAGCATACGGATGATGAGCAGCCACTTCTCCCGGTAGGAAAGCGTATCCGGCTCCATGCCGATGGAGCGCAGCAGCACATTCATCCACTCGTCCTGCGTGAACGCCTTACGACCTTGTTTCAGCTCAGCAATATCTACATGGGGCATCTGGATGGGTGTGAGCTTGCGGATGCGGATCGGCGTTCCGTTCCGGTCTTCTTCCATGTACTCGTAATCCAGCTGCACAATGCACCAGATACCGCCGCAGAGCAGCCGGTCAAACTTGGCAGGATATTCTTCATCAATGGGGATGTCTTTTAGGCCGAGATTGGAGAACTCGGCCTCGTAGTAGTCCCGCTTGATGTTCAGATTTACCGTGATTTTATCAATTACGGTGTAGCTGCCCCGCTGCCGGAGAATGGAGAGGATCTTCTGAGCCTCATCCGGGCGAACGAAGTTGTCGGCAAGAATGCGCTTGACATTGTTCACCCCGTCCTCAACGACTTCTGGGTCATCCGAGCTGCAATACTGCCCCAGAAGGAACTCCAACACATAGACCGGGACATTTGCGCCCTCTTTGATTTTCTTGGTCAAGTCCTTGCGGACGATTTTTCCATCGAACTGCTGCC
>CALXDF010000002.1 GCA_944386995.1 uncultured Oscillospiraceae bacterium
ACGATGGCGCTCAGGGGCACGCCCTTGGGATTCTCAAACTCAGGGGAGATGCAGGGGCAGTTCTTGGCGGGAGCGGTGAAACGGCTGTTGGGGTGAGCGCCCTTCTCCGTAGAGGTCTTGCCGTTCCAGGGGTTGCCCTTCCAGTCCACAGCGTGCTCGGGCGGATTCTTGTCCAGGCCCTCCCACCACACGGTGTTGTTGTCCAGGTTGTGGGCAACGTTGGTGAAGATGGTGCCGCGCTGGGTGGTGTGCAGTGCATTGGGGTTGGACTTCTCGTTGGTACCGGGAGCCACGCCGAAGAAGCCGTTCTCCGGGTTCATGGCCCACAGGCGGCCGTCCTCGCCGATGCGGATCCAGGCGATATCATCGCCCACGCACCAGACCTTCCAGCCCTTCTCACGGTAAACAGCGGGAGGAATCAGCATGGCCAGGTTGGTCTTGCCGCAGGCAGAGGGGAAGGCGGCAGCCAGGTAACGGATCTCACCATTGGGGTTCTCAATGCCCAGGATCAGCATGTGCTCGGCCATCCAGCCCTGCTTGTTGCCCAGATAGGAAGCGATACGCAGAGCGAAGCACTTCTTGCCCAGCAGCACATTCCCGCCGTAACCAGAGTTGACGGACATGATGGTGTTCTCCTCGGGGAAATGGACAATGTAGCGGTTCTCCGGGTCGATCTGAGCCTTGGCGTGGAGGCCCTTGACAAAGTGCTCATCCAGCAGGGCGGCCACGTTGGCGCCCACGCGGGTCATGATGCACATATTCAGAACCACATAGATGGAATCGGTCAGCTCAATACCGTATTTGGCAAAGGGGGAACCCACCACGCCCATGGAATAGGGGATCACGTACATGGTGCGGCCCTTCATAGCGCCGGTGTACAGCTTGTTGAGCTTCTCGTGCATCTCAGCGGGAGCCATCCAGTTATTGGTGGGGCCGGCATCCTCCTGCTTCTCGCAGCAGATGAAGGTGCGATCCTCCACACGGGCAACATCGTTGACGGCAGTGCGGTGCAGGTAGCAGTCAGGCAGCAGATCCTGATTCAGCTTCTCCATCTCACCGGTGGAGCAAGCCTCGGCACGCAGAGCGTCAATCTGCTCCTGGGAGCCGTCGATCCAGACGATCTTGTCCGGCTGGGTCATCTTGGCCATCTCGTCGATCCAGGACAGGACGGCCTTATTTTCGGTCAGAGCCATGATGAAATTCCTCCTATATGAAAATTTAGAAATTCAGAAATCCATCGTTTCCTGTTTACTATGATACTAAATTAACAATGAAAAATCAATAGCAAAAAACGCCCCACTTATGGAGCGCTTTTTGTTGGAATTCACAGTTTTTTGCGGCTAAAACTCCTTACGGCGGTAAACCGCGCAGGCGGCCAGATAACAGAAGAAAAATATCAGCACTGCCAGGGCAATAGCAGCCAAAGGAACCAGAGCCTGGTGGTTTCCTACCCAAGTCAGGACTTCTGCCATCTGCCCCTCCGAGGGAGGCTGCAGCAGTCCCATCTGCCCTGCCAGGAAGAACACCGCAAAGACCGCCAGGGCCGCCACCATAAAGTAGTTGCGGGACTTCTCCGGGCCGAACTTTACCGCAAAGTAGAACATGAGGCCCACGGAGAGCAGCGCCACCGCCGTCACCAGCAGGATCCCGGAGAGGAATTCTATCCAATCATAATCGGCGCTGTCCACCACCCAGCAGACCCCACCGATGACCAGGGCATAGACCAGGGCCAGGGCCATGAACACCAGGGCCGTCAGGAACTTGGCGCCCACGATCTGCTTGTCACTGATGGGCAGGGTCCTGGCGTAACGGCCCCATCCGCTGGCATCGTCCAGGCTGAAACCGGAAAGGCTGTAAAAGCCCATCATCCAGATTCCGAAGAAAAGGAAGAAATTGTTCCGGGTCATCACGCTGAGGGCACCGTAAATCACTCCCACCAGCACCAGATTCTTCTTGTACAGCCCCATCAGGCTGGCTAATTCCTTATACAACAGTCCTTTCACTGTCTATCACCTCCGGAAATGAACTGCATGATCTCGTCAATGTCCGCCCGGTCCAGCACCGCTCCCGGCAGCAGACGCCGGACGTTCTGGGGATGCCGGACCAGGGCCGCAGACCCGTAGGCCCCGCCCCGTCTGGCCACCACCAGGTTCTTGGGCAGGCTGTCGATCTCGCTGGCGGAGCAGCGGAGGATCGCCATGTCCTCCAGCAGCAGATCCTTGTCCTGCTGGAAGAGGAGCTTTCCCTTGTGGATATAGGCAATCTGGTCGGCAATTCGCTCCAGGTCGGCGGTGATGTGGCTGGACATGAGGATGGCGTGGCCCTCATCCTGGATAAACTCCAGGAACAGATCCAGCATCTCCCCCCGGACCACTGGGTCCAGGCCGCTGGTGGCCTCGTCCATCACCAGGAGTTTGGGGCGGTGGGCCAGGGCGGTGGCCAGACTCATCTTCATCCGCATGCCCCGGCTGAAGTCCTTTACCGGTTTGTTCTCCTCCAGTTCGAACCGGCGGCAGTAATCACGAAACAGGGTACCGTCCCAAGTCGGGTGGATCCCCGACATGATGCGGCCGATCTGCCTGGCACACAGGCCGCCGTAGAAATAGCTGTCCTCAAAGACCACCCCCACCTGGCTGCGGATGGCGGGGTCCCCCGGGTCGCCGCCCAGGAGGCGGATGGTGCCCCCATCGGGGCGGATAACTCCCAGCAGCGCTTTCAAAGTGGTGGTTTTCCCCGCTCCGTTCTCCCCAATCAGGCCCACGATCTGCCCCTCGGGCACGGTCAAATCAATATGATCCAGGGTAAAATCCTTGTAGTGCTTGCACAGTCCCTGTATTTCAATCAGGTTCTCCATGGTTCGTTACTCTCCTTCCAAGA
>CALXDF010000003.1 GCA_944386995.1 uncultured Oscillospiraceae bacterium
CGTTGACGCCGGTGAGGTCCTCCAGCATGCGGACCATGGAGGGGTCATCGTGTCCCAGCATGTCCAGCTTCAGGAGGTTGTCCTCCATGCAGTGATATTCAAAGTGGGTGGTGATGATGTCGCTGTCCGCGGCGTCGGCGGGGTGCTGCACGGCGCAGAAGTCCTCCACGTCCATATCGTCAGGCACTACCACCAGCCCCCCGGGGTGCTGCCCCGTGGTGCGCTTGACTCCCACACAGCCCATGGCCAGGCGGTTCTCCTCCGCGTGGCCGGGGTTCAGCCCCCGGGCCTGGAGGTACTTCATCACATAGCCGTAGGCGGTCTTCTCCGCCACGGTGCCGATGGTACCTGCCCGGAACACCTGGCTCTCGCCGAACATCTCGATGGCGTGGCGGTGGGCCTTGGCCTGGTACTCCCCGGAGAAGTTCAGGGCGATGTCCGGCACCTTGCCGCCGCCGAAGCCCAGGAAGGTCTCAAAGGGGATGTCAAAGCCGTCCTTGACGTACTTGGTGCCGCAGACCGGGCAGTTTTTGTCCGGCATGTCGGCGCCGCAGCCGTAGGACCCGTCGGTAATAAACTCACTGTGCTTGCATTTGGGGCAGCGGTAGTGGGGCGGCAGGGCGTTGACCTCGGTAATGCCGGACATGTAGGCCACCAGGGACGAGCCCACGCTGCCGCGGGAACCCACCAGATAGCCGTTCTCCAGGCTCCGCTGCACCAGCTTCTGGGCGGACATGTACACCACGTCGTACTTGCCCAGGATGCCGCCCAGCTCCACGTTCAGCCGGTCTACGATCAGCTGGGGCGGGTCGTCGCCGTAGAGCTCGTGGACCTTGTCCCACACCAGGCGGTTCAGGTCCTCCTCGGAGTTTTCCAGGCGGGGCGGGAACAGCTTCCCGGAGGGCAGCAGCTCCACATTCTCCACCGTGTCCGCGATGAGGCGGGTGTTGGTCACCACCACCTCAAAGGCCTTCTCCTTGCCCAGGTAGGCAAACTCCTCCAGCATCTCGTCGGTGGTCTTGAAGTAGATGGGCAGCGGCGCGTCGCAGTCGGAAAACTTCTTGGTGTCCAGCAGGATGTGGCGGTAGATCTCATCCTCCGGGTCCAGGAAGTGGACGTCGCCGGTGGCGCACACCGGCTTGCCCAGCTCCTCCCCCAGGCGGACGATGGTGCGGTTGAACTCCCGCAGCTCCTCCTCGTCCTTGACCTTGCCCTCCCGGAGCATGAAGGCGTTGTTGCAGATCGGCTGGATCTCCAGGTAGTCATAGAAGGAGGCAATGCGCTTGAGCTCCGACCAGTCCTTGTACTCCGTCACCGCCTGGAACAGCTCACCGGCCTCGCAGGCCGAGCCGATGATGAGTCCCTCCCGGTGGACCGCCAGCTCGCTCTTGGGGATGATGGGCACCCGCTTGAAATATTTGAGGTTGGAGAGGGAGATCAGCTGATAGAGGTTTTTGAGCCCGACCTTGTTCCGGGCCAGGAGGATAATGTGCCGGGGACGGCGGTTGTGGGTCCCCCGCACGGCGCGGAGGCTCCCCATGGCGGCGTTGATGCCCTGCAGGCTGTGAATCCCCATCCCCTCCAGCTTTTCAAAGAAAGGTGGCAGGAAGAGGCCGCAGGTGGCCGCGTCGTCGCTGGCCCGGTGGTGCTGGAAGGCCGGCAGCCTCAGGTGCTCAGCCACGATGTCCAGCTTATATTTCCCCAGCTCCGGCAGCAGGTTCTGGGCCAAAATCAGCGTGTCCACATAGGTGGGCTGGAAGGAAAGGCCCGTCTTCCGGCAGCCCTCCCGGATAAAGCCGATGTCAAACTCCGCATTGTGGGCCACCAGGGGCCGCTCCCCCACAAAGTCCAGGAAGGCCGTCAGGGCCTCCTTCAGCTGGGGGGCGTCCTTGAGCATATCGTCGGTGATGCCGGTGAGAGAGATGATCTCCGGCGTCAGGCGGCGGTTGGGGTTGACAAAGGTCTGGAACCGCTCCCCCACCTGCCCGTTTTGGATGACCACCGCGCCGATCTCGGTGATGGCGTCCCCCTTCACTCTCAGGCCGGTGGTCTCGATATCAAAGGCGGCATACTCATCCGTGAAGGAGAAATCCTTGTCACCATGGACGACGATTCGGTCGTCCAGATTGTTGACAAAGTATCCCTCCATGCCGTAGATCAGCTTGATATTCTTGGCGGAGTGATGGGCATCCGGGAAGCCCTGGACCACGCCGTGGTCCGTGATAGCCACCGCCGGATGGCCCCAGGCCTCCGCCCGCTTGACGATGTTGGCGTCCGGTCCGTTTTTCGGTCCCAGGGGGGAGGTGGCGTCCATGTTGGAGAAGGAGGTGTGGAGATGGAGCTCCACCCGCTTCACCTCCGCCGTGTCCTGGCGCATGGTGCTGGGGTAGGTATTGATATTCCTGGGGTCCAGCAGCACATCGCTGCCGTCCCGGTTGAGCTTGATGAAGCCCTGGACCTTCAGCCACATGCCCGGCTTGATCTCCGTCTTGATGGCATCTTTTTCCGCCTTCTGCAGGTATTTGGTCACCCGGCAGGAGCTTTTAAAATCCGTCATATCAAAGGTCAGGCAGAACACGCCCGGCCGCCGGGTCTCATAGAGGTCGGAGAAAAACACCTTTCCCGCCACGGTCACCTGTCCCATCTTGGGGTTCAGGCCCACCATGGGGACCGGTGTCGTCCGGATGGGACCGCCCATGATGACCTCTCCCTGCTCCTTTTCCTTCCCGGAGGACGCGGAGGACTTCACCGTCTCCAGGACCGGGGCCTCCACCGTGAGATCGATCTTCACAGCGCTCAGGCCATAGGCCCCGGAGATGGACTGTTTCAATTCCTCCAGCGCATGGCCCCCCAGGTCACAGGTGCTGGTGAGCGCCAAGGACATGGACCGCTGCTGGCGGTTCAGCTCCGCCGAGGTGAAATAGGCATCCGCCAGGGCCAGACTCAGCCCTCTGGAGAGATGTACCGTTTTGAATAAATCAAAAAATGGAATCTTGCCCGCCATGTTTCCCTCTCTCTGTCTTACCAGGGCCCTAGCCCTGCAATGCTGTCTGCCATTTTCCTTTACAGCCGTTCAATCTCCAGCATCAATTCCTCTACCAGACGCTCCTGGGGCACCTTTCGCAGCACCTTTCCCCGGGCGAATACCAAGCCCTCCCCGTTACCGCCGGCGATGCCCACATCGGCGCTGGATGCCTCCCCCGGGCCATTCACCGCGCAGCCCATCACCGCCACGGTGATGGGCTTGGTGCAGCCGGCCAGACGGCGCTCTACCTCCTGGGCAATCGGGATCAGGTCAATATTGGTGCGGCCGCAGGTG
This sequence comes from uncultured Oscillospiraceae bacterium, assembly GCA_944386995.1. Classification (GTDB taxonomy): domain Bacteria; phylum Bacillota; class Clostridia; order Oscillospirales; family Oscillospiraceae; genus CAJFPI01. The sequence continues at coordinate 3,320 of CALXDF010000003.1, forward strand.
GGGCACGCGATGAGGTTTGGCCCCTCCTGCCGGAGCCCCGCTGCCTGGAGGATCTGCTTGGCCGCCGTGATCTCCTCCACCGGGTCGGCAGTGAGGGTAACCCGGATGGTATCCCCGATCCCCATGCAGAGGAGTCCGCCGATCCCCATGGCGCTCTTCAGGAGCCCCATGGCAGGGGTGCCCGCCTCGGTGACCCCCAGGTGCAGGGGGTAGTCACACCGCGCCGAGAGCAGGCGGTAGGCGGCGATATTCACCGGCACGCTGCTGCACTTGACGGAGATGCAGATGTCGTGAAAATCAAATTCCTCCAGCAGGGCCACATGGCCCATGGCGCTCTCCACCAGGGCCTCCGCCGTGACGCCGCCGTACTTTTTCCTAAGCTCCTTCTCCATGGAGCCGCCGTTGACGCCGATGCGGATGGGGATATGTCCCGCCCGGCAGGCCTCCACCACCGCCTTCACCCGCTCCTTGGAGCCGATGTTGCCGGGGTTAATACGGATTTTATCCACTCCCTGTCCGGCGCACTCCAGAGCCAGCCGGTAGTCAAAATGGATATCCGCCACCAGAGGGATATGGATGCGGCTCTTGATGGCGCCGATGGCCTTTGCCGCCGCCAGATCCGGCACTGCCACCCGGACGATCTCACAGCCGGCGGCCTCCAGCGCGTGGATCTGGTCCACTGTAGCGGCCACATCGTCGGTCTTGGTGTTGCACATGGACTGGATGGACACCGGCGCGCCGCCGCCCACCGGGACGTTTCCCACCAGGATCTGTCTTGTCATTGGAACACTTCCTTTAAGCAAATTCCTCTTTCAGCAGGCCATAGATGCAGGAGTCAAACACTTCCCCACGCTTGCAGACGCTTTTGCGCAGGATGCCCTCCAGGGTAAACCCGGCTTTCTCCAGCACCCGGCGGGAACCGGTGTTGTAAGCGTAAGGCTCAGCGTAGATCCGGATAATGTCCAGCTTCTCAAAAGCCTCCCGGCAGATCTCCCGGACTGCCCAGGTCATGATGCCCTTTCCCCAGAACGGCTCCGCCAGCCAGTAGCCCAGTTCCCCGCTGCGGCGGTAGACATCGCCCCCCTGGGCAACGCTGATGCTGCCTACACACTCCCCGCCAGCCAGAATCGCTCGAAAGAGGACGCCCGCTCCCTCTTTCTCCATACAGTCCCGCACAAACCGCTCCGCATCCGCATCCGTATACGGCCAGGGAAATACATCCCGCAGATTGGCGGCAATCCTGGAGTTGTTGGCGTATTTGGCCACATCCGGGATAAACTTCTCCTCCCAGGGTACCAGGGCAATCAACATGGCACAGAGGCCTCCTCTCGTGGTTTTTTGTCAAAAGTACGGCAAAACGGCCCCCGTGCCGCTCTCAGCGGCACGGCCAGTGATCCAAGCGCGTGGGCCGGAGATAGCACACATAGGCAAAACTTCATGCGCCGCCATCCCTTTTGTCCATGATCGCGGTGGGTTGATCGCGCTTGAAACTTTATTGGAACAATCGAAACACGTCCTGAAACGTCACCGCGATCATCAGCAGCATCAGCAGGGCGAAGCCAGCGGCGTGAATATAGTTCTCATACTTAGGCGGAATCTGCCGGCGTGCTACCAGCATGCACAGGGCATTGATCACCAGGAAGAAGATCTTGCCTCCGTCCAGGGCGGGGATCGGCAGCAGGTTCATCACCGCCAGGTTCACCGCGATCAGGGCGCCGAAGTAAGCGATGTTCTCCAGCGCCTCCAGGAAGGAGGCGCTCTGCTCCCCCACCTGGGTGATGGTGGAGACGATGCCCACCGGTCCGCTGAGATCCTGCATCCCGGCCCGGCCGGTGATCAGATCCCCCAGGCTCATCCAGATCAGACGGACAAAGTCGATGGAATTGTACCAGCTGACCCGGAGCTTTGCCCCCAGGGTGGCCTCCTCCACCCCGTTGAGATAGAACCCATAGCCAGTGAAGGTTGTGCCATCCTCCTGGGTGTACTCCCGGGTGGTCATAGGGAAGTCGTCCAGGGTGACCTTCTCCCCGTCCCGGATCACCACCAGGTCAAAGGTCTGCCCGTTGCCCCGGGCGAGATAGGTGGAGATGTCGCTGAACAGGTAGATCCGGTGGCCGTCGATGCTGTAGAAGGCATCCCCCACCTGGAGCCCCTCCTCCCCCTGATAAGGGCAGCCGTCGAAAAAGCCGGTGATCTCCGTGGTGCGGAATGCCTCGGCCGTAGAGTAGATACAGAGGATGATGAGAAAGCCCACCAGAAAGTTCATCAGCGCCCCGGCGGCGAAAATGATGACTTTTTTCCAGAATCCCTGGTTATTGAGGCTGTGAGGATCGTCGGAATCCTCCCCGTCCTCCTCCCCCTCCAGGGCGCAGTAGCCGCCGATGGGCAGAACCCGAATAGCGTATTTTGTCCCTTTCTTCTCCTTCTGGTAGAGGGCGGGTCCCATCCCGATAGCAAACTCGTGGACGGTGACGCCGCAGAGTCGGGCAGCGATGAAATGGCCCCACTCATGGACAGCGATCAGAATCCCGAAGATCAAAACAGCCGCTAAGATATAGATGATAGTCATGGGTTGCTTTACTCCTTGTCAGAAGAACTCCTCCGGCACACACCACCCGGAAGCGATCCGCTACATTCCCTGCCCTACACGGCGGGCGTGCTGGTCTGCTTCCAGTATATCCGTCAAATCCGGGTTCCATTTCACCTCTATGGAATTGAGTGCCCGCTCCACCCGGCGAGGGATGTCGTTAAAACCGATCTCTCCGGCCAGGAAGCACCCCACCGCCGCCTCATTGGCACCATTGAGCACGGTGCAGGCCGTACCACCGGTACGGGCAGCCTCCATGGCCAGCGACAGGCAGGGAAAGGCTTTCAGGTCCGGCGGGGCAAAGGTCAGCGCCGGACAGCGGAGCAAATCCAGCGCCGGCTCCTCCGCCTGCGCCCGGCGAGGATACGTCAGGGCATAGCGGATGGGCAGACGCATATCTGCTGTCCCCATCTGTGCCAGCAGCGCCCCATCCCGGAACTGCACCAGGGAGTGGATCATAGACTGGCGGTGGATCACCACAGAGACCTGCTCCAGAGGCAGATCAAAGAGACGCATAGCCTCGAGCACTTCCAGGCCCTTGTTCATCAGTGTGGCGCAGTCCACCGTGATTTTTGCACCCATTGTCCAGTTGGGATGGCGCAGCGCCTCCTCCCGCTTCACGTGCTCCAGCTCAGAGAAGGAGCGGCCGTAAAAAGGGCCGCCGGAACAGGTGAGCCACAGGCGGCTGACCTCGCCCCGGTCCGCACAGCCCTGGAGGCACTGGAAAATCGCGGAGTGCTCACTGTCCATGGGCACAATCTCCGCCCCGCAGCGGCGGGCTCGCTCCATCACCAGTTCCCCGCCGCAGACCAGGGTCTCCTTGTTGGCCAGCGCCACCCGCTTCCCCTTTCCGACAGCAGCCAGAGTGGGGCGGAGCCCCACCATGCCTACCACCGCCACCACTACGGTGTCCGCTGCATCCATGGCGGCAGCTTCCAGCAGCCCTTCCATGCCGTAGGCCACCCGGACGGGCAGGTCGCTGAGCCGCCGGGCCAGTTCCAGCGCGGCGTCCATCTCATAGAGGACCGCCAGCTCGGGATGAAATTCCCGTGCCTGCCTCTCCAACAGATCCACATTGTTCCTGGCCGCCAAAGCAGCCACCGGCAGTTTCAGCTGCCGGACCACTTCCAGCGTCTGCCGCCCGATGGAGCCGGTGGACCCCAGAAGGGATATCGTTCGTTTCATTGGGTATTTCCTCGCAACATGTAAATCCAGGGCAGCCGTCAAAGGCTCACCCCAACAAATAAGGCATTACCAGGGCCATCACCGGTGCCACAAACAGCACACTGTCAAATCGGTCCAGCACGCCGCCGTGGTCCAGGAACAACCGCCCATAGTCCTTGATGCCGAACTCCCGCTTGATATAGGAGAAGCTCAGGTCGCCGATCTGGGCAACAACACTGCATCCCAGCCCCACCAAAGCTATGGTGAGATAGTCCAGGCTCTGGCCAAACCATGTATTCATCCCATAGGCAAACGCCAGGCCGCACACCACGTTGCCTGCCAGGCCGCCCACGGCGCCCTCCACAGTCTTGTGGGGGCTGACCTTTGGTGCCAGCTTGTGCTTTCCAAAGAGGTGGCCGACAAAAAAGGCAAAGGTGTCGCTGGCAAAGCTGAAAATAAACGGCAGCAGCAGATACCCACGGTGGCCTGCCGCGTGGATGCGCAGGAATGCTGTAAAGCCATAGGGAATCGCGATGGACGCAAACAGCGCCCCCAGCACCAGCTGAACCGGGATCTGCCCCCCCTTGAGAATGGCGCAGAGAAAGAAAGCGATAACATAGCCCAGCAGCAACGGCTCCACATCCCCCCCGGCAAAGCTGACCGACAGCACATGGACCCCCGCAGCTGCCGCTGCCGCCCGCCGCCAGACGCCGGTGGCGCCCATGCACTTCATCAGCTCATATCCGGCAATGGCGGACAGCAGGGCAAGACCCACCTCCAGCACCTCTGCCGGTGCCCAGAGTACTACATACAGCAGGACAGGCACCCCCACCACTGCCACCAAAATTCTCGATTTCATAGGACTCTCCCCTCACACACCACCAAACCGACGGCTGCGGTGTTGATAGTTGGCAATGGCCTTCAACAGCTCCTCCTTTGAGAAGTCCGGCCAAAGCACTTCGGTAAAATAGAACTCGGTGTAAGCGCACTGCCACAAAAGGAAATTGCTCAGCCGCTGCTCCCCGCCTGGCCGGATCAGCAGATCCGGACTGGGGATATGGCCGGAGTAGAGGTAGCTTTCGAAGCTCTCCTCTGTTAAGCTCTCCGGCTTGACAGTCCCTGTCAAGCAGTCGTCTGCAAATTTTTTTGCTGCGTGGACGATCTCTGCCCGTCCGCCGTAATTGATGCAGATGCTGCACAGGCACCCGGTGAGCCGGGTGGAGATCGCATTGCACTGGGCCACCAAGCTTTGCAGCTCCGGCGTCAGCACCGAGAGATCCCCCATAAAGTGCAGACGCACGTTGTCCCGCTCCATGGTGTCAATGGCCTCCAGCAGATATTTCTTCAAAAGATCCATGATAGTGGCCACTTCGTCCTTGGGCCGCCTCCAGTTCTCGGTGGAAAAGGCATAAACAGTGAGGTACTGGATGCCAATGTCCCGACAATAGGTGGCAATGGTGCGGAAATTCTCGGACCCGGCCCGGTGTCCGGCAGTGCGGGGCAGGCCCCGCCGCTTGGCCCAACGGCCGTTTCCGTCTAAAATGATGGCAATATGACGGGGCAAATGGTTAAAATCCACCTGCCCCGCAACATCACCCTGTTTCCTTCGTAAAAATGAAAAAGCCATAGCGTCTCCCAGGCTGTCTGCCATGATTTGGACACCCGCCGCACCCCACAGCCCCCGAGGTGCGGCGGGGACTCCCGCAGGGAGTCCGTCCCCATGGAAAAGGAGGACTCAGACCTCCATCAGTTCCTTTTCCTTGGCCGCATACAGCGCATCAATCTTTTTGGTCATCTCGTCGGTAAGCTTCTGGATATCCTTTTCCGCGATCTTCAGATCATCCTCGGTGAGTTCACCGCTCTTCTCCAGCTTCTTGAATTTCTCCATGGCGTCCCGCCGGATATTGCGGATGGCCACCTTGCCGCCCTCGGCATACTTGGCGATCTGCTTGGTCAGCTCCTTGCGGCGCTCTTCGGTGAGCTGCGGGAAGAGCAGGCGCAGACTCTTGCCGTCGTTGGCGGGATTAATGCCTAGATCCGACTCCTGAATGGCCTTCTCAATGGCACGGACGGCAGAAGCATCCCAGGGGGTAATCACCAGAGAACGGGGATCCGGAGAGCCGATGGACGCAATCTGCTGGATGGGGGTGGGGCTGCCGTAGTAGTCCACCATGATCCGGTCCAGCACTGCTGCGTTGGCCCGGCCGGCCCGCACAGCAGCGAAATCCGCCGCCACAGAGTCGATGGATTTCTTCATCTTATCCTCAAAAACCTTGTACTCGTCTTTCAGCATGTCGTTAATCCTCCTTCACGATTGTGCCAATCTTCTCACCCTTCAGGGCGCGGATAATGTTGTGGGGGTCTTTCAGCGCAAACACCAACACGGGGATATGGTTATCCATGCTGAGGCTGGTAGCCGTGGAGTCCATCACCGCCAGGTGCTTGGCGAGTACCTCGTCATAGGTAATGGCATCGTATTTCACGGCGCTGGGGTCCTTGTTGGGATCGGCGCTGTAGACCCCGTCAATATTCTTGGCCAGCAGGATCACATCCGCGTTCACCTCGGCGGCCCGGAGCACCGCAGCGGTGTCAGTGGAGAAGAAGGGATTTCCGGTGCCGCAGCCGAAGATTACCACCCGGCCCTTCTCCATGTGCCGGATGGCCCGGGAGCGGATATAGGGCTCCGCTACTGCACGCATCTCCACGGCAGTCTGGACCCGGACGTCCACGCCCTTCTGCTCCAGCACATCTGCCACCGCCAGGCAGTTCATCGTGGTGGCCAGCATGCCCATGTGGTCCGCCCGGACCCGCTCCATGCGGCCGTTGCCATCTTTCAGGCCGCGCCAGAAGTTGCCGCCGCCGATGACCACGCCCACCTGGACGCCCATGGCCACAGCCTCCTTGATGGCGTCGCATACCTCGCCAATGACCTGGAAATCCAGGCCGACATGTTTCTCGCCCGCCAGGGCTTCGCCGCTGATCTTCAGCAGCACTCTCCGATATACCGGCTCCTCCATGGGCCATACTCCTCCTATGAATCCCGGGACGGTTTCCCGGATAATTTTTCTATCCTATTCTAATATAGTTTTGCCGTTTTGGAAAGGGGGAAATTCAAAAATTTACAAAAGGTTCCGGATTTCCCACAGCAGCCGGGATCTCCCGCCGAAGATCCCGGCTGCAGATGCCGTCGGGCATCCCGGTCCGGCTCAGTCCTCCAGCGCCCAGATGTGCCGGTCCCGGCGGAAGACCAGGCAGGTCACAACGCCCAACGCCGCCAGGGCGAGGAACAGCAGCGCAGCGCCGCTGCCCTTCCCGGTACCGAACAGGGCTGCCAGAACCCCCGTTCCTCCCTGCCGGGCCATGAAGGGCTCCAGCACCCGGTCGATCAGCGCGCCGCTGAGGAGGGAGCCCAGCGGGATCGTGAAAAACTGCAGGGTGTTCCGGGCGGCATAGACCCGCCCCTGAAGTTCCACCGGGATGGTGCTGCGCAGCAGTGCCTCGATGTTGGCGTTCATCACCGGAATCCCCAGCCAGGCGATCACCGCGCCCAGGCACCAGATCTCCGGCCCCCGGCCCAGGGCCAGGAACAGGTTCTCCGTACTCATGGCCAGCAGCAGGCAGTTGCAGATCACCCGCACCCGGCTGCGGGGCCGGGGCAGCAGGGACACCGCCACGCTCCCCATCAGGTTGGCCGCGCCGCAGCAGGCATTCACCAGGGCCAGGGCCCCCTCCCCGCCGCCGGTCCGGGAGAGCAGCATCGCCGGCAGCGCCGTCTGGTACATGGCGTAGGTCAGATTGATGGCCGCGAGAAACAGCATCAAGTCCAGTACGCCCCGGTGGTTCCACAGATACCGGAGCCCCGCCCTGGCGGCAGCCAGCACTGGTTCCGGAGCGTCGGTCCGGGGCACCGGCGGGATACGGATGAACAGGGCCAGGGTGAGAAAGGCCGCGGCAAAGGTCCCCAGATCAAAGAGGATCACCGCCCCCAGGCCGCCCCAGCCATAGAGGGCCGTGGCCAGTACCGGGGAGAGCATGGTCACCAGGGAGTTGGAGAAGGCCCGCAGGCCTCCTACCCGCTGGTACTGCCCGGGCGGCACCAAAACGCTGACCGCCACCTCCGACGCCGGCTGCTGAAGGGTGTTCATAACGCCGCTCAGCAGGTTCACCAGATAGATGTGCCACAAGGCCAGATGGCCGCTGTACAGCAGCAGAAACACCGCAGCCGTGGTGGCCGCGGCAAAGCTGTCGCACAGCAGCATGGTCCGTTTCTTATCCCAGCGGTCACTGAGCGCCCCGGCAAAGAGGCTCAGTACCACATAGGGTGCGTAGGAACAGATGGTGAGGAGGGCGGTTTTCAGGGCCGATCCCTCCTGGGTATAGGACCAGACGATGAGGGCATACCCGGTCATGGCGCTGCCCAGGGCGGACAGGGACTGGGTGGCCCACAGTGCGTAAAACGCTCCCATCGAATGGGAGACCGATCTCTTTTTCATGACTTTGCTCCTTATCATTCAAGCTTTCTACAAGAACGGTGCAAAGTCAGCAGGACGAAGTCAGATATTTCCTTCCCGCTCCGTGCAGTTTCGTCCCGAGACCTTGCACGGAGCCGTGTCAATGCAGAATTTCATAGCGTTGTAGATTCATCCCTTTCTGTGGGTCATGGACGTCCCATGGCCAAGGAGAGCCGGGCAATCAGTTCCTCCTTCCCCGTCCCCTTCTCCGCGGAGAAGGGCACCAGGGCGTCCTCCGCCCGGAGGGCCAGGGTCTCCTGGATGCGGGCAAGATTCGGCTCGATTTCCGACCGTTTCAGTTTATCCAGTTTGTTGGCCACCACCACCAGGGGACAGCCGGTATCAAAAAACCAGCGGGCCATGGTGCCGTCATCGGCGGTGGGCTTGTGGCGGGCATCGACGATCATCACCCCGCAGGTGATGAGGCCGGAGGCAAAATAGGCCTCCATCAGCCTCCCCCAGCGGTCCCGCTCGGCCTTGGAGACCTTGGCATAGCTGTAGCCCGGCAGGTCCACCAAATATCCACAGTCATCAATCTGAAAATAGTTGATCTGTGTGGTCTTTCCCGGCGAGGCCCCCACCCGGGCCAGGTTCTTCCGGCCTGTCAGGCGGTTGATGACAGAGCTTTTCCCCACGTTGGACCGGCCGGCAAAGGCCAGCTGTGGCTTTCCGTCCCGGAGGAACGCCTCCGGACGCACCGCTGAGAGGACAAACTCCACGCGGTCAAAGGAAATGGGCATCGGCCTTCCTCCTCTGCTCAAATATGTATGTTTTCAAAAAGCGGGCGGACGGCTCACGCCGCCCGCCCGCTGCGTCTCAGCGCGTGGCGACGGGCCTGCGCAGGTCCACCGCCGGGTCCACAAAGGACATATACCCCTCCCGGCTGGCGCTCTCAGGGTACACCAGCGCCTCTGCCAGAACGGTGTCGATGGTCTCCGCCGGAACGAACCGCAGCCCTGCCCGGACGGTCTGGTCGATCTCTGCCAGATCCTTCTCGTTCTCCTTGGGGATAATGACGGTCTTGATGCCGCTGCGGTAGGCGGCCATAGTCTTCTCCTTCAGCCCGCCGATAGGCAGCACACGGCCGCGGATCGTCACCTCTCCGGTCATGGCCACATCACCCTTCACCTTCCGGCCCGTGAGGGCGGAGAGCATGGCGGTGGTAATGGCAATGCCGGCGCTGGGGCCGTCCTTGGGCACAGCGCCCTCGGGGAAGTGGACATGGATATCCTTGGTCTTATAAAAGTCCGGATCCAGACCCAGCTGCACGGTACGGCTACGCAGGCAGCTGAGGGCAGCATGGGCGCTCTCCTTCATCACGTCTCCCAGGTTCCCAGTGAGCTCCAGCTTACCGGAGCCGTCCATGACGTTGGCCTCTACCTCCAGCATCTCACCGCCCACCTCGGTCCAGGCCAAACCGTTGACCAGTCCCACCTCTTCTTTGCCGGTGAGGGCGGTGCGGGTAAAGCGCACCGGCCCCAGCAGCTCAGCGAGGTTCTTTTCTGTCACCCGAACCTGTTTGCTGCCGCTCTCCACCATATGCATCACAGCCTTCCGGCAGAGCTTGCCCAACTGGCGCTCCAGCTGGCGCACGCCAGCCTCTCGGGTATAACCGCCGATTGCGCAGCGCAGTGCACCGTCACTGACCTGGAGACGGCGGCCGCTGAGGCCGTGCTCCTTCATCTGCTTGGGCAGCAGATACCGCTTGGCAATCTGGAGCTTCTCCTCATCTGTGTAGGAACTCAGTTCAATGACCTCCATCCGGTCCAGCAACGGCCGGGGGATGGTATCGGTGGTATTGGCGGTGGTGATAAACAGGACTTTGCTGAGGTCCACCGGGATCTCCAGGAAGTGGTCGCGGAACGCGTAATTCTGCTCGCTGTCCAGCACCTCCAGCAGGGCCGAGGCCGGGTCGCCCCGGTAGTCGCCCCCCAGCTTGTCGATCTCATCCAGCACCAGCAGCGGGTTCATGGAACCGCTGCGGCTGATCGCGTCGATAATGCGGCCGGGCATAGCGCCTATGTACGTCTTGCGGTGGCCGCGGATCTCCGCCTCGTCGTGGACGCCGCCCAGGCTCAGCCTGGCCAGCTTGCGGTTGAGGGCGCGGGCCACAGAGATGGCAATGGAGGTCTTACCCACACCCGGCGGGCCCACCAGGCAGATGATCTGTCCCCTGGCATCTGGGTTCATCTGTTTGACGGCAATGAACTCCAGAATCCGCTCCTTCACCTTCTCCAGCCCAAAGTGATCCCGGTCCAAAATTTTCCGGGCGGCAGCCACATTGGCCCGCTCCTTGGTAGTCACATTCCAGGGCATGTCCAGGCACACGTCCAGATAATTGCGGATCACCGACCCCTCGGCGCTGCCGAAGGGCTGCTTCGAGAGGCGGCTGACCTCCTTGAGGAGTTTTTCCTCCACCTCATCGCTCAGGCCCGCCGCCTTAATTTTATCCCGGTACTCCTGGAGCTCATTGTCCTCGTCGCTCTCCCCCAGTTCCCGGCGGATCACCTGCATCTGTTCCCGGAGGATATGGTCCTTCTGAACCTCCCCCACGTGCTGGCGGATCTTGCCCTCGATCTCCTGCTCAAAGTTGATGATGTCGATCTCCCGGGCCAGCAGTTCGTTGACCCGCTGCAGACGCACCATGGGTCGCAGTTCCTCCAGAATGACCTGCTTGTCCTGGTGGCGGAGCATGGTATTCTGGGCGATGTAGTCAGCCACATACCCCGGGTCCCGGCTGTCAGCCACCACACCCAGCAACTCCTCGTTCAGCCTGGGGGAAAGCTCATAGTAGTCGTGGACATTCACATAAGTCTGGCGCAGCAGGGCCTCCAGCTTCTCCGAATTGGGATGGACCAGCGTTTCTCCAATCAGCTCCACGTTTACCTGGAGATAGGGTTCAGTCTGCCACAGGCGCTTCATCTGTGCCCGGCTCTTCCCCTCCACCAGGATGCGGATGGCACTCTCCGAGATCCGCAGCACCTGGCGCACGGTGGCTACCGTGCCCATAGTGTAGAGATCCTCCTCCTTGGGAGAATTCACACCCACTTCTTTTTGTGCCACCAGAAAGAGATCCAGGTCATTTTCCATGGCTCTCTCCAGCGCCCGGATCGAGATCTCCCGCTCCACGTCCACCGTGGCGGTCATCTTTGGGAAAACGGTCATGCCCCGCAGGGCCAGGGCCGGAATATTCAAAGTGGTTACTTCTTGCTCTTGCATTGTGATCGGGTCTCCTTTCCGGCCCAGAGTCAATTCCCGGGCCGTATGAACAAAAGGAGGTGTCCCAGACACCTCCTTTCTCGCACATTATGAGGCGGAGGCGGGCGCTCCTTCCGACTGGCGGCCGCTGTCGTCTTTGTATATCAACTGGGGCGGCTCCTCGCCGCGGGCACACGCAGCAGTGATCGTCACCCGCTCCACATCCGGACGGTCAGGGATGTCGTACATGATATCCGTAAGCAGTCCCTCCATCACCGCCCGCAGGCCCCGGGCGCCAATGTTGCGCTCGATGGCTTTGTCTGCTACCGCTTCCAGCGCAGCAGGCTCAAACACCAGCTCCACATCGTCAAAGGAAAACAGCTTCTGGTACTGCTTGACCAGAGCGTTCTTGGGCTCGGTCAGGATCCGCACCAGATCCTCCCGGGTCAGGGAGTTGAGCGGTGCGATCACCGGGAGCCGCCCCACCAGCTCCGGGATAATTCCGAATTTCAGCAGGTCGTGGGGTTGGACATCCTGAAGGATCCTGCCCACATCCCGGTCGTTCTTGCTCCGGATCTCGGAGCCAAAGCCAATTCCCTTCTTATCCAAGCGCCGTTCGATGATCTTGTCGATGCCGTCGAATGCGCCGCCGCAGATAAAGAGAATATCGTGGGTATCAATCTGGATAAACTCCTGGTGGGGGTGCTTTCGCCCCCCCTGGGGCGGCACATTGGCTACCGTGCCCTCCAGAATTTTCAGCAGGGCCTGCTGCACGCCCTCGCCGGACACGTCCCGGGTGATGGAGGTGTTCTCGCTCTTGCGGGCGATCTTGTCGATCTCGTCCACATAGATGATGCCCCGCTCCGCCAGCTCCACATCGTAGTCCGCAGCCTGGAGCAGGCGCAGGAGGATATTCTCCACATCGTCGCCCACATAGCCCGCCTCAGTGAGGGTGGTGGCGTCGGCAATGGCAAAGGGAACGTTCAGCACCCGGGCCAGGGTCTGGGCAAACAGAGTCTTGCCGCTGCCGGTGGGGCCGATCATCAGAATATTGCTCTTCTGCAGCTCCACATCATCCCCGCCGCCCAGAAAAATCCGCTTATAGTGGTTGTAGACGTTTACCGCCAGGGCTACCTTGGCCGCCTCCTGGCCCACCACGTACTGATCCAGATACTCCTTGATCTCCCGGGGCGTGGGCAGCTGCTCGGGAGCCTCGTGGCTGCCGGCGTTCTTCTGCTCCTCCTCGTCCAGAATGCTCATGCACAGCCGGATGCAGGAGTCGCAGATCCGCACCCCCGGCCCCTGAATCATCCGCTCCACCTGCTCCTCGCTGCGGCCGCAGAAGGAGCAGCGCAGAGACTTTTTCTCGTCGCTCATGGGAAATTACCTCGTATAGATGACCTTGTCAATGAGGCCGTACTCCTTAGCCTCCTCGGCGGACATGAAGTTATCCCGCTCACAGTCGGCGGTGATCTGCTCCACGCTCTTACCGGTGTTGCCGGCCATGATCTCATTGATCTTCTTCTTGATGGTCTCCAGCCGTTTCAGGTGGATGGCCATATCGGTGACCTGCCCCTGGGTGCCGGCGGAGGGCTGGTGGATCATGATCTCGGCATTGGGCAGGGCGATGCGCTTGCCCTTGGTGCCGCTGCTGAGGAGGAAAGCGCCCATGCTGGCGGCCATGCCGATGCAGATGGTGGATACGTCGCACTTGATATACTGCATGGTGTCATAGATGGCCATACCGGCGGTCACGGAGCCTCCGGGGCTGTTGATATACAGCTGGATCTCCTTGTCCGGGTCCTGGGACTCCAGATAGAGGAGCTGGGCCACCACAAGGCTGGCGCTGGTGTCGTTAACCTCCTCGCCCAGGAAGATGATCCGGTCGTTGAGCAGGCGGGAGAAAATGTCATAGGACCGCTCGCCCCGGCTGGTCTGTTCTACTACATAGGGAACTAAACTCATGGAAATACCTCCTAGATGCCTCCTGCGCACACACGCAGCAGCGGTTATCATACAAGCCCTATGATAACCAATTTATGGAGGCTTTAACGCCCCCATGCCAAAAAATCGGGTGGGAGGGGCCGGCGCCCCTCCCGGCCGCAGAATTACGCCTGGGCGCCGCCCTCGGCGCTCTCATCAGCCGCAGGAGCCTCGCCGGCCTCCGCGTCCTCAGCGTCGGTCTTCTTGGCGGTCTTTTTCTCCTCCACCTTGGTGGCCTTGGCACTGTCCACCACGATCTTCACAACCTTCTGGTTGGTGAGCTGGGCCTTCAGGCTGTCGGCGGTGATGTACTTCTTCAGATCCTCCGCCTTCATACCGTACTGCTCCGCCATCTTGTCATACTCGGCGCTGATCTCCTCCTCGGAAACCTCCACGCTCTCCGCCTTGGCGATGGCGTCCATGGCCAGCTCCAGCTTCACCTGGCGCAGGGCGGGCTCCTTGGCCTGGCCCAGCAGATCCTCCTCGGTCATGTTGGTCAGCTTGAGGTACTGGTCATAGGGGATGCCCTGCTGCTGGATCTGCAGCTTCAGGTTCTCCACAAAGCGCTTGGCCTGCTCCTCCACCATGGCGTCGGGCACGTCGCAGGTGATGCCGTCGGCCACCTTGCCCATGAGGTCGTCCTCAAAGGCCCGGTCCACGGCCTGCTGCCGGTCGGCAGTCATCTTGGCCTTGATATCCTTCTTCAGATCCGCCAGAGTGTCGAACTCGCTGACGTCCTTGGCAAACTCGTCGTCAATCGCGGGGACTTCCTTGACCTTCACGGCATTGACCTTCACATGGAACACCACGGCCTTGCCGGCCAGATCCTTGTGGTAGTCCTCGGGGAAGGTGATGTCGATATCCTTCTCCTCACCGGCCTTCATGCCGATGATCTGATCCTCAAAGCCGGGGACAAAGGAGCCGGAGCCGATCTCCAGGTCATAGCCTTCGCCCTTGCCGCCGTCAAAGGGCTTGCCGTTGTCAAAGCCCTCATAATCGATATTGGCCACGTCGCCCTTCTTCACCTTCCGCTCCACGCTGACCAGACGGCTGTTGCGCTCAGCCATATCCTTCAGGCGCTGGTTGACGTCGGCAGCGGCCACCTTCACCTCGGCCTTGGGAGCCTCCAGGCCCTTGTACTGGCCCAGGGTCACCTCGGGATACACGGGGACAGTGGCCTTAAAGGAAAAGCCGTCCTTGCCCACGTCCAGCAGCTCCACTTCAGGATAGCCCACGACCTCCAGCTTCTCGCTCTCCACAGCGGCAGCATAGGCCTCGGGCATCGCAATATTGATGGCCTCATCGTAAAACACGCCCACGCCATACAGGCTCTCGATCATCTTGCGGGGGGCTTTGCCCTTGCGGAAACCGGGCACGTTCACCTGGTTGCGCACTTTGCGGTAGGCCTTTTCGATGGCAGCCTCAAAGGTCTCAGCGTCGACTTCCACGGTCAGCGCGACCCTGCTTTTTTCCAGTTTTTCACAATTCTTAACACTCATCTTTCTATTTCCTCCGTTTACTTGCCTACCTACGTCAGGCAAATTTGTATTTTAGCATAGATATATGAAAAAAT
>CALXDF010000004.1 GCA_944386995.1 uncultured Oscillospiraceae bacterium
TGCGGGAATACCTTGTGCTTCAGGGAACAGGATTTCCGCCCATAGGCAATCGAGGGCAGGATCCCCGAGCGGAGGCACTCCTGCTCCAGCGTCAGGCGGTTCCCATCCCGGCCTGTGTACCACACTCATCTGCGCAGCGCCCTCGCGGCTCAGGCCGCTGCTCATCAGCAGGCCATCCTGGTCGATGCCGGCGGAGGTGGCATCAGAGGCCACGTTCACAGTCCAGCTGGTGCCGGTGTAGCCCTCGCGCTCGGCATCATACCCCAGAGCGATCAGCAGCATCTTGGCAAAGGCATAGCCGGTGAGCTGCTCGGTGGGATAGAAGTTGCCGTCGCCGGCGCCCGCAATGATGCCCAGGGAAACGCAGTACTCAATGTAGGGGCTGCTCCAGCGGCTGGCATCCACATCTGTGAAAGAACTGCTGGAACTGCTGAGGCTGTCCGCCTCGTCGCCCAAAAGCATTGCGCAGATGAGCTTGGCAGCCTCTTCCCGGGTAAGCACTCCGTCGGGATCAAAGGAGCCGTCGTCGTAGCCATCGATGACGCCGATGGCAGTCATCACATCATACCGGTCTGCGGCCCGGTACCAGTCCTCGTCCTGGACAAATTTCTCATCGGAGCGCAGGTTCATGGTCAAAGGCTTCCCGCATTGTGGGCAGCGGGGGATCAGCTCGGCGGGGATGCGCATATTCTCCTGAAACTCCATCATGTCTTGAATGACACTCTTGTTCTCCCAGGTCTCCTGGCAGCAGGGTTCCGAGCACTGGAACAGGCCGTAGTCGCCCTGGGTGCAAAACAGCCGCTTTTGATCAAAGCCGGCCTTTTGAAAGCAGTGGTCCACATTGGTGGTCAGCACAAAGCAGTCCTTGCCCCGCACCAGCCGCAGCAGTTTTTGATAGACCGGCTTGGGCGCGTCCATATAGCGGTTGACCCAGATATACCGGCTCCAGTAGGCCCAGTGCTCCTCAGGTGCGGCATAGGGGAAAAATCCTCCGGTGTACATATCGTGAAAGCCGTACTTCTCTTCAAAGTCCCTGAAATACTGTGCAAACCGCTCCCCGTCATACACGAATCCTGCCGAGGCGGAAAGTCCGGCCCCCGCACCGATGATTACCGCGTCCGCATCCTGAATGGCCCCGCAGAGCCGGTCCATTCTTCCCCCCGCCAGCCGGTAAACCGGCTTTTTCCGATTTTGCAGCAGCATGATCCTATAAACCCATCCTTTCCAAGACGCCGGCGACCCGATCCCGGCGCTGTGCGTCCGGCTTCAAACGCAGGCGCACACTCCTATCGGAACTTTCTCCTGTTGCTCAGACCGTGACCACGATCTTTCCGTTCACCGCTCCGCTGTCCTGGGCCGCGCAGGCGGCGGCGATGCAGGCCAGGTCAAAGGCGGCGCCCACATGGGGCTTGAGCCGGTGGTTGCGAAGAAAGGCAAAAATGGCGTCCATCACCGGCTGGGTGGGATCATTGCTGAAAAAGCCGGTGAGATATACCCCGTTGGGGATGTCCTTGATGGGGTCAAACCCGTTTAGGACGGACACCCCGCCCAAGATCCCGGTGCTGCACACCACGCCGCCCTTTTCCACGCAGCCCAGGGTGTCCCGGAGGGTCTTCGGTCCCACCAGCTCCAGAGCCTTGGTCACCCCGGATCCCCGGTCCGTCAGCGTCCCCGTGTCCAGCAGGGCCTCATCCGCCTCCGCCAGCAGGGGGAGCTTGCTCTCCCGGTGAGTAGTGGCGATGACACGGCAGCCCAGCGCCTTGGCGATCTGGATGGCCGCATAGCCCAGGGCACAGGTGCCGCCCCGGATCAGCAGGGTATCATGGGGTGCCAGGCGCAGGCACTCAAAGAGAGCGCCCCAGGCGGTAAACCAGGTCTCCGGCACGGCGGCCAGCTCCCGCCACGGCAAATCTGAGGAGACGGGGAATACATGGTGGGCGGGGAGCAGGGCATATTCTGCGTAGCTGCCGTGGAAGCTCCGGCCCATGCCGCCCATGAGGGCAGTGACCTTTTGTCCAACCTCCAGAAGGCTGTCCGACGGGTCCGCCACCTCCCCCACACACTCGATGCCGGGGACGATGGGCTTCTGGATGTAGTCCGCCCGGATCTCGCCCAGCCGCAAAATCTGCTCGGAGTGGTTCAGGCCGAAGGCTTTGACCTTTACCAGCACCCAGCCGGGACGCACCTCCGGCACGGGGACTTCGGTCAGCCGGACGTCCTCCGCCGGGGTGGGCCCGGTGAGCAGGACGGCATTCATGGTTTTGGGGATCATGGAGCTACCTCCTTCCAGCACTGGGGATCGGCGGCGTAGAAGCTGCAGTCCCGCCCGCTGGCCACTGCCGGGCAGCCCCGGCACCAGGCCAGCAGCTCGCACTTGGCGCACTTTTCAAACCTGGCGTAGTCCCGGTACTGCTCCATCTGACACGCCCACAGATCCGCCAGCCGGTCGCTGAACACATTGCCGACCTTACTGTTCTGCACCCGGCGGCAGGCGCAGACGCCGCCGGTGGGCAGGATGGTCAAATGGCAGTTGCCGCAGTTGCAGCCGCCGTAGATCATACCCTGCTCCGCGTTCTCCGGGATGCGGAACCCGCCCGTCTCATACTCGTACAGGGTCCACAGGTGATC
>CALXDF010000005.1 GCA_944386995.1 uncultured Oscillospiraceae bacterium
GCATGACGGCCATCCAGGACTCGGATGCCCCTTACATAGCAGGCCCGTCCTTTGACCCGGCATCCTACATCCGGGAGGTCTTTGGCATGTACCACGACGCGCCCCAACATGTGACGCTGCTGTGTGAAAACCGCACCATGCGGAGCGTCATAGACCACTTCGGGGAGGATATGGCCACGGAGGTGGTGGACGCCAACCATTTCCGGGTCAGCGTGGATGTGGCGCCCACCCCGCCGTTCTTCTCTTGGGTGTTCACCTTCGGCGGCGCCATCCGTATCGAAGGGCCTGGGGAGGTGCTGGAGAAAATGAAAAATATGGCCGCGTGGCTGAACGGATAGATCTATCTACTTTCGGCAGACAGGCCCTTGTATGACTTGCAGCGGTATGCTAACATCTCACAAACCTGAGAAGGAGGCCTGTGAGTATGTTATCTGTTGTCCTGCACTTCGCCATCCTGCTGCTGTTCATTCTATTCCGCCTTGCGTCGGCCTTGCGCCTAACGATCCCGCTGCTGTACGCATTGGTAGTGCCCACACTGTTCAGCGATTGGTACCACAGCCATGAGGCGCTGGCGGAGGGCCTGTGGTGGGCTTTGGTGGGGCTTTCGCTCCTGCCCTGGGCAGCACCCTCCTGCGGGGACTGGGCCAGCACAGGCGTGGCAAGGCCCAAAAGTCGGCGCTGCTGCGTAGGCTCCATGAGGCAGGACACAGCGGTGAAGTTGTCCACATAGATGAGTTCTGGGATTGAAAACAAAAGCACTTGCAGCGCCCGCCCCGGCATCATGCCGGGGCGGGCCTATTTGTCACCGGACAGGCTTATCCTTATCCAGTTCTCTTTGACGGTGGCGTCCTTCCGCCATGTCGATGTCCTGCTCCATCTGGGGCCGGTTTCGTGCAATGGTTTCACACAGGGAAATCTCCTTTCGTGCCTGCCGGATCTCCCGGTTGATGTCCGCCAACTGCCGGTACAATTCTGCCTTTTCCGCCATGAGTTGCTCCTTGGGGATCCCGCACTGCTCCAGCGTGGAGACGGCGTCCATGTACTTGGCAAACAGTTCCTCCATACCGGGGACACCGGACTCATAGCAATCTCTTGCCGGGGCAAGGGCCTCCGCGTCGGAGAGAGCGTCGTAGAGCGCCCGCCGTTTCTTCTTCCGCACATTGAGGATGGTGCGCTGCTTGATAAGGCTGGCCAGCGTTTCCTCTGCGCGGGCGCGGACAGTCTGCAGGCCCTCTGCCGTGGAGACGCCATGCGCCCGCAGGAAGGCGAACTGCTCTTTGTACTGCTCAAACTTCATGATCTCCCTCCTGAGATGGGGCGTCATCTTCGGCGGATACTGCCGCTGCCCGGCCTTGCCCAGCAGATAGAGGTAGTGGACATACAGCGCCATGAATCCAGTGTACTTCTGGGAATGGCGCCTGCGGTACGGCTCATACCGGGGCCGGTAGAGGATGGCCGGGCGGCTGCCGGCGGCGATCTCGTCCAGGTTCCCCTCGATGGCGGCGCGGATCCCGTCCTCGGTGAACAGCGGGTCCCTCCGGCTCGGTACCATGAATCGTTCTTGTCCCCGCAGGCGGAAACCCAGCCGGGAACCATATTTGACTTCATAGCCCTTGTGCTCCATGATGAGGAAGAAGTGCCCAATGTCGTTGGCATCCTGGATGGCCTCCCGCAGATCCGCCTCCAGCATGGAGCGGAAGGTGGGCTGGCCCTTGCTCTGCCGCAGCCACTCGATGTAAGTCACAGCCTTTTCTCCCTTGCCCTCCATGATGATGGACAAGCCGTGCTCCCGGCACAGCCGGTCTGAAATCTCCCGGATCTGCCGGTAGTAGTCCTTCGTGCTCACATGGTACTTCTCCCCGGTGAAGTGGTTGACGGAGTTAAACAGGATGTGGGTGTGGATGTGGCCCTTATCCACATGGGTGGCAATGACCACCTGATACTCGCTCAGATAGACATTGGCAAACTCCTTCGCAATCTCCAGCGCCAGTTCTGGAGTCACTTCGCCGGGCCGGAAGGACTGGATGATGTGGTAGCACTGCCTACCGCCAGTTTTCCCAACGGCCTCTTTTGTGGCCAGCATCTGCTCGTACTCCCGGCCGGGGTCGCAGTTGAGATGGGCGGTGAGGACCTGCCCGTCTGTCTTGTCCCCATTCAGCACATAGGCAATGGCCTGTTTCAACCCGGAGTTCCTTGGCAGGATTTTCGTAATAGCCATTAGGATTTCTCCAACCCGGACAGGAGGCCGTAGACCTGCCCCAGCAGGAACAGGGCGTTCCTGGCGTCCTCCGGCCGGGCGATCCCCATGTTGACGCTGCGGGCAATCTGGTTGATGTTGTTCCCGATGCGGTGTACCTCGGTACGCAGTTCCCGGATTTCTCGGGGGGGCCTTGCCCTGACCGGCTGGCCTTCGATGAGCCGGGTCAGGAAGGCCCGTTTCGTCAGGCCGCAGGCTTTTGCCTGACGGCACAGCAGTTCATACTGCTCCTGCGTCAGTTCGATATGCAGATGGTGTTTCTTCTCTTTGTTGGTCATGCGCGCTCCTTCCCACGGCCTTTGGCCGCTGCAATCCCGCCCTTGGCGGCATGGGGGACAGGGGCTTTGCCCCTGAAAGGGTGCGGGATGTACATTCCCGCGATGCTTGCCGTCGCCCCGCCGGAGGCGGGGCGGCGTTCCCCCGCTGCCGCGGGGGCTTTCTTCTTTTAGGCGGTATGGAAATTTTCATTCCATTTCCCGTTGGAAAAAGGAAACAATGCCGGTATCCGGTTTGGACGTGTCATGGGACGCCCTTGCAGAGCAGGACACAGGACAAGGGCGTGTCATAGGACGTCCAATGACACCATCCCTTTCACCAGCGGCTCGCTCCGCTCCGGCAGGATGCCCTCCATGCGGTCCGCGATTACGGCGAACACCTCGGATAACTGGTGCGCCTCCCTGACGGTGTCCTCCATTTCCTCCCTGGTCATGCGGGTACACTCTGCCCAGATGCGGACGTTTTCCTCCGTGGGTTCCAGCATCAGCGCCTTTTCAAACGCCTTGCAGAATACCCCGGCAATCTTGCTGCAGCGGTCGATTTCCGCATCCTTCTCCCGGATCTCCTTCTTCGCTTTCTCCAACTCCACCAGTTCCAATGCAGCCTGCTCCTGCTCACCTTCCGGGAGATTTTTGACCTGCTGTGTAATGAGATACCCCTGATTGACAGACAGTTCTCCCTTGTCCAGAGACTCCTTGACAGCGGCAGGGGCATGTTCGTCGATCTGCATCACCTTGCCCATCGTGCGCTCTCCAAGGCCGACAGAGGCAGCCAGTTCCTTTCGGGTATCCACAGGGGTGGAGTGGACTTCCGGCAATGTTGCCAAAGGTCCGCTTTCATACTGGTTCCCGTGGTATGCCTGCTGATTTGCTTTGGCCCTGGCCTCGATCTCCGGCCTTAGTTTGAGGGCGATCTTGCCCAATTCCCACTTGTCCAGGTTCCGACGGCCCTTCTGAGTATCCAGCGCCCACTGCTTGGCCTCCAGCAAATCGTCAAAGGTGAACACCGCCATTCGGTAGGGCAGGTGGTGCCGCTCACAGATCTGATGGCGGTTGTGGCCGTCCACGATGACCAAATCCTCATTGACGATGATGGGCGCGTAGCAGCCGTTCTGCAGGATGTCCCGCTCCAGAGCGGCGGATTGCTCCCCACTCAGGGGCGGGAGCAGGTTCTCCAGTTCCGGCAGGGCGGTGGGCGTCCGCTCCGTGCTGGTATACTCGATTCCGGTGTTTCGCATAACTCAGTTCTCCTTTTCAGTTTTGGTTGGGAAAGCACAATACCCCTCCACTTTCCTCCCGAAAAATCCGCTGGATGAATACCCTGCAAAGCAAATTTTTGAATGGCCCGGATATAGCAAGGCGAGATGTCCCCCTGCGGGCACATCTCGCCTTGTTTTCTTTTCTCAGGGTATTCACTTGGCCGGTTTTTCGGGAGGGGGATGAAGGGGAGTTTTCTTTTCGGGCATGAGTAAAAAGCAAGACTGGGTTTGGCAACGCTGCCGGACCCGATCTGCCGTTTTCTGGCCCCTCACATTTTGTAGAGGAGGGACGCAATGCCCAAAGTCATTCCTATGCCCGGCCGGACGGAAAAAGTTGTGGCCGAGCGCGACCAGCTGAGCCACGGACGGCTGATCCATGTGGTTTCCGTGTTCCCCGCGGACGGCACCTGTTCGCCGGTGGACAAACTGAAAACGCTCATTGACATGGACTTAAAAAATTCCCACACAGTTGCGGAAAGGGGTGGACAAACCGCCCCGTCAGAGGTAACATCACACAAACTCTGGACGGTTTGACTGGAGAGAAGGAGGCTTTTATGAGTCAGTCAAACCAAGGGAAAAT
>CALXDF010000006.1 GCA_944386995.1 uncultured Oscillospiraceae bacterium
CCTTGTACTGGGCGTACCGGTACAGAATGGCGGCCATCTGCTCCCGGGTGATGGCGTCGTTGGGGCCGAAGGTGGTGTCATCGTAGCCCGTCACGATGCCGTTGGACACGGCCCAAGCAATGGGGTCAGCGTAGTACATGCCGTCTGCCACATCGGAGAAGGTGCTGGCGCCGCTGACACGGGGCTCGCCTTCCAGGCGGTAGAGCATGGTGACAATCATACCGCGGGTGGTGGTGGCGTCCGGGCTGAACAAGTTGGAGCTGGTGCCGGACATGAGGCCGTTCTCGTAGGCGTAGGCCACGGCGTCATAGTACCAGGCATTGGCAGCCACGTCGATGAAAGGCAGGCCGGAGGAGGGCCCCTCCTGGACCTCGCCGCCCACGAAGGTGGCTTCCACCGTCACATCATCCTTTGGCATAGTGAAGGTGTACTTGCCGTCACCCTTA
This sequence comes from uncultured Oscillospiraceae bacterium, assembly GCA_944386995.1. GTDB lineage: Bacteria > Bacillota > Clostridia > Oscillospirales > Oscillospiraceae > CAJFPI01. The sequence goes on from CALXDF010000006.1 coordinate 447, forward strand.
CTGCGCAGGTCGATCTTGTCGCCATGGCGATCCAGAACCACCAGCGTATCCAGTTCATAGCCGCGGTCCGGCGTCACGGTCAGGGTCACGCTGCTGCCGGAGCTGGCGCGGCGGCGGTTGCTCTCCACATCGCCGTTCTTGCTGCTCTTCACCTCGACTTCATAGGTGGGCTCGCTGCTGCCGGAGCTTCCGCCAGTGTGGGAAGAGCCATAATTCACGTCGATCTGGATGCTGGAGTCAGGCATGACAAAGGTATACTCGCCGCTGGCAACCTTAGTCACGCTGAGAGCCCGGCCATCTCCGTCGCGGACAGTAATGGATGCCACATCCGCGTCGGTGTAGACGGTGACCACCTGACCCGGCTCGGCGTAGTCAACGTCGATGGTGGCTGCACCGTCAGAGACGGAGAGGTCGATGTCGTACACATCCGTGTAGTCCGTGACGTATTCGTACAGCTTCACCTTGGCGCCGGGATGGGCGGCGATGATCTCGTCCACGCTGCCCTCTCCGCCGTAGGCGCCGAAGGAGTCGCCGCCGTCGGTGCTCTCCAGCACGAAGGTCTCATTGCTGGAAGCGGTACGCAGGAAGAGAACCATCTCATGGGTCTCGGGGTCTACCTCCTGGGCGTACCACACGGCCCGGTCCAGATCGGCGTCGCCGATGGTCTTGTCCGAGTACAGCTTAGAGAACCCATTTCCGTCATAGGAGTCCTCGCGCCAGAGGATGAAGGGCTGGATCAGGCCGCCGTGGACCAGGCTCTGCAGGGCAAAGCCGTCGGAATCCACGTCGGTGTCCGGGCTCTCCAGGGGGTTGAACACGAAGCGGATATTGTCCTGAATCAGCTCCGGTGCCACGATCACATCATTCTCCACAACAATACCAGAGGTCCCCTGATATTTCCCGTTGTGCCTACCGCTGGCAGCCGCCCTGTGGGTGAAGGCAGCGCCGCTGTCCGAGGCCACGATGATGTAGGTATTGCCGGTCTTGACCTCGGTGGCCAGCTGGTAGTAGGCCTCGGGCACATCCAGGTCGGTGACGCGGGCAGGCATCACCAGCTCGCCGTCGGCATCATACAGGGACTTCTTCAGGGTCAGGGTGGCGATCTCCTCCTCGCTCAGCTGCTCGGCAGCAGCCCAATAGCAGCCGCTCTCGTGCTTGGCAGGGGCGGGTATGGTCTCCCGCACGGTCTTGACCACGCTGCCGCTTTCATCTGTGAACACCATCTCCAGGGTGAGCTGGGAAACGCCGTCGCTGAAGCGGACGTCCACAGTGGAGCGGTAGCCGGTGTCGGAGTAGTTCTTGTCCATGAGCCACTCAGCGCTCATGTGACCGAAGTGGATAATGTAGTCGGTATAGTTGTTCTGCTCATCCTCCCACATGACCCGGACGGTAGCGGTGCAGGGCTCCCCATCCGCTACGGCGCCGCCGTTGGTCAAAGTAACGGTAGCGGTGTTTCCGGCGGCAAGGCCCAGGCCGGCATAGATCTCATCCGCACTGACAGAGGAAATACTGTCGGGCACATAGACGTCAAACTCATAGGTCTCGCCTGCGCCGTTGGCATCCACCAGCTCCCAGGTGTCGCCGCCGTAGGTGAAGGAATCCAGCAGGGGGGCCTCCTTCTCATAGCCCAGGTAGCCCTCCGGGTCGATAACGGCCCAGTAAGCCTCCTTGGGCTCCCAGTTGGTGTCGAACACCATGGGGCGCTGGCTGCTTCTCCAGTTGCCATCGTCGTTGGTGCCCCACCAGGTGACACGGGTGATGATGTGGTCGTACTTCTTATACAGCTTGAACAAACCAGCATAGAACTCCGCCTGAACCTCCTGGTCCGCCTCAGAGGGTGGGTTGGAGGGGCTGCCGTTGATCTGGACATCCAGCTCGGTGATGTGGACCTCGCAGCCGGTGGCCTCATAGATCTTCAGGACCTCCTCCAGGTTCTCCAGCTTCAGGCGGGTGCTGTAGTGGCTCTGGATGCCGATGCCCTCGATCAGGGGGCGGGGATCATAGCCGAGCGGCTGCTCCTCGGCATACTTGGCATTCAGCTCCGTCACCATGGAGGCAATGGCGATGGCCTTGTTGGGCAGCTCCTCGTCGTTGAAATCGTTGTAGAAGAGCTTGGCGTCAGGGGCGTACTTACGGGCAAAGACAAAGGCGTCGTAGATGTACTCCCAGCCGTTGCCTCCGTTGGCATAGGCCTCGTACCAGCGGGAGGGCCGCTCAATGGGCAGGTTCCCGTGGCGCAGGGCGTTGCGCCAGTCGGTGGGGTTCTCCGGGTTGTCCCGCATGGCCTCGTTCACCACGTCCCAGGCGTCGAAGGTGGATTTACCTTCGTCTGCCCGCTCCTGGAAATGGCCGGCTACGGTGCTGATGTACTCTTCCAGCAGCGCCTTGGCCTCATCGTGGGTGGGCACCTCGTCACCGGCGGTAAAGGGCCAGTTGGTGGACTGGTTGTGCCAGGCCAGGGCGTGGCCGATCTTGTAGAAGTCATCGCCCAGGGAGTCCAGCATCTCATCCACGCTGTCCGGGTTCTTGAACTCGTTGTCCGGATTGTTCCAGATCACGTCGGGCTTGGTGTCGTTCTCCGGGGTCAGGGCGTTGTAGTGCTTCTGGATAAACTCCCACTTGGTGTAGTCAGAGGAAGTGATGTTGCCCGGGCTGATGGTGCCGCCGATATAGAACATGCCCTCGTACACGTCCTTGAGACCGGGCACCACATCCTGGATCTCCGTGATATCGTACTGATCCAGCTTCCCAGCGTCTGATAGGTGGACAATCACCAGATACTGGCCGTTCTCGGTATCGTAGAGAATGGGCCGCTCGTTGCTCAGATCTTCCAGGCCGAGAGCCTGGGCAACATCCGCATACTCAGAATCGACCGTCAAAGCCCCCATTGCATTGGCAGCACCCTCGTCCACAACGGCATAGTAATATGTGCCGCCGGAAACTGTCGCTCCGATCTTGATGCTGCCGCTGGCGTTGATGGAAACTCCCGCATCCGTGTTGACGCTGGTAACATTGATCTGCCCAGAGGAACCAGCAGCCACTACCGTATAGGTAGTCCACCACCAGCTCCCGGTGCCTTCACAGGCCAGAACAACCAGATATTTGCCGTTATTGGCCGCAGTTAAGGCCGGCTCTCCAGAGAGGGCAGTGCCCAAGCCGCTCACGTCGTCCTTGTCCATGCCGGGCGTCAGCGCTGCAATTGCCTCCTGCGGGTCGCCATCTGTCAGGTAATAGAACAGAGAAAGGTCTTCTGTGTCGCCCACGGAGATCACACCGCTCTCATCCACTTGGACCATTAGTGCGTCTACTTTCTCGGGCTCCTCGGCGGCAATATGGATGACCGCGGACTGGCCGGCGGCTGCCACCTTGCCGTCCTTGGTCTCCACAACTACCAGATACTTGCCGTTGTTCGCCTCGGTGAGGATGGGCTTTTCCGCCTCAGCACTCACACCCAGATCAATAGCGACCTGCGTGTCGGCCGTCTCTGCCGTCCAAGCAGCGATGGCCTCCGCCTTGTCCTCGCTGACCAGATAATAGGTCAGCGTGCCCGCAACTGTCACCGTGTCGCCGGAGATTTCGCCACTCTCTTCATCCACAGTGATCTCCAGCTGAGCAATCTTGGCAGGCTCCTGAGGCTCTTCCGATTCCTCAGGCTCCGCCGGGGTAATATGGATGGCTGCGGACTGGCCGGCGGCCACTACCTTGCCGTCCTTGGTCTCCACAACCAGCAGATACTTGGTGTTGTCCGCCTCGGTGGGGGTGGGCTTTTCCGCCTCAGCACTCACACCCAGATCAGCAGCGACCTGCGTGTCAGCCGTCTCTGCCGTCCAGGCAGCGATGGTATCCGCCTTGTCCTCGCTGACCAGGTAGTAGGACAGCATACCCCCGGCTGTCGCTGTGTCGCCGGAGATTGCGCCGCTCTCTTCATCCACAGCAATCTCCAGCTGGGCGATCTTGGCAGGTTCCTGAGGCTCTTCCGGTTCCTCAGGTGCCTCAAGTTTTTCCGGCCCTTCCTGATGAACCGGAATCTCATCCGATTCCTCCACAGACTGCTCGGGGGCTGGATCATTTTCTACAGGCTCGGATTCAGGATCTTCCAGATTTGATGGAGCGGGTACCACGGTAGGAACGCTGTCTTCAACAGAAATAGATTGTTCTGAGGTTTCAGTTGTCAGTGCGTGCTCATCCGTTGCCAGCGCTGCGGCGGGCAGCAGCGTGACCGCCATGCTGAAAGCCAGCAGAATGGACAAGAATCTTCTCTTCATGTGGCTTCTCCTTTCATCTGATTGGTGTCATCCGTTTAGATCTGTACGCCGAGAAGCCAAACCGGAGCGCGGATCTGGTACTCTCTGCTTCGTGTCATGAACAAGTTGTTTTCCCTCCTTTTCCCATTTTTGTGCTGCCCGGACTGCGAAAGCTGTGCCTGATAGATCATACCTAAGAGGTCGCACCTTTTGAAGACGGAAGAAATATTCCGTTCTGCTTTTAATTCCCCGGCTACTAGGAAAAGGAGCATTTTTCAAAATATGGATCACTCAAAAGGGCTGTGTTGGGGAGTGCGCACCACGACAAATAGGCCGGTCTAAGACCGGCCTGTTCACCATGCCTATTTTGCGGACTTTCCAAATTTTTGTAAAAATTATTGAAAAATTTGTAGCAGCATGATACAATCTTTAGCAATCTGTCCGGAGGCTTTTGCAGATTTGGGGCATGGAATATTTCTTTTGTCTATATTTCAGCAGACAAGCTGCAGGCGGTCTAAAAGCCGTTGTTGCTCTCTTCCGGAGGACAGCAGGTAAATCCGTGTGGTTTCAATGCTGGAGTGACCCAGTAAGTCTGCCAGTGTCACAATGTCCTTTTGTGCGGTATAAAATGTCTTGGCAAAGAGATGGCGGAGGTTGTGCGGAAAGACCTTGCCGGGTGCAATCCCTGCCTTTGGACAGAGGGACTTCATTTCCGCCCAGATCTGCTTGCGGGAAAGCCGCTTTCCTCCCCTGGTGAGGAAAATTTCACCGGATGTGATTTTTTGCTTTTTCGCATACTTTAACAGCTTTCGGCACAGCTTTGCAGGGAGCAGAATCGTCCGGATCTTTCCCTTGAGCCGGATCTGTGTCATGCCTTGCAATGCAGCCTCCACGGTAAGATAGCGCACCTCACTGACCCGAATTCCAGTGGCACAGATTGCCTCCATCAGCAGGGCCAGGCGCTCTCTGCCGAGCGTCTGTGCTGTCTGCACAAGGTGCGCATACTCGTTGCGGCTCAATTCCCGGCGATCATCCCGGAAGAGTTTGCGCTGGAGGCGCAAAGACTTTACCCGACAGTCATCCCATCCAAGAAAGGAGAGGAATTGATTGATCGCCGCCACCATAGTGTTGATTGTAGCGGGTGCATAACCTTGTGCAAGGAGTGCTTCCTTCCATGCACACACAGATTCCTTTGTGAGTGTCTTGCCCTCTAAGCGTACTACAAATGCACGGATATCTCGAAGATATTTTTCAATTGTGCTGGAACTTCGCTCCTCCTGCTGGAGGTAACGTCCAAAAGCGTCAACCTGGCAAAATTGGGTCATGCGATTTTCCATGAGATGATCCTCCTGCAAAATAAGTCGTTCCTATTTTTCGAATTTTTCGAAAAATATCTGACAGTTAAAGTGCGTACAGATGTTATGGGGAATGATTATATTAGTATATCATTATCGCTCAAGCCGCATCCAGTGCTGCTTAGATATACGCACGAAAGATCTCCTTGTGGGATTGGCTCGCTGCATGGTATTGTACATCTCTCTGTATCTTCCTGCCGTGTAAAGCGATGGGCTCCCCATGCAGCGACAAATGGGTTTTAAGCGGTAAAACGAGCCAATCCACCAACCGCATAAAACCTGAATATGTGAAAGAGCCCCAAGGGGATATTCCCTTGGGGCTCTTTGTTTCTTGTGAGCACTAAGCTCTGCTATATTTTTACTGCATCATTTTTCCATGAAGCGCTGGAAGATGGTGGCAACCTGTGCCCGGGTGGCATTGCCGTCCGGGGTCAGGGTGGTGTTGGTCGTACCGGACACCAGGCCCTCAGCATTCGCCCACCGGATGGCAGGCAGCGCGTAGGCGCTGACCTCACCGGCGTCCGCGTAGTTGGACAGATCGGCGCTGGCTGTCGTGCTGTAGCCCTTGTACTGGGCGTACCGGTACAGAATGGCGGCCATCTGCTCCCGGGTGATGGCGTCGTTGGGGCCGAAGGTGGTGTCATCGTAGCCCGTCACGATGCCGTTGGACACGGCCCAAGCAATGGGGT
>CALXDF010000007.1 GCA_944386995.1 uncultured Oscillospiraceae bacterium
TTGGAGAAGGAACCCATCGACCCGGCCAACCCGCTCATTGAGATGGACAATGTCCTCACCGCGCCCCACATCGGCGGCGCCACCAAGGAGGCGTCCAGCCGGTCCTCCGTGGCCTGTGCCGAGGCCAGCGACGCTTTCGTCTCCGGTCGTACACCTAAGTTTGTAGTGCCCGAACTTCGGGATTTGTTGAAAAAGTAAGCGACGGTTTTATCAGAAAGGAGATTGTTGACCGTGAGCGTAGGAAAAAGAATTTATTTAAAGCGTGAAATGCCAGACCCGGAGATTGTGGAACAGTTTAAGTCCATCCCGGCCTCCAATACCGCCGATGTGATGGGCCGCAGCTGTGCCATGAACCCCCGAATCCACCTGGTGAGCAAGCCCAAGGCCCAGATGATGGCTGGTCCTGCCTACACAGTGAAGTGCCGGGCTGGCGACAACCTGACGCTTCATGCAGCCCTGAACTTCTGTCAGGAGGGGGACGTGCTGGTGGTGTCAAACGAGGAGGACGACACCCGTGCACTGATGGGTGAGATCATGATGGCCTATCTGCGGTACACCAAAAAGATCGCCGGCATTGTGCTGGACGGCCCCATTCGTGATATCGATGAAATTGGAAACTGGGATTTCCCTGTGTACTGCACCGGCACCACTCCGGGCGGACCCTACAAGGAGGGCCCCGGCGAAATCAACGTTCCCATCGCCTGCGGCGGTGTCAGCGTCAACCCGGGCGATATCATTTTGGCTGACCCGGACGGTGTTATTGTGATTCCCCGAAAAGATGCGGCTGTGATTCTGGAGGACGCCAAGAAGTTCCAGGCAGCTGACGAGAGCAAGCTGGCTGCCGCCAGGGAGGGCACTGCCAAACGCGGCTGGGTAGAGAAGTCTCTGGAGGAAAAGGGCTACGAGATCATTGATGAAGTATATCACAGCTGAGGCGTTCGGCAAGTTTGCATCCGCTTGATAGCTGGCGCCTGTATATACAGTTATATCCAACTGATAGAGAAAAGGAGAACATTTGATGGAACCTTCAACTCTTACGATTATTATTTTGATCTTGGCTGTGATTTCGTTCCTGTTGGAAAAAATCCCGGTCAACATGACAGTTATGCTCACCATGATTGCGCTGGTGGTGACTGGTTTGGTCACCCCGGCCCAAGCTGTCTCAGGATTTGCAAGCACCACGATTCTGATGCTGATTGGCGTTGTTATCGTCGGGAGTGCATTGTTTGAAACCGGCGTCTGCGATAAAATCGCCGCTGTAGTCAGGCGTTATGCCAAGACCGAGCGCCAGATGATTATGGCCATCATGCTGCTGGCCAGCATTATGTCGGCCGGTCTAAGCAACTCTGGAACCGTTGCCGTCTTTATCCCAATCATTATGGGTATCTGCGCTTCCACGAATTTTAGCCGATCCAAGCTGCTTATGGCCGCTTTCCTGGGTTCTATGGCCGGCGGCCGCATGACTCTGGTAGGCGACGCCGCTATTAATGTTCTTATAGGCAACCAAATTCAGGAATTAGGCTATCCTTTCGGCTTCTTTGAGATTTCCAAAATTGGTGTCCCTCTGACGATCATTATGTTGGTCTATACATACTTTATTGGTTACCGTTTTCTGCCTGATATCAAGGTGGTAAATGACGCCAGCCAGGAGCTGTTTTCCTCCGAGCCCAAGAGCGCTCCGCTATGGAAGCAGGTGGCTTCCGTGGTCATTCTGCTGCTGGTCTTCATTTTCATGGTATTTGAGGAACAGACCGGCATCCCCTCCTATATGGTAGCTATTATCGGTGCTGTGGCTACTGTTTTGGTTGGTATCTTTAATGAAAAGCAGGCATATCAGCTGGTCAGCATTAAGACAGTTATCCTTCTGGGTGGCATGGCGCCCCTCTCCACCGCCCTGCAGGAGACCGGCGCAGCTCAAATCATAGCTGATACCGTTCTGAAGATTATTGGTGATTCCACTAATCCGTATTTTATCTGTGCCGTTATCTTCGTTTTCACCTGTGTCATGACTCAGTTTATGTCCAATACCGTGACGGTCATGCTGCTTATGCCTATCATTATCGCCATCGCCAATACCATCGGTGTGGTGCCCAATGCGCTGATCATGGTTCTGGGCATCGCCTCCACTGTGTCGATTTTGACCCCCATTGCCTGCCCGCCCGCCAACCTCATCTACTCTTACGGCGGCTACAAGTTCCACGACTACATCAAGAGCAATTCGGGTCTGGCCCTGGTCTGGATGGTTTCCTGCGTTGTTTTGATCCCCGTGATTTGGCCCTTCTATGCCTAAACAGGAGGCAGGAGCGATGTTTGACCTATTATTTGTAGACGCGAATTGTCTCGACTGCTCTACTGGTTTGGTCCGCCGCTGTGACGTAGGCGTGACTGACGGGCAGATCGCTCTGGTGCGGGAGCACCGGAGTGACGTCCCTCCCGCCCGGTATACGGTTTCCTGCGCCGGATATTGGCTGTTCCCTGGATTCTTGGATGTGCATACCCACCTTTTCGCCCACGGCAGCACTTTTGGCCTGGACGCAGACCGGTTGCTTACCGCCGGTATTACCTACGCTGTAGATATGGGATCATCCGGCTGGGTTAACTATCCCGCCTTCCGGATGTGCGACTTGGCGGGCAAGCGGATTGGACACAGCGCTTTTCTGAATCTATCTCCTGTAGGGCAGCCTGGGAAGGGGATTTCCGAACCACTGAATGAGGAAGTCATCTCTGACAAGGAGATGGAAAAGATTATAACTCAGTATCCGGGAGAGATTACCGGCATCAAGATTCGGATCAGTCGGAATATCGTGGGCGATTTGGGCCTGCAGCCCCTCAGACGAGCAATAGAACTGGGAGAGCGCTTTGGCTTACCTGTATGTGTCCATACCACAGATCCGCCCACAGAGGCTGGGGAGATCGCAAAACTGCTCCGTCCAGGGGATATTTACAGCCACATGTACCACGGGCAAGGCAAGTCTATTCTGCGGGAGGATGGTTCTGTGGAACCGGAGATCTGTCGGGCGCAGGAACGCGGTGTGTACCTGGAAGTGGGAAATGGCAAGAAAAATTTTGATTTTTGTGTGGCGGAACAGGCAGTCCGGAATGATATTTTCCCGGACCTGATCACCAGCGATTCCACCCCTGCGACCTTCCATAAAGATCGGAGTATGTGGGATCTGCCTTTTGTGGTGTCGAAATTTCTAGCTCTTGGGATGAGCCTGCCCGATGTGATCCGTAGCGTAACGGAGACACCGGCCCGGGCGATGGGGCTAAGTGACCGCTTGGGTACGGTAAAAGAGGGATTCCAGGCGGATCTGGCCCTCTGTCTGATCCGGGATATGGAGCAGACTCTATATGATTCCTTTGGAAATGAGAGGAGCGGACATCGTTTTATCCAGCCCTGCATGACGGTGCTCCGGGGTGAAGTGGTCTATCAGTCCGATGTCGCACCTGGCCTAGGATGTGTCTAACTGGAAGTACCATTGCCGAATACAGATGAAAAGAAATTGCGGAGGGATGTGCAACATCCCTCCGCAATTTCTTTTCATTCTTCTTTGAGAGAAAAGCACCGTCACAAAAGCAGCATGGCATCGCCAAAGCTGAAAAAGCGGTAGCGCTGTTCCACAGCCTCCCGATAGGCGGCCAGCACATGCTCCCGCCCGGCCAGGGCGGACACCAGCATAATCAGGGTGGACTGGGGGAGATGA
>CALXDF010000008.1 GCA_944386995.1 uncultured Oscillospiraceae bacterium
CACCACAGTAAGGCGGATTGGGTGTTGGAAAGGAGATTTTTTATGACAAGCAATACGATGAACCCCAAGAGCAGATCCGCCGCGGCCAGCCGGGTGGACGTGAAGAAACTGGCCACCATGGCCATGCTGGTGGCCCTGGCCTATGTGGTGACGGTGGTGACCCGGTTCCCCCTGATGGCGGCGGCAGACTTCCTGAAGTATGATCCCAAGGACGTAGTGCTCCTCATCGGCGCCTACCTCTACGGGCCCATGGCCGGGGCAGCCATGAGCGTGGCCACCTGCTTCATCGAGATGATCACCGTCAGCGAGGCGGGGATCTACGGCTTTATCATGAACGTGGTGGCAAGCTGGGCCTTTATCCTCCCGGCGGCCTTCCTCTACCACCGCCGGCGGACCATGGGCGGCGCCATCGCGGGTCTGGCCCTGGGCGTCACCGCCATGGCGGCCACCATGGTGCTGTGGAACTACATCATCACCCCCATCTATCAGGGCTGGCCCCGGGAGAAGGTGGCGGGGATGCTGACGACGGTGTTCCTGCCCTTCAACGTCATCAAGGGCGTGCTGAACGCCGCACTGACGCTGGTGCTCTATCAGCCGGTGAGCAACGCTCTGCGCCGCTCCCGCCTGCTGCCGGCCCTGCCGGACGGGAGTTTGCGCCGCAGCTACAACCTGGGGGCACTGGTGCTGGGGTTGTTCCTGCTGGCCACCGGCGTCCTGGTGGCCCTGGTTCTCACCGGCGCCATCTGAGCGCTGTTTTATTGAGGCATACAATGGGAAACTTGTAACAGAGACCCAGCTCCATCTTTTCCGGAGCTGGGCCTTTTGTATTGCCTGCGAGTGGGAGAAGAGGCGTAAAGAAAAGCCGCCACGATTTGGTGAATTTCTATAATTTTCAAGAAACTGTATCGTAAGGCTTGAAGTGACACAATATATAGTGTATGATAGAGACGTTCTGGCCCAGGCTCTGCGGGGCACGGCCCGAGCGAAGAAAGAGAGAAAAGCTGCAAGAAAGAAGGAGAAGGGATCATGGCCATTACAAAAAATGCACAGGCCGTGCTGGAAAAGCGATATCTGATCAAAGATGAAAAAGGGAATCCCACTGAAACGGTGGATGAGCTGTTTCACCGGGTAGCGGGGGCCATTGCGGCGGCTGACCGGGTGTTTGACCCGAAGGCAGACGCGGCGGCCACGGAGACGGCCTTTTACAACATGATGACCGCGCTGGACTTCCTGCCCAACTCCCCTACTTTGATGAACGCCGGGCGGCCTCTGGGACAGCTCTCCGCCTGCTTTGTGCTGCCGGTGGGGGACTCCATGGAGGAGATCTTTGACGCTATCAAAAATGCGGCCCTGATCCACAAGAGCGGCGGCGGCACCGGATTCTCCTTTTCCCGCCTGCGGCCCAAGGGGAGCACCGTCAACTCCACCGGCGGTGTGGCCAGTGGACCGGTATCCTTTATGAAGGTGTTCAATGCCGCCACCGAGGCGGTGAAGCAGGGCGGCACCCGCCGGGGGGCCAACATGGGCATCCTGCGGGTGGACCACCCGGATATCATGGAGTTCATCACCTGCAAGAACAACACCAAGGAGATCACCAATTTCAACATCTCCGTTGGAATTACTGAGGCTTTTATGAAAGCCGTGGAGAAGGATCAGGAGTACGACCTGGTGGATCCGGCCACCAAGCATGTCACCGGCCGCCTGAAGGCCAAGGAGGTTTTCAACACCATCGTGACCTCCGCCTGGCAGACCGGGGAGCCGGGGATTATCTTCCTGGACCGCCTGAACCGGGACAACGTGGTACCCGGCTGCGGGGAGATCGAGTCCACCAACCCCTGCGGTGAGCAGCCTCTGCTGCCCTATGAGGCCTGCAACCTGGGGTCCATCAACCTGGTCAACCACCTGAAAAAGGAGGAAAGCGGCGCCTGGGCCGTGGACTGGGACAAACTGGCCGGCACCGTGCGCAAGGCGGTCCACTTCCTGGACAACGTCATCGAGGTCAACCAGTACCCCCTGCCGGAGATCGACCGCATGACCCGCTCCACCCGGAAAATCGGTCTGGGCGTTATGGGCTTTGCGGACATGCTGCTGTATTTGGGGATCCCCTACAACAGCCAGGAGGGCGTGGACCTGGGCCGCCGGCTCATGGCCTTCATCAACACCGAGGGGCATCACGCCAGCGAGCTCCTGGCCGAACAGCGGGGGGCCTTCCCCCTCTTTGCCGAGAGCACCTTCCCCCAGGACAAGCCCATCCGCAACGCCACCGTTACCACCATCGCCCCCACCGGCACCCTCTCCATCATTGCCGGGGTGTCCAGCGGCGTGGAGCCGGTGTTTGCCTACGCCTATATCCGCAACGTCATGGACGGCACCCACCTGATCGAGACCAACCAGATCCTCAGGGAGAAGCTGGAGCAGGCCGGACTCTACTCCCAGGATCTGATGCACGAGATCATCGAAAAGGGCTCCCTGGCCCATGTAGCGGGCATCCCCGAGGAGATCAAGCGGGTATTTGTCTGCGCCCACGATGTCTCCCCTATCTGGCATGTGCGGATGCAGGCAGCCTTCCAGGATCACACGGACAACGCCGTCAGCAAGACCGTGAACTTCCCCAAGAGCGCCACCAAGGAGGATGTGGCCGAGGTGTACCACCTGGCCTATACCCTGGGGTGCAAGGGGACCACCATCTACCGGGACGGCAGCCGGGATGAGCAGGTGCTGAACATCGGCAAGGTCAACGACGGCAAGACCGAGGCCCACGGCGAGGGCCACATCGAGGGGGATTACGGCCATCTGCTGCCCCGTCCCCGGCCCACCGTTACCACCGGCGTCACGGAGAAGGTGAAGATCGGCTGCGGCAACCTGTATATCACCGTCAACTACGATGAGCATGGGATCTGCGAGGTGTTCACCAACACCGGCCGGGCCGGCGGGTGCCCCAGCCAGAGCGAGGCCACCGCCCGCCTGGTGAGCGTGGCCATCCGCAGCGGCATGGACCCCAAGGAGATCATCCAGCAGATGA
>CALXDF010000009.1 GCA_944386995.1 uncultured Oscillospiraceae bacterium
GATCAAGGAAAACAACTTGTCAGCCGGAGCGGCGGATCTTGGACAGCATCCTTCCGATCTGCAGAATACCGCCCGAAAGAAACGCAGAGGCGTGCGCCGAGCAGGGGCTCTCCTGCCCGGCGCACGACTTTTGGCACTGTGACGCCGCTGTGCGCGGGCTTTGCGGCAGACCGCCCGCAGCAGCCCGGAGCCGCAGACTCGTTCCGCTTCCGTTTCTTTACAGATGGGAATCTTCAGGGAAGCTTGCCCAGAAACTCCGCAGCACCCGCCCGGGGGTTACTCCGCTGCCATATCATGCCGCCGGAGATGCCGGACGGTCAGGAGGGTGAACACCGCCGTGTAAGTGCAGGCAGAGAGCAGGAAGGGCACAAAGTCCAGTTCCATCTCCGGGTTATTGGCCCGCATCCCGATGCACAGCAGGGAGTAGGGGAAGGCATACCCGAACCCCTGGGCTGTGACGATCAGCCCCGCGATGCCTCCCACCAGGCCGAAGGCCACCGGCGGGGCGAAGGCCCGGACCCGCAGGCTGAAATAGAGCTGCACCGCGCACACCGACACGCCGCCCAGTGCCCCGCATAGCAGCCATCCGGCCAGCTCCGGCGGGATGGGGCCGGTGAGACCCACAAGCTTCCCGCTGAGGACAAAGAGCACCCCGATCCATGCCTGGGAGAGCAGGGAGATCCCCGCGGCACAGATCAGCTTGGCAAGAGACAGGGCGCTCACCGGCACTGGGGCGGTGAGAAAGCTGTTCCAGTTGTGATCCGTGTGCTCCAGCCGCCACTGCCAGGCACAGAACACCCCCAGGAGGGCTGGGAGAAAGAACATGGAGGAGAACAGGGTGTGCTGGCTCCACAGGCTGTACCATTCGCTTTGCAGCAGCCCCAGGTTCCCCAGATAGTTCATGGTGCCAAGGACTGCCGGGAAAATGGGCAGCACCACAAAGGCCAGCCATACCGGCGATCGGCGGAACTTGACCAGCTCCGCCCTCAGACAGCGCAGCAGCATCCCTCACACCTCCTTCCGGACGAACAGGGCCCGGCCCGCGATCAGGAATACCGCCGCCCACAGGCACAGCAGCACCAGGTCGGCAGGCTGAGGCTGCTCCCAAAAGAACCAGGTGAACCGGGTGTCCGAGTTCCAGTTCATCCCCACCAGGGACAGCAGGCCATAGTAGCCCCAGGGGATGCACCGGGTCAGGGCCGGCGGGAACAGGAGCGATAAAATCCCGAGGAAGCTCCCGGAGATCCCGCACACCAGGGCCGCCGCTTGGTTTGGAAAGCGGAGGGACAGCCCCTGCTGCAGGGCGTAGACCATCATGGAGACTGCCCAGGAGATCAGGGTGAACAGCCCCATCCTGAGCCAGGGGATCTCTCCCGGAAACTGCCACAGAATACCCACCCCCATAAAGAGTGCCCACCGGACGATCAGCAGCGCCGCCAGAATCAGAGCGCCCCAGGCCAGCTTCGCGGCGTAAAGGGCTCCCGGCGATGTCATGGTTTCCAGCAGCTTCAGGGTCGTTCCCTTGTGCTCCAGCTCGCAGTTCCGGCTGGCGATGGCGGCCACGCTGATGGGCATGATGATGGCATCTACCATGGCCAGGTCATACAGCAGCAGCATCCAGCCCTGAAGGAGGTCCTCCGCATCCTGGCGGGCAAAGGTGGAGACGATCCACACCACCTGCGCCGCCAGCACGGCGGCGCACACCAGCAGGATCTTCCGCCGTCGGCACTTGTAGAATTCCAGTCCCAGCAGCTTCACAGGCTCACCGCCCTTCCCGTCAGCTCCAGGAAGATGTCCTCCAGGCTCTTCTGACGCTCCTCCAGCCGGACCACTCCCAGGCGGTTCTCCGCCAGGAATCGGGTGAGCTGGGCGGCGTTCTCGTCGGAGAGAATGGGTAGGATCAGATACCCCTCCTCCTCGGTGCAGCGGATATCCCGCTGGACCAGCAGGCTCCGCGCCACGGCGTTGTTGGTGGTGCGCAGTGCCAGATGGTGGCGGCTGCGGCCGTGGAGGGCGGCCAGCGTATCCTGGAACACCAGTTCCCCCTCCCGGATGATGGCTACATGGTCCGCCATCTGGTCAATCTCACTGAGCAGATGGCTGGACACCACCACCGTCATGCCGAACTGACCGGGGAGGGAGCAGATCAGCTCCCGCATCTCCTGGATGCCCGCCGGGTCCAGGCCGTTGGTGGGCTCGTCCAGGATCAGCAGCCGTGGAAAACCCAGGAGAGCTGCCGCCAGGCCCAGCCGCTGCTTCATGCCCAGGGAGTAGTGGGCCGCCTTCTTCCCCCGCTGGCCGTCCAGCCGGACGATCTGCAGCACCTCCCGGATATTCTTCTCCGGCACACCCCGGAGAGTCTGGATAATCCGCAGGTTCTCCTCCCCGGTGAGGTGGCCGTAATAGCTGGGACTCTCAATGAGGCTCCCCACCTGCCGCAGCACCGCCAGACGGTTTTTGCCGTCCATGCTCTTTCCCAGCACCTGGATGCTGCCCGCCGTGGGGCGCACCAGGCCCAGGATCATTTTCAGAGTGGTGGACTTTCCCGCCCCGTTTGGACCGAGAAAACCGTAAACGCAGCCCTCCGGCACATCCAGATCCAGGTGAGCCACCCGCAGGGCGTTTCCATACTGCTTGCACAGGTCGTGTGTCTCGATGA
Organism: uncultured Oscillospiraceae bacterium; assembly: GCA_944386995.1. GTDB lineage: Bacteria > Bacillota > Clostridia > Oscillospirales > Oscillospiraceae > CAJFPI01. Next base: position 2,660 of record CALXDF010000009.1, read on the forward strand.
TGTTCATGGCAAGACCTCCTTACGCGTCCAAGGATAGCACCCATGCCTTACGCCCCCATGAAGCCAGCCTTACGATTACCTTACGTTTTGGCCGAAGGCTGGACGGGCGGTGGGGATCTGCTTATAATAAGGAATGAAAACTGCACAGAAGGAGGCCGGAGTATGGCCTATCGGATTCTGATCGTGGACGATGAGAGTGCATTGCAAAACATGGTAAAGGAAATTCTGACCCAGGCAGGATATGAAACAGACGCCGCGCTCTCCTGTGCCCAGGCCCTGGAACGGTTTCGTGCCGTTCAGGCGGATGCGGTGCTGTTGGACGTGAACCTTCCGGACGGGGACGGCTTTTCCCTGTTCGGAAAACTGCGGGAGAGCCGGGATGTGCCAGTACTGTTCCTTTCCGCCCGGGACGAGGACGCTGACCGGCTCCGGGGTCTGGGTCTGGGGGCGGACGACTATATTACCAAGCCCTTCCTGCCCCAGGAGCTGCTGCTGCGCCTGCGCTCGGTGCTCCGACGGGTCTATCGGGAGGCTCCGGACGCTGCGCGGCTGGGGGACGCAGAGATCGACTGGGGAAAGGGCATCGTCCGCCGGAATGGCGTGGAAACCGCCCTGACCGCCAAGGAGTTCGCTCTGCTGAAAAAGCTGTGGGAGGCCCAGGGAAACATCGTCACCATTGACGCATTGTGTCAGACGTTGTGGGATGGCCCCCTGGTGGGCTATGAGAACACCCTGATGGTCCACATCCGCCGCCTGCGGGAAAAAATCGAGGCGGAACCCTCCCATCCGAAACACCTGCTGACAGTGCGGGGCCTGGGCTACCGACTGAATCGGGAGGGGATGAGATGAACCTGCGGAGTCTGTTCAAGGGTGCTGTTCTGGTGACCGCTTCAGCGACCCTGATTGCCGTCATCACCGTGGCAGGCATCCTGGCCTTCGTCTTCTACCACTCCGACGGCGGCCGGAACTGGGATGTCCCGGTGTCCAGAATCTCTTCCGCCCTGATCTGGGACGGTACGGGATACGAATTCTCCGGAGAGGATCTTCTGGGGGACGACCGCTGGGCCATGCTGATTGGCGAGGACGGGCAGGTGATCTGGTCCTTCCGCAGGCCCGCCGACGTGCCGGAGCAGTATTCCCTCACGGACGTGGCCTCCTTCACCCGGTGGTATCTCCGGGACTACCCGGTACAGTGCCGCATCCGGGACGACGGACTGCTGGTGGTTGGCGCCCCCAAGGGGAGCGTGTGGAAGCACGACATCTCCACGGCGTCTCAACTGCTGCACGATGCGCCCCTGTGGATAGGCGTCATCTTCCTGCTGGCCCTGGGGTGCGTGCTGCTCCTATCCTATTTTGTAGTGCGCCGGTGGTTCCGCCAGGCCCAGCGGGTGCGGGATGCCGCCCGGTCCGACTGGATTAACGGCGTGTCACACGACATCCGCACGCCCCTTTCCATGGTCATGGGCTATGCCGCACAGATGGAGGCGGCGACGGACTTGTCCCTGGCGCGCCGGAAACAGGCAGGAATTATCCGTTCCCAGAGCCAGGAGATCCGGGACCTGGTGAATGATCTGAACCTGACCATGCGCCTGGACTGCGCCATGCAGGCTCTGCGGAAGGAAGTCCTCCAGCCTGAGGTTTTCCTCCGGGAGACTGCAGCCGACTTTCTCAACGGCGGTATGGGAGAGGGGTTCGAATTCGAACTGGATCTGCCGGCAGAGCCTCTGCCCTCCATCGAGGCGGATCCCTTTCTGCTGCGCCGGGCACTGAACAACCTGCTGACCAACTGTGTGCGGCATAATACTCCCGGCGATACAATTCACCTGCGAGCCAGGTCAGAAAGCGGACGAGTTGTTCTCACTGTAGAGGGCGGCACGGCAGCGGACAGCCCCGCCCCGCCCCGTGCAGCCCAACAGCTGGAGGCTGACGGCGGTGCTCCCCATGGCACGGGCTTGAAGCTGGTCTCCCAGATCGCTGCAGCCCATGGAGGAACAGCAGAATTTCAGAGCGGCACGCCCTTTCGATGTGAGCTTTGGCTGCCGCTGGTTTCTTCTGGACGGCTGCGTCCCGGCAGACGCATGGACGGAATCAGAGGTAGGCACATGAAATTGTTCCGTAGAGCCAGACGCAAATGAGCCTGCAGCATGAGAACAGCAGGCCCAGGCACCAAAAAAGCGCTGCCCCTTGTGCAGACAATCGACCACCGACAGAATACGCCGATGGAGGCAGGCCCTCTGGGCAAAAAGATACGCCCGCAAGGAAGCCTTGCGGGCGTGTGGCACCCCTGACCAGACTCTAACTGGTGGCCTACCGCTTAGGAGTACGGCGTACCATTTCGTAAATTGTTCATATCATATCTTCCCGTGTTGTTTCTTCGCAAATTGTGCTGCCTGGAGGCAGGTCAATTTGCACAAATTCCCCTGAAATATACTGCCTTACAACGGCTTTTCAAATGTCGTATTAGCAAGGTATTAGCAGGAACCCCTTGTGACAGAGGGCTTCCAGGGGCCATTTGAAAATCATATTAGCAAGGGAGGATCATTTTATGAGCACCAAC
>CALXDF010000010.1 GCA_944386995.1 uncultured Oscillospiraceae bacterium
AGCTCACCGAGTATGAGCTGGTGGCCGAGGACTGGGGCGGCGACACCATCATCTGCCCCATTTCCGCCAAGACCGGCATGGGCATCGACAACCTGCTGGAGATGGTGGTCCTCACCGCCGAGATGGCGGACCTGAAGGCCAACCCCAACCGGGCCGCCCAGGGTACCGTTATCGAGGCACGGCTGGACAAGGGCCGCGGCCCCGTGGCCACTCTCCTGGTGCAGAACGGCACCCTGAAGCTGGGCGACATCATCATCGCCGGCACCAGCGTGGGCCGCGTCCGCGCCATGGTGGACGACAAGGGCCAGCGCCTGGAGAAGGCCGGTCCCTCCGTGCCCGTGGAGATCACGGGTCTGGGCGAGGTGCCCGGTGCAGGCAACACCTTCAACGCCGTGGCCGATGAGCGCCTGGCCCGGGAGCTGGTGGAGCAGCGCAAGGCCGAGGAGAAGGCCAAGGCCAACGCCCCCATCCAGAAGGTCAGCCTGGAGGATCTGTTCAGCCAGATCCAGGCCGGCGAGGTAAAGGACCTGAACATCATCGTCAAGGCCGACGTCCAGGGCAGCGCCGAGGCCGTGAAGAGCAGCCTGGAGAAGCTCTCCAACGAGGAGGTCCGGGTCCGGGTCATCCACTCGGGCGTGGGCGCCATCAACGAAAGCGACGTGATGCTGGCCGCCACCTCCAAAGCCATCATTGTGGGCTTCAATGTCCGGCCTGACGCTGTGGCCCGGGAGAGTGCGGCCCGCAACCACGTGGATATGCGGATGTACCGCGTGATCTACGACGCCATCAACGAGATCGAGGCCGCCATGAAGGGCATGCTGGCCCCCAAGTTCAAGGAGGTCCTCATCGGCCATGCGGAGGTACGGCAGACCTACAAGGTGTCCGGCGTGGGCACCATCGCCGGCAGCTACGTGCAGGACGGCAACATCCAGCGGGGCTGCCAGGTCCGCATCGTCCGGGACGGCGTGGTCATCAACGAGGGCGAGCTCAGCTCCCTCCAGCGCTTCAAGGACGCGGTGCGGGAAGTGGCCTCCGGCTACGAGTGCGGCATCGGCATCGAGAAATTCAACGACATCAAAGAGGGCGACATCATTGAGTGCTTCGTCATGGAGCAAATTGAGGTCTGATAAGCGCCTGATTTGGGCAGAAATCCAAGGCATCGCCCTCTTTCCGGCGCGGAAGCCTTTTGCCGCTGGGCCCGGCGGGGGAGGCGAGGGGGTGCCGCCCCCTCGGGGGCGGGTCACTTTTTCCGCGGCGAAAAAGTGACCAAAACGCCGCTTAGGGGATGAAATTGTCGGCCCTTATCGCCAAAGGGCGGCGAACGGTCCTCAAAATTTCACCCCCTAAGAACCCCCGGAAATTTACGGGGGCTGTCACCCGAAAAGCTGAGCAATCATCGGCGGCGCGTGGTCGGGGAACTGCCTCTGCGTTGATTCCCGCTGACGCTGACTTGGTGTTCCCGGTGGATTTTGCGGCCTCCGACACCCGCGCCGCTTTGCGGTGCTGTCTCCCGCTGCGCCGGGATCTCGAGCTCCGGCTGCCGACACCCGCCCAAGTAGCGCTTAGCGAAGCGGAAAGCGCGGGGCTAAACGTAGGGAGTTGACTGGTTACGGCGAAAGCCGCTGAAAACTCGGTTGAACGGTCAAGTCAATCTTGACCGGCCAAAAGTTTTCTTTTGGACCGGCCGCGGCCCGTTTTCTTTTCTAAAAAGAAAATGGGGGGCGGATTGTCCCCGGGGGGACGAAATCCCCCCGCCCTTCCGGCAGGGTCTGCCGATGACCGCCAAAGAAAATGGGGGGCGGAACCGCCTTTGCCCGGCGGCAAAGCGCCCCCTCCCCGGACAACCGAATCACGCGGTCTGGATTATTCCCGAAGGGGCGGGCGCTCTCGCCCGCCCTGTTTTGTCACTCCAGGGGCGCCAGCCGCTCCGGGTCCAGGGACGACACCGCCAGGGACATGCCCAGCTTGAACCCGGCCTCAAAAGCGTACTGGCCGTAGGCCTTCACCGGGTCGCCGCGCAAATACTCCGGCACCAGGTCGGGGCGGTAGGGGACGCACCAGGCGTTGAACAGCAGTTCAAACAGCACATTCATAACAGTCACCTCGCAAAATTACCTATAAGTAGATAATAATCTACTTATAGGTAACTGTCAAGGAGTTCCGTATGGATCATGAGAAAATTTTTGCCCAGCGGGTATATGAGCTGCGAAAAAAACGGAACATGAATCAGAAAGAGTTGGGGGAGGTCGTTGGGCTGACGGCAAAGTCCATCAGCACCATTGAGAGCGGGCTGCGCTCCACGACCATTGAAAAACTCATTCTGCTGGCCCAGTTTTTCGGTGTCTCCACCGACTACCTGCTGGGCCTGAGGGACGAGCCCTGACCGGAAAGGAGAATTTTTATGCCATCCAACCGGATCGGACGTATCAACGAGGAGATCCAGCGGGAGCTGAGCGCCCTGCTGCGGACTCTGAAGGACCCCCGGCTCCAGGGGGGGCTTCTGACCATCACCCACGTGGACACCACCAGCGACCTGCGCTGGTGCAAGGTCTATGTCTCCGCCCTGGACAAAAGCCAGGAGAAGGACATGCTCAAGGGCCTCAAATCCGCCGCCGGGTATCTGCGGCGGGAGCTGGGGGCGGCAGTACAGCTGCGCTACACCCCCCAGCTGGAGTTTGTGGCCGACGACTCCATCCAGCACGGGGCCCACATCCTCCAGATGCTTCGGGACCCCAATGTGGTGAAGCCCGCCAACCCTGCCAACGAACACATTGTCCTGGACGACGAGGAGTAAGCTATGACCACGAAAGAGACTGCCGCCCTGCTGCGGCAGCAGGACCGGATCCTGATCCTGACCCACCGCCGCCCCGACGGCGATACCATCGGCTGCGCCGCGGCCCTTTGCTCCGCCCTGCGGGCTCTGGGCAAGACCGCCTATGTGCTGACCAATCCGGAGACCACCGATCTCTATCGGCCCTATGCCGCGCCCTACTGGGCGCCGGAGGGATTCCAGCCGGACTTTGTGGTGTCGGTGGACATTGCCGCCCGGGGGCTGTTCTTCCCGGCGGAGGAGATCTATCTGGAACGGGTGGATCTGGCCATCGACCACCATCCCTCCTATGAGGGGTTTGGAAAGGCAAGCTGTGTGGATCCCAGCCGGGCCGCCTGCGGGGAGATCGTCTACGAGATCTGCCGGGAGCTGGGGGAGGTGACGCCGGAGGCGGCTCTGCCGCTGTATGTGGCTATCGCCACGGACACCGGCTGCTTTGTCTACACCAACACCACCGCCAACACCCACGCCGTGGCCGCGGCGCTCATGGCGACGGGCATCGACGCGGGGGCGGTGAACAAGCGCCACTTCCGCACCAAGAGCCGCAAGCGCATCGCCCTGGAGGCGGACATGCTCTCCCACATGGAGTTTTACCAGGAGGGCCGGGTGGTGTTCCTGTTTGTGCCCCTGCGCCTGATGGAGCGGCTGGGCGCCGACGAGAACGACGCCGACGACCTGGCCACACTGGCCACCATCATCGGCGGGGTGGACTGCGGTGCGATCTTCCGGGAACTGCCCGGCGGGGAGTGGAAGATCTCCCTGCGCACCGACGGCGTCCGGGTGAACGCCACCAAGGTCTGCAAGCGTCTGGGGGGCGGCGGTCACGCCGCTGCCGCCGGGGCCACGGTGCCCGGGGATCTGGACGCTGTAAGGGCTGCCCTGCTCTCCGCCATCCAGGCCGAAGCCGGGGCGTGACCCGCCGGGGCCATACATCCAGAAAAAAAGAGGGGACTGTGCCGGCCGGCACAGTCCCTTCTTTGATTTGTATGCCCAAGAGGGAGCGCGGCTCACTTGCCCTCGTCCAGATAGGCGGAGGGGGCGGGCTGGGCGCCCATTTTCAGGGTAATGGCATTGACAATGAAGAACGCCACCACGCTGACCGCACAGCCGAACACCACCGGCAGGATGCCCAGGTAGAAGTCGCCGCCGCTGAGCAGCTGCCAGAAGATGAACCCGACGGTCCCGGCCACCAGGGAAAAGATCCCGGCAGTCTTGGTGGCCCGGGGCACCGCCAGACCCAAGCCATAGGCGGCAAAGGGGCCGGCACAGCGGATGCCGAAGGCAAAGGTGTTCATGGTGACGATGTCCACGCCGAACATGGAGATCCCCATAGCCACCAGGGCGAACACCACGTTGCAGGCCCGGGTGTAGAAGATGATGGTCTTTTCCGACAGATTCTTTTTCCCGCCCAGGCCCAGATACAGGTCGTTGATAACCATGGTGGACATGCACAGGAGGTTGGAGTCCGCCGAGGACATGGTGGCGCAGATGATGGCCGCGGAAATCAGGCCCACCATGACGCCGGGGGCATAGGCACTGGTGACCGCCATCATGGCATTGGACCCGTCGGCCGCCAGGCCGGGGATGGAGTCCTTCATGGCCAGGGCCGCCAGACCCAGCAGGGTGGGGAAGATGGACATGGCGGCCATGAGGATGGCGGAGAGCCAGGAGGCGTTGCGGGCGGTCTTTTCATTCTTGGCGGTCTCAAAGCGGGAGACCATCTCGGGACCGGCCAGGAAGGTGCAGAAATAGTTGAAGATGTAGCCGATGATAGTGACCCAGCCGATCTTGGCAAAGTCCAACTGCACCGGCGGCAGGGCCGCGGAGATGGCCTCCCAGCCGCCGCAGCCCTGGATGACGAAGGGGGTTGCCACCGCCAGGCCCACCAGGATGATGATGAACTGCACCAGGTCGGACACCTGGTCGGCGATCATGCCGCCGAAGGTGGTGTAGAGGATGACCACCAGGCCCGCGATCACCAGGGCCACATTGGTGGGGATACCGGTGAGGGTGGCCACCACGGTGCCGGAGGCGGCGATCTGGCTGGAAGTCAGGCAGAACAGGGACAACACCCCTAGCACAGCGGTAAAGGTGCTGGAGAACTTGCCGAACCGGCGGCCCACCACCTCGGGAATGGTGACGGCCATGGTCTTGCGGATCTTGGGGGCGAAATAGGCCAGGGGAATCATGGCGATGGAGGCGGCCAGCACATACCAGATGGCCGACATGCCCCACGCGCCGAAGGCCTTCTGGGCCAGGCCCGTGGTGGAGCCGCCGCCGATATTGTTGGCGGACAGGGAGAAGGCCACCATAAAGAGGCCCATCCGGCGGCCGGCCAGCATGTAGTCGCTGCTGTCCTTGATGTTGAGCTTGCCCACCACAAAGCCGATTACGAGCATGCCGATGAGGTAGGCCGCCACGATGATCAGGGGAACGATCTGCAGTTGCATAACAGGACCCTCCTTTTTTCAATTCGCTTTTCCGGTCTTCTCCTTCTCGCTGATGCCTGGGATAGAATGGAGGAATTATACCATCCTTTCCAGGATTTGTAAAGAAAATTGTGAATATTCTGTGAACACGGGGACCGGGCGGGGCAGAACCGGCGGGGAATTTGGCTGATTTGCTGAAAAGAAGTGCGAAATATCGCGCCCTTGGCGGGGAGGACGGAAAAAGCCCGCCGGCGCAATGCGCCGGCGGGCTCGTCTGCATTCCGTCCCTGCAGAGCGGTCAGCTGTTGCCGCTGCCGCTGGGGTCGTCTTTCTTCTTTCCGGTAACCCGGTTGAGAATGGCCACCAGGGCCCAGATCACCAGGATCACCACGAAAATACCGACCATGCCCTGCACCATAATGAGCAGGCAGTCGATCACAAGATCCATATTGATATTCATCAGCCAGTCCCCTCCTTACAGCAGATTTTCCACTAGGGTGATAATCAGGCCGCCGGCAATGACGGAGGCGATCTGTCCGCTGACGTTGGCGCCGGCGGCGTGCATCAGCAGGAAGTTGTAGGGATCCTCGTCCCGGCCCATCTTGTGGACCATGCGGGAGGCCATGGGGAACGCGGAGATGCCGGCCGCGCCGATCATGGGGTTGATTTTCTTCCTGGAGAACAGGTTGAGGAGCTTGGCAAAGAGGACGCCGCCCACGGTGTCAAACACAAAGCCCACCAGGCCCAGGGCCAGGATCAGCAGGGTCTGCCAGGTGAGGAACGCCCCGGCCTGCATCCGGAAAGACACACTGAGGCCCAGCAGCAGGGTGACCAGGTTTGCCAGGGCGTTCTGCGCGGTCTGGCTCAGGCTGTCCAGCACGCCGCACTCCCGGATCAGGTTGCCGAACATGAGGAAGCCAATCAGCTCCGCGCTCTTGGGGGCCACAGTGCCGGCAATGATGGTGACGAAGATGGGGAAGAGGATGCGGGTGGTCTTGGAGACGTTGCTGGGGGTGTACTCCATGCGGATCAGCCGCTCCTTCTTGGTGGTGATGGCCTTGATAATGGGGGGCTGGATGATGGGCACCAGGGCCATGTAGGAGTAGGCCGCCACCATGATGGCGCCCTGGTAGGCGCTTTGGAAGTAGTTGGCCACATAGATGCTGGTGGGGCCGTCTGCCGCAGCAATAATGGCCGCAGAGGCCGCGTCCTTCAGATCGAAGCCCAGCACCACCGCCACCACCAGGGTGAAGAAGATGCCGAACTGGGCCGCCGCGCCGAAGAGGAACATCTTGGGATTGCTCAGCAGGGGGCCGAAGTCGATCATGGCCCCGATGCCGATGAACAGCAGCAGCGGGAAGAGCTCGCTGGCAATGCCGGCGTTGAACAGCGTTTCAATGGCCTCGGTGTTGACAAAGGGCAGGTTCACCAGAATGGCGCCAAAGCCCATGGGCAGCAGCAGCGTGGGCTCCATCTCCCGCTTGATGGCGAGGTAGACCAGGACAAGGCCGATGACGATCATGACCCCCTGCTGCCAGGTAAAGTTGGTTACATTGGAAAACAGGTCTAAAAACATCAAAACACACAACCTCCTTTTTTGTGGAGCCGGCAGAAAAAAAGACCTTTGCGGCGTTGGGCGGACGCTGCAAAAGTCTCATCATTTCAGGCAAAGGCGGGCTGTTTTGCCGGACTGACGCACTTTACCGCACCAAACGATGCCGATTACTCCCTTTTACCCACCTATCATACGGGGTAAGGGGAAAAATGTCAAGCCCTTTCTGGACTAAATCGGCAGCGCCGGCTGCCGCTGATGGAGACGGCTTGTCCCGGCGGCAGGCCGTCTCCCGGTCCGCCTTTTCCGCGAGCCGGCATGCAAAAAGGGCGCCCCATAAGCCGCCATGGTTCCATCCGCCCCGCACAAAGCGGCGCCTTACGGGTGCCGGATTCCCGGCGGTCCTCCCTCGGACCGTTTACCCTGCCCGGTCCTCCGCGATCAGCAGCTTCAGGGCCTCCACGCCGACTTTTACCGCTGCGCTGGTGTCCTCGCTCATGTCCTGGTCCAGGCCTGCGGCCTCCCGCTCCTGGTTCCAGATCACGTGGAAACAGGCGCCGCAGCGGACGCCCCGGCTGGCAGCCACCACAAACAGCGCCGCGCTCTCCATCTCGCTGGCCTTTACCCCCAGGCGTTTCCATGCCTCCCATTTATATTGTAGTTCCCCGCTGACCGGCATCCGGCCCGGGGAGTGCTGCCCATAGAAGCTGTCCTTGGCCTGGACCACACCGGCATGGACCGTCTTGCCCATCGCCTTTGCCGCCGCCACCAGGGCATTGGTAACGTCCAGGTCCGCCACCGCCGGGAACTCGATGGGCGCGTACTCCCGGCTGGTGCCCTCCTGCCGGACGGCGCCGGTGGCCACCACGATGTCCCCGGAGCGAACCGAGAGATCGATCCCTCCGCAGGTTCCTACCCGGACAAAGGTGTCTGCCCCGATTTCGCACAGCTCCTCCATGGCAATGGCCGCGGAGGGCCCGCCGATGCCCGTGGAGCACACGCTCACCCTCTCCCCCAGGAGCGTCCCGGTGTAGACGGTGAACTCCCGGTTCTGCGCCACAAGGGCCGCGCCGTCGAACAGGGCCGCGATGGCCCCGCACCGCCCCGGGTCCCCCGGAAGGATACAGTAGCGCCCCACATCCCCCGGCCCGCAGCGGATATGAAACTGCCGCTCCAGTTCCTGCATGGCAAACACCTCATTTCACAAATTTTCGATCCATCCGGAACAAAATGTTCCTTGTCTGCGTCTAAGGTTTCTGATTTTCCGGATCCTGTGCCGGTTGGATCTGTTTTCAGTGTATCATCTTCCGTCCGCATTTTCCACCCTTTTTCTGTTTACTTTTTCCCCCATTCGTGCTATGATAATCCATGTTCATGTTGTTATGTTACCTGGAGAGCGGTTTCACCGGTCCCCTGCTGCAAAGGAGGTCCCCAACCCAAATGAGAAAGATCCTATCCAAGCTCTTCCCTTTGGCCCTGGCCGGCGCCATGCTGCTCTCAGCGGTTCCCGCCTTCGCCCTGTGGTCCGATGCCTACGGCGATCAGCTCACCGCTGTCCCCACCCAGCTGCAGGAGGGGGCGGAACTGATAACCGAGACCTATTGGAGCGACTACTACAATGACCGGCGCACGGAGAACTATTTTACCTACTCCCCCAGTGACAGTGTCCAGGTGGTCGCCTATGGCGGGGATACGGTTACCGGCAAATCCACCGCCATGGACGCAGCGGAGGCGCTCTCCAGCGAGGGTTGGCGTATGGTCGCCGGCATTAACGCCGACTTCTTTGACGGCAACGGCACCCCCACCGGCATCCTGATCAGCGGCGGGGAAGTCCTCAGCAGCGACGGCGGCAACAACGCCGTGGGCTTCACCGCCGACGGCTCCGTTGTCATCGGCACGCCTTCCCTGTCCCTGCGGGGCATTTACAATGGGGAGGGCAGTGCCTACATCGCCGCGCTGAACAAGGCCCGCAACTCCCACGGCGGCATCTACGCCTATACCTATGATTTCAACGCCAAGCACACCACCGGCACCACCGAGGCCGGGGTGGACGTGATTTTGGAGGAGCTGTGGTCTGAGGAGTTTGCCGGCTCTTCCGACGAGGCCCTGGAGGAGCAGGGCGTGGCCGCAGCCCCCGCGGTGGGCAAGACGGCCTATTACAAGGTGATCGAGGTGGTGGAAACCGCCAAGGGCGAGGCCACGGAGATCCAGCCGGGGCAGCTGGTGCTCTCGGCCAACCTGAACGCCGCCGAGGAGGAGCTCAGCTATCTGCGCGGCATGGAGGAGGGCGGCGTATTCGGCCTCTCCATCTCCGCCCCCAACGAGATGTGGAACGACGTGGTGGAGGCTGTGGGCGGCCTGTACCTGCTGGTGAAGGACGGGGTGGCCCAGTCCAACTTCGAGGCCACCAACGCCCCCCGCACCGCCGTGGGCGTGAAGGCCAACGGCGACGTGGTGTTCTACACCGTGGACGGCCGCAAGTCCGGCCACTCCATCGGCTCGTCCCTGGGCACCCTGGCCCAGCGCCTGGTGGAGCTGGGGTGCGTGTCCGCCATCTGCCTGGACGGCGGCGGCTCCACCACCGCCGTGGCCACGCTGCCTGACTCCACGGATCCCACCCTGCTCAACGTGCCCTCCGACGGCGCGGAACGGAAGGTATCCTCCTTCCTGTTCCTGCTCTCCGACGGCACCCCCACCCGGGACGCCGACCACGTCTACCTGGCTGCCGACAGCCAGCACATCATGGCCGGCAGCTCCATGGAGATCCGGGCCAACCTGGTGGATACCAACTACATCCCCATGCGGGGCGAGGTGGACCTGGACGCCTCTGACGGCACCATCCGCGGCAATGTGTTCACCGCCCCGGATGACGGCGGCGAGGTGACCATCACCGGCAGCGCCGGCGGCCGCCGGGGCACCCTCACCGTCAACGTGGTGGAGACGCCGGATGAGCTCCAGATCCAGTACAACAACGAGAAGCTCACCTCCCTGACCCTCCAGCCTGGGGAGAGCGTGGATCTCACCGCCGTGGCCCTCTACAAGCACATGACCCTGGCCACGGAGGACAGCGACTTCGACTGGTACGTGGAGGGGAACGTGGGCACCGTGGACGAGGAGGGCGTGTTCACCGCCTCCCGCACCCCCGGCAGCGGCAACCTGGTCCTCAGCAAGGGGGACGCCGAGGTAACCATCCCCGTGTCCCTGACCCAGCTGCCTCTGGAGACGCTGGAGGACTTTGAGGGCGACGTGTCCGGCTATACCGGCTACGGCGTCACTTCCAGCCGGGACACCGCCACCGTGCGCTACGGTCTGGCCTCCCTGCGCCTTGACTACGCCTCTGCCGACAGCGGCGCGGCGCTGCAGCTGGGGCTGGATGTGCCGGAGGGCTACACCCAGCTGACGCTCTCCATCTACGGCGACGGCAGCGGCAACACCCTTTCCCTCTATGACAACAACGGCAGTACAACGCCTGTGGCGACGCTGGACTTTACCGGCTGGAAGCAAGTCACTGTGGATCTGCCTGAAGACTGCGAGACCCTGGAGGCCCTGATCATCTCCGGCAGTGTCTCCAGCGGCACCATCTATATGGATCAGCTGGTCTCCTCCTATGACGGGCTGGTGGACAATACGCCCCCGGTGCTGGACGGCACTCTCAGCGGCACATCCCTCTCCGCCACCGCCACAGACGGCGTGGACGGCGGCCTGGACATGGACCATGTAGCACTGACCTGCGACGGGGAGGCGGTGATCTTCCAGGTCGACAGCGGCACGATCACCGCGGATCTCTCCAGTTCCCTCTCCGACGGCAAGGCCCATCTGATTGCCCTCACCGCCTGGGATGCCAGCGGCAATCGTGCCCGGAAGACCTGGGAGGTGGCAGCCACCGACGGCGCGGCCTCCCCCTTTGCCGACAACACCTATGCCGACGGCACCCCCCACTGGGCGGCAACCTATCTGGACCGGCTCTATGAGCTGGGGATCCTCACCGGCGAGGAGGAGAACGGCGTGCGGTATGTCCGGCCTGACCGGAACATGACCCGCATGGAATTCGCAGTAATGGTGTTCCGCTATCTGGGACTGGACGCCGCGGACTACGCCGACGTGGAGCTGTCCTTTGCGGACAATGACGCCATTCAGTCCTGGGCTCTGGATGCGGTGAAGGCCATGTATGCCCTGGGCATTATGCAGGGCAACCAGGAGGCCGGCGGGGTATACTTCTCCCCCAGCGCCACCATTACCCGGGCCCAGGCCATCACCATGCTGGGCCGGCTCCAGGAGAAGGGCTTTGCCAGCGACGACCTCTCCGCCTTCTCCGACAGCGCCGACGTGCCCAGCTGGGCCCTGTCCTATGTACAGACCATGGTGGCCCAGGGGATTCTCACCGGCAGCGACGGGAAGCTCTCTCCCAACGACCCCATGACCCGCTCCCAGGCCTGCAAGCTGCTGTATATGATGCAATAAGCGATGGGAACCAGAGGCAGCCGCCTCTGGTTCCCTTTTGCCTTGGGAAGATTTTTTCTTGCCTTTTGGGGAGAAGTCTGGTATGATGTCCTGCGGTGAGTTCGGAACCATCCTCACCGAACCGCGGCTTTCGCGGGGAAAAAACAAAACTAAGGAGTGGAACAAATGCATCAGAACAACGCAACCCGCGCCCTGACCCAGGGTGCCGTCATCGCCGCGCTGTACGTGGCCCTGACGTATCTCGCCTCCCTGCTGGGGCTCTCCTCCGGCGTCATTCAGGTCCGCCTGAGCGAGGCGCTGTGTGTCCTGCCCATCTTCCTGCCCGCGGCAATCCCGGGTCTGGCGGTGGGGTGCCTGCTGGCCAACGCTCTCACCGGCGCGGTGGTCATGGACATCATCCTGGGGCCGGTAGCTACCCTGGCCGGGGCGATCGGAACCCGGCTGCTGCGCCGCCATCCCCGGCTGGCGGTCCTGCCCCCCATCCTGGCCAATGTGATCATTGTCCCCTGGGTGCTGCGGTACGGCTACGGCATGCCGGACGCCATCTGGTACATGATGCTCACCGTGGGCGCCGGGGAGGTCATCTCCGTGGGGATCCTGGGCACCGGGCTCTATGAGGCCCTGCGCCGCCGGAGCGGCCTTCTGGGACTGCAATAAGGTCTTCATGCGAAAAACCGGCAGGGAAGCCGCGGCTTCTCCGCCGGTTTTTTCGTATTTTTTCAAAAGCGCGTTGGAATCCGCAAAAAACTGTGATATGATGGTTTTATTCTAATTCTGAGAAGAGAAAGGAATTCTGCATATGGCTCCATCCACCGTATATTATACCAACCTGCGGGCAAAGCCCGGGGACAACCTGCTGCAGAAGCTCCACCGTCTGCTGGACAAGGCGGGCATGGGGCGCATCGACTTTCAGGACAAATTTGTGGCCATCAAGATCCATTTCGGCGAGCCGGGGAACCTGTCCTACCTGCGGCCCAACTACGCCAAGGTTGTGGTGGATTTTGTGAAGGAGCGGGGCGGCCGGCCCTTCCTCACCGACTGCAACACCCTGTATGTGGGCGGGCGCAAGCACGCGCTGGAGCATCTGGAGAGCGCCTATACCAACGGGTTTAACCCCTTCACCCTGGGCTGCCATATCCTCATCGCCGACGGGCTCAAGGGCACTGACGAGGCCTATGTGCCCGTGGAGGGCGGCACCTATGTCAAGGAGGCCAAGATTGGCCGGGCCATTATGGACGCGGATATCGTGATCTCCCTGAACCACTTCAAGGGCCACGAGTGTACGGGGTTCGGCGGGGCGCTGAAGAACCTGGGCATGGGCAGCGGCTCCCGGGCAGGCAAGATGGAGATGCACTCCGCCGGCAAGCCCTGGTGCGACCAGGAGGCGTGCATCGGCTGCGGCGCCTGCCAGCGCATCTGCGCCCACGGCGCTCCGGTGATGGGGGAAACCCACCGCATTACCATTGACCACGACAAATGTGTGGGCTGCGGGCGCTGCATCGGCATCTGCCCCAGGGATGCCATCCAGCCCGCCCATGACGAGAGCAACGACATCCTGAACTGCAAGATCGCTGAGTATACCAAGGCGGTCATCCACGGCCGACCCAATTTCCACATCAACCTGGTCATGGATGTCTCCCCCAACTGTGACTGCCACAGCGAGAACGACGTGCCCATCGTGCCCAACGTGGGGATGTTTGCCTCCTTTGACCCGGTGGCTCTGGACGTGGCCTGCGCCGACGCGGTGAACCGGATGCCTGTCTACGCCGGAAGCGTCCTGGCGGAGCACATGGAGGCGGAACACACGCCCGGCGACCACTTCCATGTCAACCACCCGGAAACCAACTGGCGCTCCTGCGTGGAGCATGCGGAGCAGCTCGGTCTGGGCAGTCAGGCCTATACGCTGGTGGAAATCAAATAGCGCACGTGCGCAGAGGAGGGGCGCGCCGCTTCAGGCGGCGCGCCCCTCCTCTTTATCCTTCATACACGCCCACGCTGGCGCCGGTATAGTAGTGCTCCAGAATCTCCCGGCAGGTCCATCCCTCACCCGCCAGAACATTTGCCCCATACTGGCTCAGGCCCACCCCGTGGCCGTAGCCGGTAACGGAGAACACCACCTCCGTATCCGTGAAGCTGATGGTAAACGTGGTGCTGCGAAGGCCCAGCAGCGTTCTGAGCTCCGTTCCGCTGACGGCCACGCCCCCCACCTCCAGAGACAGCACCGCCCCGGTCTCCGTCTGCCGGATATTGGTGAACCAGTTGGAGGGGCTGCCGGAGAGGTTGGCCGTGGGATACTGGGCGGCGAAGCGCTCCTTGAAGTCCGTCAGGGTAAAGGACACCTTGCTGTAGTAATTGGGCACCGCCTCCGCCCCCTCCGGGGAGTCCACGCTCTGGAGGTAGGGCAGGCTGTTCTGCCATACATCCCCTGAGTTCTGCGTGGCCCCGGCGGAGGAGGAGTGAAATACCGCCAGCACCGGCGCGCCCTCATAGAGAATCACCTGGCCGTCGGTCTCAGCTACCGCCCGGTCGATCTTGTTCTCATATACCGCCGTGGACATGCCCCAGGCACGGGCGGCGTCTTCCTCGCTCTGGTAGGCCTGGCAGCAGGCAAAATCGCCGCAGATGTCCGCCTCCGGGTGGTTTGCGTTTTCCCCCTGCTCCATCTTGTAGAGGGTATAGGTCCGGGCGGCGATCGCCTGGGCCTTCAGGGCTTCCAGTTCAAAAGAGGCGGGCATCTCCGCCCGGACGACCCCCTGGAGATAGGTCTCCAGATCCATCTCCTCCACGCTTTCCCCGATCTTTACCCGCAGCATTGTCCCACTGTCATGGACTGCGTCGGGAACCTCCGGGAGCTGCGAATCCCCCTCCGGGACGGACGGGCTGTCCGCTCCGCCCTCCGGAAGGCTGGCGCCCCCCTGCTCCTCGCCCCACAGCCATGGGAGGAAAAACAGGAAAAAAATCAGCACTGCGGCAACCATGAAGCTCTTGCGCAAGGAGGCACCTTCTTTCTCAGGGGAAATCAAATCATCTTTATGTCCGGCCTGTCCGAAATATACCCGGAGCTTCCGCAGGCCGGCGCCCGATTTCAGAATTCTACCATAAAACCGCCTCAGGGACAAGCCGGGACTTGTGCGTGCATCCGGCGTGTGGTATACTGGGTCATCACCCCCGCCGCACGGACCTGCACTCCCTGCGGCAAAAGGAGAGACCCCCTATGGAGCATCTGCATATCCGCACCGCCCGCCCGGCGGACCTGACCGCCTGCGCAGCCATTGAGTCCGCCTGTTTCCCGCCGGAACAGGCAGCCCGCCGGGAAGATCTCCGGCAGCGGCTGGCCGCCTATCCCGACCACATTCTGGTAGGGGAGCGGCAGGGGGCCATCGCCGGCTATATCATGGGTCCGGTGATCGGTCAGCCCTATATTGAGGACAATATGTTTACCGACCCAGGCTGTCACGACCCGTCAGGCCCCTACCAGTCCGTGTTCAGCCTGGCTGTGCTCCCCGCCAGGGGCCTGGGCGGTCAGCTGATCCGTGCAATGGCGGATCTGGCCCGTCGGGAGGGCCGCCGGGCGGTCACACTGACCTGCCTGGACAGCAAGGTGGGATATTATGCCGCCTTTGGCTTCCAGGACCACGGCGTGGGCAGCTCTGTCCACGGCGGCGTTCCCTGGCATAACATGTTGCTGGAGCTGTAAAAACGGAAAGAGGCCCTGCCGCGGCTGCGGCGGGGCCTCTTCCTGCCCGGGGACTACAGCTCCCCCGGCGGCAGGGGGCGGCTCTTTTCCTCCCCCCGCTTTCTGCTGCTGCGGGCCGGGTGGCTGTCCCGAAAGCTTTTTTGCGCCTGCGTGGGCATCCCCTGGGCAATCATCGGGTAGCGGTTGTCCGTGTCCGCAGTGTCCTGGACCTCATAGGTGCCGTATTTGTTGATCACGTCGTCTTCGCTGTCCGGCCAGCCGGGGCCCCGCGGCGGCGCGGACTTTGGCCGTCTGCTTTCCACGGTGGATCACCTCCTTGCCCCCAGTATGTCCCGACCGGGAAAAACTATGCCGCCGGCAGGCTGCCCGCGGGAAAAGTGGTGACAAATGCCGGAGGAAGTGCTATACTAGCTCTGTTATACTTGGCGAAAGGACGATTCTGCATGAAAGTAACCCTGCGCCGCCTGCTCCCCATCCTTCTGGGGGCGGTTGGCTTTTTGCTGCGCCTGCTCCAGCAGGCGGTCTTTGAACCGGATACCGCTCTGGCCGTCTCCGGCGCGCCCATCTCCTGGGTCATGGCCCTCTATCTGGCCGCGTCGGGCGTTCTCCTGCTGGTTCTGGCCCTGCGGGAAAAGCCGGAGCGCAAGCTGGATCTGGCGGCGGGTTTCCGCACGCCGCCCCAGCAGATGCTGCCGCTGCTGGTGTGCGCGGTGCTGCTCCTGGCCGCAGGAGGCGTTCTTCTCGCCTATGGCGGTCTCCAGCGCCAGGAAGTCCTGCAAACGGCGCTGGGAGCGTTTGCCCTGGCCGCGGCGGTGTGCCTGCTGATCGCGCTGACCCTTTGGCGCCAGGGCGGCAGCTGCGGCGGATTTTTGACCTGCTCCGCCCTGATGAGCGTGGCCTGGCTGCTGATTACCTACCGGCAGTATGCTGATTATCCGGTGGTGGAGGCTTTTTATGTCCAGATCCTGGCCATTGCCGCCTTTACCTATGGCTTTTACCAGGTGGCGGCCTACGGCTTCTCTCTGGGAAGCCGCCGCACCACCCGGTTCATTCTCCCCGCCGCCACGGTGCTGGGTCTGACGGCGCTGGCCGACGACCTCTCCCTGGGCCTCATCTGCCTGTATGTGGGATGCACGGTGGTCCTGTACGGTTTTTCTCTGCTGGAGCGGCCGGCCCACATGGACTGAGTATTGCAGGGGGCACGTTTTCAAATGAAAATCCGTCATTTCCGGGGGCATGTACCTCGGAAATGACACCACTCACCCAGGGCAGGCCGACTTTTTCGTAAGAAATCGAGGCCTGCCCTGGGTGCTGATTTCTTCAGAAACGCGGCCTAGGCCGCGTTTCTGAAGAAAATGGGGCAAGGGGACGGCAGTGCCGTCCCCTTGCCCCTATGTTTTGGAAGATTGGATGAAAAGAAGTTATTGTCTCTTGCAAGTCTTATAGTACGGTGGGAAGATTAAAAAAGTTAGCGCTAGTTGTTACAAAAGTCTTAAATCTTGTTAGAATTTTTTCCTTACCCCTCCAGATCCCGCTCCACAGCCTCCGGCGAGGTGGGGGAGAGGGGCTCCGCAGCCGTCCGCCGCTGCGTCTTCCGGCGGCGCAGGGCAAACAGAATCAGAAGCAGGGCCGCCAGCAGCGCCGCCAGGCCGACCCCCGCGATCGTATACACCCCGGAAACGGAGAACGTGGACAGCATATATGGCATGGCATAGGGCTGGATGGCCGCCGCATCCGTCACGCCGAAATACGCCGTATCCTGAAACCACTCCACAAACAGATCGTACAGTTCTTCCTCCATGGGGGCGATGTACCCCTCAAAGCGGACGGGTACCGCATCAATGGCGGCTGACGCGCCTGTCAGATAGTCCCAGGTAGCATCGGCTACGCCGCTGTAGGCTCCGGCGCTGCCGGCGCTGATCTCCAAAGCGGCGTAGGACTCCCTGCCGATCGGGATGATGTAGTAGTACTTGGAGACTTCCCTGGGGGTGACAGAGCCGTTGGAATGCTCCGTCCAGGACTCCTCTACAGCGAACGAGTCCAAAACAGCGTAGACATCCCCCTCTACCCGGACGCCGCTGCGGATGTCCTCCTCGGCCAGTTGGTTGAAGTCTACCGGGGTCTTTAGGGCGATCAGGCACTCCGGCAGCGCGTTCCACAGGCAGGCCCCCGCCGCGATCAGCAGCATGACAATCGGAATGATAGGCAGACGTTTCATCGTTACCCCTCCTATTTTCTAGTACGCCGCACAAGCCCAGTATAGGAAAAAACAGCGGGGTGTGTCAAGAATCGTCTGCGCCGTCCCGAAGCGCCCGGAAAAAGTCCGTCAGTACCGTCCGGCACGCCTCCTCCAGGATTCCCCCCACCAGGGCTGGGGGATGGGGAAAATCCTCCATAAAGAGATTGAACACCCCGCCGCAGGCGCCGAAGGCGCTGTCCCGGGCGCCGTACCATACCCGGGAGATCCTGGCATTGAGAATGGCCCCGGCGCACATGGGGCAGGGCTCCAGGGTGACATACAGCTCGCACCCGTCCAGGCGCCAGGAGCAGAGCGTTTCACAGGCCATGGCGATGGCCTCCGTCTCCGCGTGGGACAGGGCGCTGCGCTTCTCCTCCCGGCGGTTGCGGCCGCAGCCCACCACCGTGCCGTCCTTGACGATGACGCAGCCCACCGGAACCTCCCCGGCGGCAGCCGCCTCCTCGGCCAGAGCCAGGGCCCGGGCCATATATTCCTCCTGACGGGTCATTCTCAGCTCTCCCTCTGCGTTTAATTGCTGGCATATTTGTCCAAACTAGCCATATAGATAGGATAGAACCCGGCCATGGCAAAGGAGGACAAACAATGCTGCGACGAATTTCACCCATCCACCAGCAGGGCAACGCCAGTCCCGAACAGGCTGAGCTGATGCAGTCCCTGCAGCAGGCCCAGCGCTCCCTGGACCACGCCTATCTGGCCTTTGACGACATCACCGACAGCGACCTCATGGAGTCATGCATCTTTGAGATCCGCTCCCTCCAGGCCCGCATCAACTACCTGCTGCGGCAGATGAAACGCCTGGAGGCGCAGGCGACAGCCCTGAGCGCGGCGAAAGAGGGGAAAAAGCGATGGGTCTGACGGAAAAGGTCGCCATCGCCATCCTCCTTCTCTTTGTGGTGGGGGCGGTGCTGCGGCTGTTCAAGACGCCGCTGAAACTGGCCATGCAGGTGCTGCTCAACACCCTGCTGGGGTTCGGGGCACTGTTCCTGCTGAATCTGACGCAGGCCGTCACCGGCATCTCCCTGGGCGTGAACCTGCTCAACGCGCTGGTCATCGGGATCCTGGGGGTGCCGGGCCTGGGACTCCTGCTGCTGGTACAGTGGCTCTTTACATAATCGTGCCGGACGACCGGACCGCATCCGCGCCCCGCCTTTGCGGGGCGCTTTTTCAGCGCTGGAGCTCCTCGGTGCTCCAGCCGTAGAGCGGGTAGCGCTGGATGGCGCCGAAAATCCGCTTCTTCACCCCGGGGAACTGCTGGTCCAGGGTGCGCAGGAGTTCCTTCATCTCCTCCCGCTTGGTGGAGCCGTTGGCGGGACAGGGATTTTTCACCACCGGCAGCCCCAGGCGCTTCACCGCCCCCCGGACCTCCCGCTCCTGGACATAGAGCAGGGGGCGGATCTGGGTGACTTGGGTCCGGTCCAGATAGGTCACCGGCTGGAAGCAGCTGATGCGCCCCTCGATGAAGAGGCTCATGAGCATGGTTTCCACCGCGTCGTCGTAGTGGTGGCCCAGGGCAATTTTGGAGATGCCCAGGGCGTTGAGCTTGGTGCTCAGGGCCCCCCGGCGGAATTTTGCGCACAGGGAGCAGGGATTTTTCTCCTGCCGCGCCTGAAAAACCACCTCGTAGATGGGGACGGACTCGATGTAGTAGGGAACCTCCAGCTCCCGGCAGAGGGCGGCGATGGGGGTAAAATCCATCCCCGGCGTGCCGCTGTCGATGGTCACCGCCACAACGTCAAACGGCTTGGGGTAGAACCGGCGGAGATGGGCCAGGGCCGCCAGGGTCAGCACCGAGTCCTTCCCGCCGCTGACGCCCACGGCTACAGTCTCCCCTGCGTCAATCATATCGTAGTCCTCCACGCACCGGCGGACCAGAGAAAGGATGTGCTGCATGGTGGTTCCTCCTGTTGGTTTGAAAATCGAAAACAAGATATCAAGAGAAAATCAAAGAAAACAAGCGATATTGAAAGCATTTGCCGCGATAAATAAAAATGTTGTTGACAACGGCGCAGCGCTTGTGGTATAAATAGTGGTGCTCGCCAAGGGCATTGTACCCGATTTCCGGGAAAAACACAAGATTTCCTTCGATGACGAAAGGTTCGGTTTCCCGGCGCTTTCGTGATCGAAGGAAATACCACCAACAAAGGAGAGATACGACCATGTCCACTTTTATGGCAAACAAGGGCAACATCGTCCGCAAGTGGTACGTCGTTGACGCCGCCGGCAAGCCTCTGGGCCACACCGCCGTCATCGTCGCCGACCTGCTGCGGGGCAAGCGCAAGCCCACCTATACCCCCCATGCCGACTGCGGCGACAACGTCATCGTTATCAACGCCGCCAAGGCTACTCTGTCCGGCAAGAAGCTGGAGCAGAAGATGTACCGCACCCACTCCGGCTGGGTGGGCGGTCTGAAGGAGACCAAGTACAAGGATATGATGGAGAAGCGTCCGGAGCTGGCCATGAAGGTGGCCGTCCGCGGCATGATGCCCCGGAACACCGTGACCAAGGACTCCCTCAAGCGCCTGCACATCTACGCCGGCGACACCCACGAGCACGCGGCCCAGAAGCCCGAGCTGTGGACCATGGACTAAGGAGGTAAACGAACATGTATCAGTCTAAGAAGCCCTACCTGTACGGCACCGGCCGCCGCAAGTCCTCCGTCGCCCGCGTCCACCTGTTCCAGGGTGGCTCCGGCTCCATCACCATCAATGGCCGGGATATCGACGATTACTTTGGTCTGGAGACCCTGAAGATGGTCGTCCGCCAGCCTCTGGTCACCACCAATACCCTGGGCAAGGTGGACATCGTCGCCACCGTCAAGGGCGGCGGTGTCAGCGGCCAGGCCGGCGCTCTGCGCCACGGCGTGGCCCGCGCCCTGCTGCTGGCCAGCGAGGACTATCGTCCCCTGCTCAAGAAGGCCGGGTTCCTGACCCGCGATCCGCGCATGAAGGAGCGCAAGAAATACGGCCTCAAGGCTGCCCGTCGCGCTCCGCAGTTCAGCAAGCGCTAAACTTTATCAAAAGTGGTCAAAAACCCCGGAACTACGCGGTTTCCGGGGTTTTTCCTTTTCA
>CALXDF010000011.1 GCA_944386995.1 uncultured Oscillospiraceae bacterium
CCCTGGACCAGTTCTACCACAAGTTCGAGGCCATCCGCCAGAACGTGAACCTGGACAACATCATCATCGCCTCCATCAAGGATGCCCTGAGCCAGCCCATCAAGGCCGGCTACATGCTCACCGAGGGGCGCAAGCTCCAGAAGATCCCCAAGGACGCCCCCATCCTCCGCTGGAACGAGTTCCTGCTGCGGGGCCGGTCCTACCGCTGGAAGTACAAGGCCCAGGTGGCCCCCGGGGATCCCGCTGTGATCCTCTACTCCGGCGGCACCACCGGCGTGACCAAGGGGATCCTGCTGAGCAACCTGAACTTCAACGCCCTGGCCGCCCAGATCGTGGCCACCAACCCCTTCTTCCGCCCCGGGGACAAGATGCTGGCGGTGATGCCCATCTTCCACGGCTTCGGCCTGGGGGTGTCCATCCACTCCATGCTGGTCAACGGCGGCTGCTGCATCCTGGTGCCCCGCTTCACCGCCGAGAGCTACGCCAAGCTCCTGCTGAAGTACCGCTGCAACCTGATTGCCGGCGTCCCCACCCTGTACGAGGCCCTGCTGCGCCTGCCCAAGATGAAGAACGCGGACCTCAGCTGCCTCAAGGGGGTCTACTCCGGGGGCGACAGTCTGAGCGTGGAGCTGAAGAAGCGGTTTGACAAGTTCCTCTTCGACCACAACGCCGCCATCCAGGTGCGGGAGGGGTACGGCCTCACCGAGTGTGTCACCGCCTCCTGCCTCACGCCGCTGAACATGGCAAAGGAGGGGAGCATCGGCCTGCCCTTCCCGGACACCTATTATAAGATTGTAAAGCCCGGCACCCAGGAGGAAGTCCCCTATGGCGAGACCGGCGAGATCTGCCTTGCCGGCCCCACGGTGATGATCGGGTACCTGGGCCACGAGGAGGAGAATGCCCAGACCCTCCAGAAGCACGCCGACGGCCTGACCTGGGTTCACACGGGGGACCTGGGCACCATGGATGAGGACGGATTTGTCTACTTCAAGCAGCGCCTCAAGCGCATGATCGTCACCAGCGGGTACAATGTCTACCCCTCCCAGCTGGAGAATATTTTCGATGCCCACGAGCTGGTGCAGATGAGCTGCGTCATCGGCGTGCCCGACGAGCTGAAAATGCAGAAGGTCAAGGCATTCATCATGCTCAAGCCCGGCGCGGCCCCCAGCCAGGAGAACAAGGATATCCTCATGGCCTACGCCCGCAAGAATATCGCCAAGTACGCCCTGCCCTATGACATCGAGTTCCGCGCGGAACTGCCCAAGACCCTGGTGGGCAAGGTAGCCTACCGGGTGCTGGAGGAAGAGGAGGCGGCCCGGCGGAAGGCGGAGGAAAACCAGGAGGAGCCGGTCGGCATCTGAAAAAGCACACGAAGAGCGGCCCGGAGGGAACAGTTCCTCCGGGCCGCGCCCTTTTTTCCCGCACCCCTCAGAGGGAGGCGCCCAGATCCGCCGCCGCTTTCAGCTGTTCCCTCCTGCTGCGCACCGCGCCGGCCTCCATGTTGCCGCCGGCGTATACCGCGCCCAGATTCTTCCAGCCCAGGTGGCCGGCAAGGCCCTCGTAAAAAGCCCGGACGGGGGCAAAGTTGTCCTCCCCCTCCCCTTCTGCCGCCATGAGCAGGACGCACTCCTTTTTCGGATTGGCATAGTCCGGCGTCAGCTCCGCCACAGCGAACAGGCGGTCAAAGGCGCACTTCAGCTGTCCGCTGATTCCCCAATAGTACATGGGGGAGGCCAGCACCACTGTATCCGCGGCGGCATAGACCGGATAAATGCGCTCCATGCCGTCCTTCTGAACGCAGGGGCTGGCCGGGTCCTTCCCGCCGGCGCAGCAGCCCAGGCATCCGTGGATATCCATTTTTTGCAGGTCAAAGCACGTCACCGAGTGTCCGGCGGCCTCCGCGCCGGCAGTAAAGGCCTGGATCAGCGCCTTTGTGTTGCCGTTGGGCCGGGGACTGCCGTTGAGGATGCAGATTGTTTTGCCCATAGATTGATCACCTCCAGAGATTGTGCTATCATCATAGCAGGTGTACAGAAAAAAGGAAGTACGCACATTTTGGTAAGATACGATCCAAAAGGAGAGTGCATATGTTTGCCGACTACATAGAAAAAGCCAATTTCCAGGACACCGGGTTCAGTTATACGCTTTCCCTCATCAGCGGCAAGTATAAAATGGTCATCCTCTACTGTCTGATGGAGTTTCAGGTGGTCCGCTACAACGAGCTCAAGCGGTATATCCGGACCATCTCCCATAAAACGCTCAGCGCCGCCCTGAAGGAGCTGGAGCGGGACGGGCTGATCCGCCGGAAAGAATACCCGCAGATTCCGCCGAAAGTGGAGTACAGCCTGTCGGAAAAGGGCGGATCCCTGATGGAGATCCTGGATCAGCTGTGCGTGTGGGGGGAGCAGCACCGGCCGGCAGAGTAAGCGCCGCCCCCTTCTGCCGCCCCACACGTTGGGCCGGAGCCGCAGGCGGGGCGCAAGATATGGGATGCTCCGGCGGCTGGGGCGTTTTACCGCCATTTTTGGCGGGAAAGGTGCCATTCCGGGCAAAATTCCTCTTTACAAGGCTGTTATTCTATGGTATAGTTTACAAGTACGCGAAGAAATTCGCCCTTCCCTGGCCTCGTCCGGCGGTGACACCTACCCCGCACGCGGCTTGCGGAGCACATTTTTTGAAAGGTGGAAACACGACCATGATGCAGAAAGATCAGAAGACCTCCATTATCGAGGCCAACCGCACCCATCCCACGGACACCGGCTCTCCGGAGGTCCAGGTGGCCATCCTCACCGAGCGGATCAACCAGCTCACCGCCCATCTCCAGGTTCACACCCACGACAACCACAGCCGCCGCGGCCTGTACAAGATGATCGGTAAGCGCCGCAGCCTCCTGGATTACCTGGCCAAGAAGGATATCGAGCGCTATCGCGCCCTGATCGCAAAGCTGGGCATCCGCAAGTAAAGCGACATCGCAGGGGGAAAGACGCTTTCCCCCTGCGTTTCGTTCTCTTGCGGGGTGTTTCCCCGAAAAAAAGCAGCAAAAAACGGGAGCCGATCCCCTTTTTAGCAGTTGATCCTGCCGCCGACGGGTCGGCGTTGGGATCAAGTGCTAAAAGGCAGGCTCCCGGAAAATCTAAAAAAAGGAGCATGCAAATGGCAACCATTATCAAGAAGAAGACCTTCCCCAACTACCGCAAGTATGAGATGGACCTGGCCGGCCGCCCCCTGACCCTGGAGGTGGGCAAGCTGGCCGAGCTGGCCAACGCCGCCGTCATGGTGGGCTACGGCGACACCCGGGTCCTGGTCACCGCCACCGCCGCCCCCCGTCCCCGGGACGGCATCGACTTCTTCCCCCTGAGCGTGGACTTTGAGGAGAAGATGTACGCCGTGGGCCGCATCCCCGGCTCCTTCATGCGCCGGGAGGGCCGTCCCGGTGAGAAGGGCATCCTCACCAGCCGGGTCATCGACCGCCCCATCCGCCCCC
>CALXDF010000012.1 GCA_944386995.1 uncultured Oscillospiraceae bacterium
AATCGCCCAGCAGATCGTCCAGGTCACCGGCTGTCCGGGTGATAAACTCTGACATCGCCTCGTATGCGGGCAGTTCCCTCCCCTCGCATACAGCCTTCAATGTGGCGTAGTCCTCGCTCTGGACAATATGGTCGAGGATGCGGGCGTTGAATTTCTTGGCAGCCGCCGACAGTTCTGAATCCTCTCGCCGCCGGGGCAACAAGGAGTAAAAGGACTGGTAAACATCCCGGGACAGAGCCGGGAAGGAGCGCAGTTTTTCCCCGGCGGCCCGCTCAACGGCATCCATCGTCTCATCCCCCCTGCGCAGGTCGGCATAGATATTGTCCTCCAGCCTGGTGGAACACAGCACCCGGTCAGACGGCGTCGGTTTTGTGGCCTTGGGCCGTAATCCTCCCCACGGGGAATGTAGGACTTCTTCTACAGTCCGATAGATCGGTCTCATAGATCCCTCCTGTAATTAAGAGGTGGAGCAGCGCCGTGCCGGTGCTGCTTCACCTCTTGCTTGATTGATCTTCCTTATGGTAATTGGCCTGTCCCCTTTTCCTGTTTTTTGCGGCGCGGGGGAGGCGCTTGCCTCCCCCGCATCGGTTTTATAGCGGCAGCTCGCCGTCCAGGTCGCTGAAATCAGGCACAAAGTCCTCCGGAGGCTGGCTGGCGTCACCCTCCTGCGCCTTGGGCCTGGAGTCCCCGAAATAGACATGGTCGGCCACGATCTCGGTGCTGTACCGCTTGTTACCCTCCTGGTCTGTCCAGGGGCGGACCTGCAGCCGGCCGCTGACCACGGCCATGCGGCCCTTGGTGAAATACTTGGCCACAGTCTCGCCCAGCTTGCGCCAGACTACCACATCCAGAAAATCGGTTTCTGTTTCGCCGGCCTTGTTTTTGTAGTCCCGATCACAGGCGATGCGGAAGGAACAGACCGGCGTATCTCCCGCCTGCCGCAGTTCGGGATCCTTTGTGAGTCGGCCCATCATGACAATGTGATTCAACATCCTGCATTCCTCCATTACGTTGTGATTCCCCTTCCGTCTGGAAGGGTGATTTAAAGGGCATTTTCATACCGTCTCTCTTCAAATAGGTAGTAGAATGCGGAAGGTTTTCATGTCTCATCCTCCGCATCCTGTTCCGCCCGGTCTCCGTCATCCGTCTTTGGATGCCAGTGGTACACGCAGTCCGGGTTCTCGCACCGGCCGTTCCACAAGATCGCGCCGCACTCCGGACAGGGTTCGGCATGGTACATGCCGCCGCCGATGTAACTCAATGTGCAACCGCCTCCTTGCCATAGCAGTAGAGGTAGACATGGTAAACCTTCTCCACGGGCGTGCAGCGGAGCATATAGCGGTACCGCTTCGTCTCAATGCGAAAGCCGTAGGTCCGGTCCTGGCCTGGGATGGCCGCGTGGGCATAGCGGGCACAGAAGGCGCCCATGTTCTCCAGGTTTTTTAGTGGGGCAAAGCCGACGCGAAGCCAGTCCACCACTCTCGTGAGATCCGCCTTGAATGCGGCGTTGTTGTACCGTGCGTCCCAGTAATGGGGCCACCAGGTGTGATGCAGGATATTCCCCTCAAAATCGCCCCTCATGTGGCCGATACAGCCGTATGCTGCATCCCGACCGTCATCCCAACTAAAAAACAGCGGAGCCTCCTCGGGCTTTGCGATGAACAGTTCCATCACATCCCGCCCTGTGGATGGATGCCTATGCAGGAAATCCTCCGGCGTGACCCGCACCCCGGACGAAAAGGTCAAGTCCTCCGGCGAAATGGTGAGGTATCCATCCGCCGGGAGCTGGATGGGATCGCTGGTAAGCAGTGTACCGTAATGGTCTGCCAAAATGCCTCTTGCAATCTGGCAGGGGCTGCCATCCTCGTGGCGGATCTCATAGCGGTACAGCCCTTTCGGGATTCCGCCCACCTTCAACCGCAGGCTGGTAAACAGCGCCGGCTGATTTTGAAAGCGGACCTCTTCATATACGTCTTCTGTCCTTCGGGGAGTCTGGGGACAAGCCCCTATTGCCTGTGTCATAACTCTTCCTCCGTTTCTCTTTATTGCAGAGCGGCAAGCTGCTCCAGGGGGATGTAGGTAAAGCCCACCGCCTCATGCGCCTGCCTGCTGATCTGCTCCATATCCTGTAAAAGTTCCGCGGTAAGGACACGTTCGCTGTCCGTCCGCGCCTCGGCCTCCAGCTTCTTCTGCATCTCAAACAGCCGCAGCAGTTCGCCGCGGAGTTTGACAAGTGCTCTGTTCGCGGCGCCGGCCTTGTTCGTATCGCTCCGGGCCGCATCGTACTCATCTCTGGCCTCCATGGCCATAGAGCGGACATCGTTGACCTTGTCCAGCATTGGGTTGACGCACATGCGCTGCAGTGTGGACTCCACCATGACCCGGTCTGCGGGCAGGTGCCAGAGATAGTTCTTCAGCGCCAGCAGGTCAGTGCTCTCCACATGGGTGTGGCCGGACAGCCATGCCTTGGCCTGGGCGATGGGGTAGTAGCCCAGGTATTTGCGGTCGGATACCGTCATCCCGTTCTTGCGGAGTTCGCACAGAATATCGTCGGCCAGCTCATTGGCGGCGTCAGGCACCGGAATGGCGGCCACCTCCCGCTGCATCTCCAGCAGTTCGTCCAGCGTGATGGTGCATTGAATCTGGCCGGATGACCCGCTCTGCTTGGCTTTCAGCATCCGCAGGCGGTTCTCCCGTCCGGCGATGTTCTGCGTCACCACCTTCAGCTCCAGCCGGTCATAGAGCGCGGCCAGGATCTTCTCCTGGGGGTCGTTGAAGTTGGGGATCTCATTGGACGCGGCGAAGAATGAGATGGTTGGGATAGGGTAGGTGCGCCCCTCGTTGGTGTACTTGCGCTCATTGAGAGCTGTGAGCAGCGAATTCAACACGCCGTCATTGCACTTGAACGCCTCGTCGAGGAAGCAGATGTCAGCTTCCGGGATCTTGCCGGTGGTGAGTACCATAGGCTCGCTGCGGTAGAGTGAGGCAACGGCCTTTTTGTAGGCCTCCAGCCGCTCCGTGGCCGCCGCCATCTGCTCATACGCCTCCGGATCGTCCGGCTGCGTGGGCATGAGGGCGACCACGGCCT
>CALXDF010000013.1 GCA_944386995.1 uncultured Oscillospiraceae bacterium
GGAGTACCGGGAGCGCAAGCGCCAGGAGCTCAAACACGGACGCAGCAGGGGGGATCGCTGAGATGAGTGATATGATTTTAGAGGTGCGGCACCTGAGCAAGTCCTTCGGCAGCCACGAGGTGCTCAAGGACATCGGCTTCACTGTCCGCAGCGGGGACGTGACCAGCATCATCGGGGCCTCCGGCTCCGGAAAGAGCACCCTGCTGCGGTGCATCAACCTGCTGGAGACGCCCACCAGCGGCGAGATCCTCTTCCACGGCCAGGATGTCACGGCGCAGGGGGTCAACGCCGCCGCCTACCGCAGCAAGGTGGGCATGGTGTTCCAGTCCTTCAACCTGTTCAAGAACATGACTGTGCTGAAAAACTGCATGGTGGGCCAGATCAAGGTGCTCAAGAAGAGCAAGGAGGAGGCCCGGGAAAATGCCATGAAGTACCTGGAACAGGTGGGCATGGCCCCCTATATCAACGCCAAGCCCCGGCAGCTCTCCGGCGGCATGCAGCAGCGGGTGGCCATCGCCAGAGCCCTGGCCATGGAGCCGGAGATCCTGCTCTTCGACGAGCCCACCAGCGCCCTGGACCCGGAGATGGTGGGAGAGGTGCTTGCCGTTATGCGGGATCTGGCCCGGGAGGGCATGACCATGCTGGTGGTGACCCACGAGATGGCCTTTGCCCGGGACGTGAGCAGCCATGTGGTCTTTATTGCCGACGGGGTCATCTGCGAGGAGGGGGAGCCCAAGGCGTTCTTCGCCAATCCCCAGCAGCAGCGCACCCGGGAGTTTTTGTCCCGGTTCATGGCAAATTAAAAAGAAGTCCCCGCCGTCCAACCGGACGGCGGGGACTTCTTTTTTGCAGCCGGACAATGTGAGCGCGGCCGCCGCCGGGGCGGAGCCCGCTGCGCGCAAATGAATGGAACATTCCAGGGGGAACGGCATCGCCGTTCCCCCTGGAGGGCCTAGATCTTGTTGATCACCGGGATGATCATGGGGCTGCGGCGGGTGTGCTTGAAGAGGTAGTTGCTCACCGCGCTCTTCACCGCGCTGCGGGCCTCGGAGAGGTCCTTGTGGCTCTTGATGGTGCCCACGGCGTTCATGGCCACCTGGCTGAGCTCCTTGAGCATCTCCTCGTTCTCCTTGACGTAGATGAAGCCGCGGGTGATGATCTCCGGGGCGCTGAGCAGCTGGTTGTTGTGGGAGGAGATGTTGAGGATCACCACCACCATGCCGTCCTCGGCCAGGATCTTCCGGTCCCGGAGGACCACGGCGCCCACATCGCCCACGCCGCTGCCGTCCACCAGCAGCTCCCCGGAGGGGACGGAGCCGTTGACCTTGATGGTGCGGGCGGTGATCTCGATGACGTTGCCGATCTCCGGCAGGACGATATGGCTGCGGTCCATGCCCATGTCCAGCGCCAGGTTCATGTGGCGGCGGAGCATCTTCTGCTCCCCGTGGACGGGGATGAAGAACTTTGGGCGCACCAGGGCATGGAGGATCTTCAGCTCCTCCTGACAGGCGTGGCCGGACACGTGGAGCATATCCGCCCGGTCATAGACCACGTCCACCCCCTTGCGGAAGAGTTCGTTGATGACCCGGCCGATGGTCTTCTCGTTGCCGGGAATGGCGCTGGCGGAGATGATGACCTTGTCCCCCGGGCCCAGGTCGATCTGCCGGTGGGTGGAGAAGGCCATGCGGTACAGGGCGCTCATCTCCTCCCCCTGGCTGCCGGTGGTAACGATGACCTGCCGCTCCTTGGGCAGGCTCTTGATCTTGTTGAGGTCCGTGAGCACGCCCTTGGGAACCTTCATATAGCCCAGCTCCGTGGAGACCTTCATGATGTTCTCCATGCTCCGGCCGCTGACAGCCACCTTGCGGTTGTTGGCGGCCGCGGCGTTGATCACCTGCTGGAGGCGGTGGACATTGGAGGCGAATGTGGTAACAATGATCCGCTCCTTGCAGCCGCTGAACAGCCGCTCAAAGGTGCGCCCCACGGTCTTTTCCGAGGGGGTATAGCCCGGGCGCTCCACGTTGGTGGAGTCCGCCAGCAGCGCCAGCACGCCCTCCCGGCCCAGCTCGCCGAAGCGGCCCAGGTCGATGACATCCCCGTCGATGGGGGTGGAGTCGATCTTGAAGTCGCCGGTGTGGACCACCACACCCATATCCGTGTGGATGGCAAAGGCCACCGAGTCGGCAATGGAGTGGTTGACATGGATAAACTCCACATAGAACTTGCCCACCCGGACCATCTCGCCGGGCTCCACGGTAATGAGCTTAGTGCTCTTGAGCAGGCCGTGCTCCTCCAGCTTCAGCTTGATGAGCCCCGCGGTAAAGCGGGTGCAGTAGATGGGCATGCTTACCTGCTTGAGGATATAGGGGATAGCGCCGATGTGATCCTCGTGGCCGTGGGTGATGAAGAGTCCCCGGATCCGGTTGTGCTGCTTGATGAGGTATGTCACATCCGGGATTACCAGGTCCACGCCGTACATGTCGTCCCCGGGGAAGCCCATGCCGCAGTCCACCACAATGATCTCACCGCCGTACTCGTAAACGGTCATGTTCTTGCCGATCTCATCCAGACCGCCAAGAGGGATAATTTTCATTTTTTCTGCCAAATACATTCACTCCTGTTTCATCATAGAATTATGTAACGACCAGGAGAGCGCACCAGAACAAGGGGTCGGCCGCCCTGTCCCAGACCCCGCTTCGCCTGGGAGCATCCGGCGCAGGCCACCCCTGCCCAAACAGTCTCTCTTGGATCTATATTTTATCGGAGGTCGCCTCAGTGCCCCCGAAAAAACCAAATAAAAAGAGGGAAAATTCCCCTTATACCAATTTAGTATAACACAGGATCGGCTCTTTGTACACAAAAACTTGAAAAAAGTTGAATAGAGGCAGCTAACTGACGGGAAAACCGGCCCTGCGCCGGTGCCGCGGCGGAGAAAAAGGGAAGAAATATTGTTTTACAAGCCGGCCCGCATATGATATACTATAATGCAAACGTTTTACAGGCATTCCGCCGCCATTTTGCCCCGCAAAGGGGCCGGAGGGGCGGCGGGCGCAGGAGGAGAGAGAGAACGTGAATCGAAAATTATCCCGTCTCATGGAGCCCAATATCCGGCCGGTGGTCGTCTGCCTGATCCTGTTTGTGGCGCTGGCCATCCCCTTCAGCCCAACCCTGGCCCTGGTGGAGGCGGGGCTGACGGTGGTGCTGTATGCGGTGCTTCAGCGCTCGGCGGTGCGGCGCAGAAAGAACCTGATGCAGTACATCGACACCATGACCGGCACCATGGACTCCGCCAGCCGGGCAAACCTTCTGGACGCGCCGGTGCCCATGGTGGTGTTCCGGGCGGACACGCTGGAGATCATGTGGAGCAACGACTCCTTCCTGGCCGCCTGCGGCCGGGAGGACGGGCTCTACAACGTGCGCATCACGGAACTGCTGCCGGAGACCGCCTGGAAATGGGTCCTGGACGGGGCGAGCGAGTCCCCGGCCCATGTGCGCATGGGGGAGCGGGTGTACCGGGTATTTGGCTCGGTGAACCGTCTGGCGGGCAAGAGCGTGGGGGAGAATCTTCTGGCCACCACCTATTGGGTGGACGTAACGGAGAGCGACGCTGCGGTCAGCGCCTATCAGAGCACCCGGCCGGTGGTGGCGGTGCTGGTCATCGACAACTACGAGGAACTGATGAAGGCCGGCGGCGAGGCGGCCAAGTCCGCCGTGCTGGCCCAGATCGACGAGCGGCTCAATGCCTGGGTGTCCGGGAAGAACGGGCTGCTGCGCAAGTACGACCGGGACCGCTACCTCTTTGTCTGCGAGGAGCAGTATTTTGAGCAGATAGTGGAGGAGAAGTTTTCCGTGCTGGATACCGTCCACGCGGTCACCAGCGAGGACGGGGTCACCGCCACGCTCTCCATCGGCATGGCCAAGGATGGCGGCGGCTACGAGGAGCTGTTTGAGACGGCCAGCAAGTGCATCGAGATGGCCCTGAGCCGGGGCGGGGATCAGGCGGTGGTGAAGGACAGCCTGGACTTCCAGTTTTACGGCGGCCGCCGCCAGTCCACGGAGAAACGCACCAAGGTCAAGAGCCGGGTTATGGCAAAGGCCCTCAGCGACCTTATCAGCGACGCCAGCGAGGTCTATGTCATGGGCCACGAGTATGCGGATATGGACGCCGTGGGTGCCGCGGCGGGGATCTGCTGCATTGCCCGGCAGAACAAGAAGCGCTGCCAGATCGTCATTGACCTGGACAACAACAACGCCAACCCGCTCCTCCGGCGCCTGCGGGAAATGCCGGAGTATGAGGATGCCTTTGTCAGCGGCAGCGATGCCTTTATCCACGCCCAGCCCGGGGCGCTGCTGGTGGTGGTGGACACCAACCGGCCGGACATGGTGGAGTCCCGGCAGCTGCTGGACAGCTGCAACCGGGTGGCGGTGATTGACCACCACCGCCGGGCGGCCACCTATATCGAGAGCGCGGCCCTCAACTTCCACGAGCCGTATGCCTCCTCCGCCAGCGAGCTGGTGGCGGAGCTGCTGCAGTATCTGGTGGAGCCCAGCAAGGTGCTCAAGGGGGAAGCGGAGGCGCTGCTGGCGGGGATTGTGCTGGACACCAAGAACTTCACCATGCGCACCGGGGGCCGCACCTTTGAAGCGGCGGCTTTCCTGCGCCGCTGCGGCGCGGACCCGGCGGAGGTGAGTCGGCTGTTCAAGAGCGACCTCAAGAGCATGGTGGAGCGGTACGATATCATCCGCCAGGCCACCATGTACCACGGCGGCATCGCCATTGCCGCGGTGAAGCAGGAGTGTGCCCGGATTGTGGCAGCCAAGGCCTGCGACGATCTGCTGACCCTCCAGGGGGTGCAGGCGTCCATTGTGCTCTACGCCTCCAACGGCGGCGTGGGCATGTCCGCCCGCAGCATGGGGGATATCAATGTCCAGGTGCTCATGGAGGCCCTGGGCGGGGGAGGGAACTCCACCACCGCCGGCGGCTATATCCAGGACGGGGACATAGACGAGACCTATCGGAAGCTGCTGGGGACCATTGACAAGTATTTTGAGGATTAACCCACAAGGAGGACAAGGATATGAAAGTGATTTTACAGCAGGACGTGCGGGGCCAGGGCAAGAAGGGCCAGATGATCGAGGTGGCGGAGGGCTATGCCAGGAATTTCCTGCTTCCCCGGAAGCTGGCCGTCCCAGCCACGGCGGACGCCATGAATACCATGCGCCTGCAGGAGAAGGCCAAAAAGGCCGAGGAGGCCCGGCAGAAGGCCGAGGCCCAGGCGGTGGCGGAGAAGCTCAAGGGCGCGGTGGTCAAGCTCACCGCCAAGGCCGGGGCCAACGGCAAGCTCTTTGGGGCGGTGACCTCCAAGGAGGTGTCCGACGCCCTCCAGAGCCAGCACGGCATTGAGCTGGCCAAGAACAAGATCGTTATGGACGAGCCCATCAAGAGCTACGGCTCCTATGAGCTCAAGGCCAAGCTGGGCTTTGAGATCAGCGGCACCGTCTACGTGGTGGTAGCGGAGGAGAAGTGAGACAGGTCAAGGGGGAGCAGGCTCCCCCTTGAGAACCCCCACCACCAGTCTGCGGACTGGTGTGCGCGCCCAGGGCGCGCAGGTCAGGGTGTTTTTCTGAGGCGCATGTCCTCAGAAAAACGATCTATATATTACTACTGCAATGTTTTATCGGAAAAGAAACAGCGAAGCGCCAAAGGCTTTTGCAGCAAACGGCTGCGGCGGTGCTGACAGGAGGTGAGGAATGATGGCCGGAGAGGAACTGCTCCTGGGGCGGCAGATGCCCCACAGCCTGGAGGCGGAGCAGGCGGTGCTGGGCTCCATGCTCATTGACGCCGACTGCGTCAAGGACGTGATGGATAAGCTCCAGCCCGGGGACTTCTACCTGCGGCAGAACCGGGAGATCTTTGAGACCATCTACACCATGTTCAGCTACTCCAAGCCCATCGACGGGGTGACCGTGGCCGAGGAGATGCAGAAAAACGGCACCTACGACGACCAGACCACCCGCAGCTACCTGGTGCAGCTGATGGAGATCACCCCCACCAGCGCCAATGTCATGGAGTATGTGGCCATTGTCCGGGACAAGGCGCTGCTGCGCAGCGTGGCCGCCGCCGCCCGGGAGATCACCGCCCTGGTGGATGACGGCATGGGCGAGGCCCACGATATTCTGGAGGCGGCGGAGCAAAAGATTTATGCCATCCGCCGGGGGCGCAGCGCCCAGGACATGACCCACATCGGCCAGGTGCTCACCGATGTGCTGGAGAATCTCAACGAGCTCTCCAGCGGCAAGGCAGGCCTGCCGGGGCTCTCCACGGGCCTGAGCGCCATTGACAACAAGATCCACGGCCTCAACAAGTCCGACCTGATCCTGCTGGCGGCCCGTCCGGGCATGGGCAAGACCTCCCTGGCGCTGAACTTCGCGCTGAACGTGGGCAAGGCCAGCGGCAAGGCGGTGGCGGTGTTCTCCCTGGAGATGAGCAAGGAGCAGCTGT
>CALXDF010000014.1 GCA_944386995.1 uncultured Oscillospiraceae bacterium
GTCACGCTGCTGCGGGACATCTGCGCCATTCTGGAGATCAGCGAGCACGAGCTGCTCACCGCCAGCGAGGACACCGAGGGCCGCCGGGTGGAGCAGCTGGCCAAGAAGTATCTGGCCCTCACCCGGAGCTTCCGCCTGGGACAGTATATCTTTTACGGTATTGTGCTGCTGGTATGCCTGATCATCAATCTGTCCGCGGACCACCGCCTGGACTGGTTCTTCATCGCCCTCACGGTCACAGGGGCCTTCGCCTCCCTGACCCTGGTGCCGGCCCTGGTGGAGCAGTACCGGGGCGCGTGGGCGGCGGGGTCCTTCACCCTGTGGACGGAGCTGGCCCTGCTGACCTCCTGTCTCTACACAGGGGGCGACTGGTTCCTGGTGGCTGCCATGGGGACCCTGTTCGGCCTGTCCATCTTCCTGGTGCCGATTGCCCTGCGGTCCCTGCCCCTGCCGGGGGCGTGGCAGAACCGGAAGTCCCTCCTCTATTTTGCAGCCGAGCTGGCGCTGCTGCTTTTGCTGCTGGCTGTCTGCGCCTGGGACGTCCGGGCAGGCTGGTTCCCCGTGGCCGCCGTCAGCGTGCTCTTCGGCACCACCCTGGTGTTCCTCCCCTTCCTCATGCGTCAGCTCCCCCTGCCCGAGGACTGGAGAAACCGCAAATCCCTCCTCTACTTCCTGATCGAACTGGCGCTGCTGCTTTTGCTGCTGGCCGTCTGCGCCTGGGATGCCCGGGCAGGCTGGTTCCCTGTGGCCGCCGTCAGCGTCGTCTTCGGCACCACCCTGGTGCTGCTCCCCTTCCTCATGCGTCAGCTCCCCCTGCCGGAGAAGCTCCGCTGCCACAAGGTCCTGGTGTATTTCTCCCTGGAGACGGTCCTGCTGCTGGTGCTGGAGCTGATCTGCAGCTTTGACAGCCGGGACTTCTGGTTCTTCCTCCCCGGCCTGCCCCTGACGCTGTTCCTGGCATCCCTGCCCTGGGCCGTGATGCTCCTGATCCGCTATGCCCCCATCAGCGGCTGGTTCAAGGCCTCCGGGTGCTGCGCCCTGGCGGCCCTCTATCACGCCGCGACCCCGGCGGTGGTGGAGCGCATCCTGGTCCTCAGCGGCGAGGAGATGGGCCGGCCCCTCGCCGGCATCCCCTGGTTCACCCTCCGCCTGGGGGACTGGACCACCTCCTGGGCCATCGGCAACAACGTCAACGCCCTGTTCTGCCTGGCCATGGTCGCCCTGGCGGTGATCTACCTGGTGATCGGCATCCTGCGGCGGAGACGGTGACCGCGCTTCCATCGCGTTGCAGCAACAATCTGGCACATCTCCTCTCAGCGACAGACTTTTCTCAGAGAAGGGTGAATCCTCGGATCTGCCCTTCCCTTATGGGAACATCTGTGATATGCTGAAAGGCAAGAAACCCCGCGAAATTTGCAAGTCCTATATTGGCAAATTTGAAGGAGGGATGTGCTATGGAGAAAAAGCCGAACATCAAAGCGTTGGTCTCAGATGCAGAAAAAGCCGCCTCTGGTCTATTCAACAAGGCCATTCAGGCGGTTGACCAAAATGACGATGGCAAGTTTGACTTTTCCGATGTCTCAATGATTACAGAATCCGTGGGAGATGCGGTAAAAAAAGGCTCAAAGATCATCAAAGAAAACGCCGAAGCGAAAGCTCGGCTTCTCGAGTTAAAATCTTTGCAGCCAATATTTGCTGATTCACTGAATGACGCTAATTTTCTTATGTCCAAATTCGTTCGAATTGTGGACCGAGATAAAAAGCGCGCTGAAAGCGATGTGTGTCAAGGTTCCATCGGTTATATGTCCAGCCAAAAAGGACTTTCCATAGTGAATATTTTCCGGGATTCCGTTGAATCCTTCGGATTAAAATTTTACCCAGACTGCGACTGTGACTTTTACTATGCAGATCCCAGCGCAAGAGATCAGTATATCGCATTGAACGAGTATTTCAGCTATCTAAAAATCGCCCGTATCAATGAACTGCAAAAAATTGCACAGAATCTCGGAGCAAGACACTTCAAAGTAACTTACAAGGAAGAACAGGCATCATTTTCTGAAAAGAGCGCCAAGGTGCACCTAAAAGCCGCCGCCTCCGCAGAGGCAGCACATCACCTTGCCGAGAAAAAGTATGCAACAGTTGAAATCGCGGCGGAAATGGAATTTCCAGGGCACTCCCCTGTAAAGCCACGGTTGAAATACCTGCAAAGAGATCCAAGCATCCAGACCCTGATCACGATGCGGATGGACGCAAAAACGCCGCTGCTTCACCAGAAATTTATGCTGAAATTGAGCAACTCAATCGGTATGAAGGAAAGTGACGCCGTAAAAATTGACGCGGTTTTGAAGGGGCTGAAATGCTCCGGCAATACGACAGTTGTAAGTGAATTGAGGAACGAGGCTCGGAGATATTTAGAGTACGATATTGAATTCTAATGTCTAATGGAAAACCCACAGCTTTTAACGCCAGCAATCCGCCCTGCGCTCCATCCTCTCCTGAAAAACGCCGCCCTTCCCCTTGCCGGGAGGGCGGCGCTGTACTATAATGGGGGTAACTTCTTGCCGCTGGAGGGAGACGGGATGGAGGAGTACGATATCATCATCGTGGGCGGCGGCCCCGCCGGGGCCACCCTGGCCCGGCTGCTGCCGGAGCATCTGCGGGTCCTGCTGCTGTGCGACGACCGCCGGGGCAAGCCCTGCGGCGGCCTGCTGGCCCCGGACGCCCAGAAGGCCCTGGCCCGGTTCGACCTGACGCTGCCCAAGGAGGTCCTGGTGGACCCCCAGATCTTCGCCGTGCGGACCATCGACCTCACCAGCCGCCGGCAGCGCTACTACCAGCGCATGTACATCAATGTGGACCGGGTGAAGTTCGACCGCTGGCTCCTGGATCTGGTGCCGCCCCGGGTAACGGTCCGCCATGCCCGCTGCCGCAGCGTGGTGCGGGCGGAGGGCGGCGGGTTCCTCGTCACCTTCCCGGGGCAGGACGGAACCCTGGAGACCGCCCGGGCGGCGGTGCTGGCAGGGGCCGACGGAGCCGGGTCCCTGGTGCGCCGGAGCCTCTTCGGTCCCATCAAGACCCGGCAGTATACCGCCATCCAGCAGTGGTTCCCCCTCTCGTCGGTGAACCCCTTCTACTCCTGTGTCTTTGACCCCGCCACCTCCCCCTGCTGCTCCTGGTCCATCTGCAAGGACGACTTCTTCATCTTCGGCGGGGCCTTCCCCTCCAGGAATTGCCGCTCCGCCTTCGAGGCCCAGAAGCGCCGCCTGGCGGACTACCTCCATATGGACTTCGGCACCCCGGTGAAGACCGAGGCCTGCCAGGTGCTGCGGCCCAGCCGACCCGCCAGCTTCTGCCTGGGCGGGGATGGGGCCTATCTGGTGGGGGAGGCCGCCGGATTCATCAGCCCCAGCTCCCTGGAGGGCATCAGCAGCGCCATCCTCAGCGCCACCGCCCTGGCCGAGAGCCTGGAAAGCCCCCGGCCCCTGGCCGCCTACCGCCGCGCTACAGGGCATCTGCGCCGGAAGCTGCTGGCAAAAAATCTCAAATGCCCCTTTATGTACAACCCCTTCCTCCGCTCCCTGGTACTGAAAAGCGGCCTCACCAGCATCCGGGTGGAGGGGCGGTGAGCAACCGCCCGCCTGTGTCCTTCCCCTTTCCGCCCCGCAGGCGGCGAAGCAGCTCACACCCCGGCAGAGCATCCGGACCTGCCGCGCAGGCCCGGCGCCGGGAACACCCCGACTGCGGAACATACGGAAAGCGGAAAATCGTCTCTGGAGGGCCAGCCATGAAATATCTCACCGCACAGGAAACCGCTGAAAAATGGAACCTTTCCATTCGGACCGTCCAGCAGCTGTGCACCGCCGGGCGCATCCCCGGCGCGCAGAAATTCGGGAAGTCCTGGGCCATCCCCGCAGATGCGGAAAAGCCCCGGAACCCCCGCGTCGTCCGAAAGCAGGGGACACAGCCCCCCGCTGCCGGGGCGCTGGACCACACCAACCTCATGCCCCTGATGAACACCCCCTTCCAGCCGGGCCGGTGCCTTGCCGCGGTGCAGGCCATGGCGGAGGGCGCCCAGCGGGACATCGCCCTTGCCGAGTACCACTACTTCAGCGGCCGCCCCGAGGAAGCGGCAAAAGAGGCGGAGCCTTACCTCACCAGCCCCGACATGGGGGCCCGGCTGTCCGCCTGCCTGCTCTACGCCTATGCCAACCTCTCCCTCAAGCGCATCCAGCGGGCAAAGTCCGCCCTCAACGCGCTGAACATGTCCCTCTCCGCCGCGGAAACCCAGCCGCCCCAGTTCCAGGCCGCGGCGGCTTTTGTGGCGTTTGCGGGAACGGTGCTCCTGCACCTGCCGCTGCCGGAGGAGATGCCGGAGAGCGAAAGCTTCCTGCCCCTGCTGCCCCCCGGGCTGCGGGCCTTTGCCCTGTATGTGCAGGCCCACTATCTCTATTTGAAGCAGGAGTATGCCCACAGCGCCGGGATTGTGGAGGCCACCCTTTCCATGGGGGCCTCCAGCTACCCCATCCCGGCCATCTATCTGCACCTGATTGCGGTGATGGACTACATGAGCATGAAGCAGACGAAGCGGGCCGAGGCCCACCTGCTCTCCGCCTGGGAGGTGGCCCGCCCCGACGACCTGATCGAGGGCTTCGGCGAGCACCACGGGCTTCTGGCGGCCATGCTGGAGGCGGTCATCAAGCGGAAATGGCCGGAGGATTTCAAGCGGATCATCGACATCACCTATCGCTTCTCTGCGGGATGGCGCAGTGTCCACAACCCCCTCACCGGCCACGATGTGGCCGATGATCTCACCACCACCGAGTTCTCCATCGCCATGCTGGCCGTGCGCGACTGGACCACCCAGGAAATTGCAGATCTTCTGAATATATCGGTAAATACGGTCAAAACCCACATTTCCGAGGCCATGCGCAAGCTGAACGTGGAGACCCGGAAAGACCTGAAGCAGTACATGCTGCTCTAGCCCCGCGCCGCCCCGAAGCCGCCGCCGGGGTCACCCATTTGGGGGGGCAAAACGGGTGATGGTATTCCCCTCCTTTTCCCTGTATAATAGAAGCACAGCTATGGACCGCCGCCCGGAGGGGCGGCCGCCGCCGCAGAGCAGCAGGGAGATGCGATGGGGATTTACAGCACTGGCCTTGACAGGCGGGACAGCTCCCGCACAACGGGACAGGCCGGACAGGCCGGCCTGTCCCCTTTCCCCGCGCACAATTTCAGTTTTGCAGCACTATGCAGCAGGGCGTGCTGCGTCCGCGTTGATCCCGCGGGCGCGGCGCGCCCCGCTGCGCTTCGGCGGACCCGGCGTTCAGGGAGAGGAGGTGCCGGCAGCACGCACAGCGGCGGATCCCGCGCTGCGCCAAGAGAAAGGGGGACGGAATGGAACAGGTCAAGCGCTATGCGTTCGAGGGGGAAGTGATCGAGGTTCCCGTATACTGGGACGACCGCCTCCAGCGATACGCCGAGGACTACAGAGACTATATCCAACAGCCCGTTTATACCCCGGGGGGCCGCCTCATCCTTTTAACGATCGAGGACGCCTGCCCCTATGCCGATCCGGCGGACTGCCCGGGGGGCATCGACTGCGGCGCCTGCCGCCACTACCACCAGTTCCCCGGCTCCCAGCTGGGGGTATGCAGCAACGAGAAGCGGCGCCGCCCCGGGAAGCAGCGGGGGGCCGCCGGGACACGGAAGGAGGAACCAACTTGAGACTCAAACGACTGACGGCCATCCTGCTCTGCCTGTGCATGGCGCTCACCCTGCTGCCCACGGCGGCGCTGGCGGCAGGCCAGACAACAGAGGTCATGGTGGGCGGTGTGAGGCTGTACGGCAGCGCGGATACCCCCGTCTACGCCAAGACGGATAGCAGCAGCGGTACCGTCACGCCCGGCGGCAGTGAGGACAGCTACAACATCAAGTGGGACGGCACGACCCTGACCCTAAACAATGCAGTGATTCAGAGCAGCGGCTACGGCATCACTCCTTTTGGCAAAAACCTGGAGATTGTGCTGATCGGGGAGAACACGGTCACCGGTTCCTTCGCCATTTATGACAGCGGCGGCGCCCTTACCATCTCCGGCAGTGGGAGGCTCACCGCCACGGGGGATACAGGGATCTCTGCATCAAGCTTTACCGTGGAGAGCGGCACGGTCACCGCGGAGGGCCAGTACGCCATCCAGGCACCCAACGGCGTCACCGTCAACGGCGGCGCCCTCACCGCAGAGGGCACGACCTACGGCCTCTATAACTCCTCCGCCCTCACCATCTGCGGCGGCACAGTCACGATTACAAAGGAGGGTTCCGGCACTTGTATGTTCCCCTCCAACACACCCGTGAACATCCAGCCCCAACAGGGCCAGACGATCACGGTAATAAACGGCAGCGCAAGCAGCGCACCCACTTCATACACCGCAGAAGAGACGGTCACGGCCGCCGGCAGGTATTTCCACAGCTATGTCTCCGCCGGCGGGGACACCGTCCCCGTTGAGCGCGTGACGCTGGACCAGACGGAGCTCTGGCTGCCGGTGGGCGCAACCGTAAAACTCACGGCAACGGTGGAGCCCGATAACGCCACCGACCGCACCGTGTCTTGGAGCAGCGGTTTTAGCAAAATTGCCACGGTCGACCAGGAGGGCAACGTCACCGGCCTAGACGGCGGCAGCACCACCATTACCGCCGCCGCGGGCGGCAAATCCGCCACCTGCCAGGTCTATGTATCCGACGACTACAACCTCTATGTGGGCGGCGAGGCTCTCTGGGGCACCGCCAGCGCCCCCGCCTATGCCCTGACGGGCGAGGACGGCGCGGTAACGACGGAGGGTGCTGACGGGAACAACTATAACATCAAGTGGGACGGGGAGACCCTGACCCTCAGCGGCGCGACCATCACCAGCGGTTCCTATGAGGATGCCGCCATCTACTGGGACGGCGACCTAAAACTCCAGCTGACCGGCACAAACACCGTCACCGGGCCCAGCGGCGGCAGCACCGGGGCAAGCTACGGCATCTACACCGGGGGAAGCCTTGCCATCTCCGGAGGCGGCAGCCTGACGGCCACCGGCGGCGCTGCCGAAAATACAAGCTTCGGGATCTGCGTCACCCGTGAAACGCTTGCCATCTCCGGCGGCACCGTCCACGCCACCGGCGGCGCGGCAGATCATAGCTACGGCATCTACACCGGGGGAAGCCTTGCCATCTCCGGCGGCGGCAAGGTCACCGCCACCGGCGGAGAGGTGTCAGGCGAGTATGCATACAGCTGCGGCATCTATGTCGAGGAGGACGCCGCCATCTCCGGCGGCACGGTCAACGCCACCGGCGGACCGGCAACAGGCAGCTACGCAGGCAGCTGCGGCATCGACGCCGATAACGTCATCGTCTCCGGCGGCACCGTCACCGCCGACGGCGGAACGGCAACAGGCAGCTACGCGGAGAGCTGCGGCATCTACGTCACCCATGGCCTCACCATCTCCGGCGGCGAAGTGACGGCGGAGGGGGCCACGCAGGCGGTACGCATCTACTCCGGGGGTTCTGTCACCGTCGCCCCGGCGGAGGGGCAGCAGATCGCGGTGAGAGCGGGCACTGACGAGAGCAGCGCCCAGGAAATCGCAAATTTGTCGTTTCCTGACAACGCTGAGATTTCC
>CALXDF010000015.1 GCA_944386995.1 uncultured Oscillospiraceae bacterium
CCCCAGCGACCTGCTGGAAAAGGGCCACATCGACTACCAGGTGAAGGAGGCCATCGCCCGCGGGGTGGACCCCATCCTGGCCATCAAGGTGGCCTGCCACCACGCGGCCCGGTACTATCTGCTCAACAATCGGGGGGCCATCGCGCCGGGGTATCTGGCCGACTTTGTCATCATCGATAACTTCCGGGACTTCCGGATTGAAAAGGTGTTCAAGCGGGGCCAGCTGATGGTGGAGGACGGTGTAGTAGCCGATTTCCCCGCCCCGGAGGTAGACCCCTATCTGGTGCAGAAGGCCCACGACACCTTCCATGTCGCCCATCTCACCGCCCAGGACTTCCAGGATCCCCGTCCCCGGGGGGTCATCGGCCTGGTGCCCGGCGAGATCGTTTCCCAGGACATGGGCTACGCAGAAAAAATCGACACGGAGCAGGATATCCTGAAGATCGCCGTCATCGAGCGGCATAAAAACACCCGCCACATCGGCATCGGCTATCTCCAGGGGTATGGCCTGAAATCCGGCGCTGTGGCCACCAGCATCTCCCACGACTCCCACAACATCATCGTGGTG
The DNA here is from genome assembly GCA_944386995.1 of uncultured Oscillospiraceae bacterium. Lineage (GTDB taxonomy): Bacteria > Bacillota > Clostridia > Oscillospirales > Oscillospiraceae > CAJFPI01. Next base: position 569 of record CALXDF010000015.1, read on the forward strand.
GGCACCAGCGAGGAGGAGATGGCCCTGGCCGCCAACCGGGTGGCGGAGAACAAGGGCGGCATCGTCGTCACCGGCAACGGCGCTGTTACTGCCGAGCTGGTGCTGGCAATCGCTGGAATCATGAGCGACGATACCTTGGAGAACGTCAACCGGGATCTGGAGGCCGCCAAAGCCGTCGCCATTTCCCAGGGCGTCAATCCCGGCATCGATCCCTTTATGACGCTGAGCTTTATGGCCCTGCCGGTGATCCCCACGCTGCGCCTCACTACCCGGGGCATCATCGACGTAAATACCCAGCAGTATATTTAACGGGCCGTGCCTCCCCGCCGCTTCCCCGCCGGGGCTCCATGCCCCGGCGGATTTCCTGTTGACAAATCCAGCCCCGGGCGGTATTCTCAAACTAAATTGATCCTGAGGAGGCGCCGCTTATGGCCATCTATCCATCCATTGAACAGCTGGTGGGGGGCACCCCCCTTCTGGAACTTCGGAAATACGGCCCCGCCGCCCAGGCAGGGGGGACACTCCTGGCAAAGCTGGAATACCTGAATCCCGCCGGCAGCGTAAAGGACCGGGCCGCCCTGGCTATGATCCTGGATGCGGAGGAACGCGGTATTCTCCGACCCGGCTCCTCCATTATTGAACCAACCAGCGGCAATACCGGCATTGGCCTGGCAGCGATCGGCATTCCCCGGGGCTACCGTGTAATCCTTACCATGCCCGACTCCATGAGCCTGGAACGCCGGAAACTGCTGGCCGCCTATGGCGCGGAGCTGGTTCTGACCCCCGGCAGCGAGGGGATGGCCGGTGCCATCCGGAAAGCGGAGGAGCTGGCGGCTGCCCTTCCCGGCAGCTTCATCCCCGGTCAGTTCTCCAATCCCGCCAACGCAGCCGCCCACTACCGCACCACCGGTCCGGAGATCTGGGAGGACACCGGCGGCGCTCTGGATACCTTTGTGGCCGGCGTGGGCAGCGGCGGGACCATTACCGGTGTTGGGCGGTATCTGAAAGAAAAAAATCCTTCGATCCAGGTCGTTGCCGTAGAGCCCGCCGGCTCTCCCGTCCTCTCCGGCGGCCAAGCCGGCCCCCACGGCCTTCAGGGCATCGGCGGCGGCTTTGTGCCGGAGGTGCTGGACACCGGAATCTACGATCAGGTGGTCCAGGTCTCTGAGGCGGACGCCTACGCAGCCGCCCGTCTGCTGGCTCGGACGGAGGGGATCCTGGTGGGAATTTCCTCCGGTGCCGCCCTGTGGGCGGCCACGCTCCTCTCCCGACAGCCTGCGTGGAGTGGCCGTCGGATCGCGGTTCTGCTGCCGGACACTGGAGATCGCTATCTATCCACCCCCCTGTTTGAATAGGCATGAAAAAGCGCCCCGGAGGCTTTGCCTCCGGGACGTCTGATTTTTATATGTTTATTTCAGCAGCTTGATCTTACCCAGGATGGGGACCTCTTTCTCCTGCTCCTGAACAGCATAGATCAGGCCCATGATCCAGCAGACAAAGAGGAAGATCCCGCCCACCAGTGAGATCAGGCCCACCAGCGCAGCGACGATCCACCCGAGGATGGGAATGACCGTTAAAACCGAGGCGATCCCCGTCAAGACCCCCAGAAGGATCGCTGCCAGCCAGATCACCAGCGACTGGTTCAGATGGAACTTGGCTCCTTCCCGGTCCCCGGCAATATATGCCACCAGAAGACCGATCCAGGTCAAATATCCCACTACGCCCGTGATTTTCTTATCCATGTTTCTCTCTCCTACTCCTATTTTCGTTTCAGCCGTTCCGCTATATCTGTAAACCAGCCGAAGGTCATCGGCCAGATACAGCCGGCCACCAACACCACCAGAAAGTACCGCACCGCCTCTGCCGCAGGATGGCTGCCAAACAGAGCGGCAAAGAGGATCTTCAGCCCCTCCAGAACCGCCAGCACCACCACCAGGCCCAACACCAATTTGAGCACCTGAGCCAGCGGCGGCGCCTGTATCTCAAAGCGCAGGAACTGGTCGTCCACATAGTGGACCACATTCACCCCGATCACCGCTCCCAACAGGGTATAGGCATTCTCCCGGCCGGAGGCATAGTTGGCAGCGTCCATCTCCGCGGGAAACGGCCAGCACTCCACATATAGAACAAACAGGACTGCCAGCAGCACCATGCCCAGGAGCATTCCATAGAGGATGCCCGGTTTCCGGTCACTGCGGTCCATCAGTGGCTTGAGGGCAAACACCAGCACTGTAGCAATCACAAAGGACACCGCCACATCGGCCGGGGTGTGAACGCCCAGATACATTCTGGAAAAGGGGATCAATATGATCAGCACCCAGCAGGCCACCCGCATCCAGTTATAGCGGGTAAAGTGGGCAATGCCGCCAAAGGTCCCAACAGCACTCTGGGTATGGCCGCTGGGGAAACTGTATCCATCCGCGCCGGCACGCGCCCCCTCCACAATGGTGAAATCCGGGTCCCGGACCCAGGGCCTGGGAATCCGGCAGGCCAGTTTCAGAAACTGGTTCAGGATCGTCCCGATGAAACCGATGCTCATCAGGTAGTACCCCCATTTCTTGCTGACGCACCAGAACACCAGCAGGGCGATGACCAGGAAAACAGTCTCATCCCCCAGCAGGGTAATCCCCTGCATCAACACATCCAGAACCGGATTACGGATTGACTCCAGCAGCCGAAGAAATTCCATTGTCTCTTCCTCCTGTCCTGTTGCGTTGCTGTCGCGCCTGCTTCCACCGGCTCCGCCGCAGGCCCCTTGCCTGCCCGCCGGCATGTGCCGTGTCAATCCCGGGCACCACGGCGCGGTTATCACAGGGACCGAGGCTATTATACCATATTTCATGTAGGAAACAAGCCCATCTTGCCATTATGAATCAGCCGAAAAATCTGTGTAAATTTATTGGTAAGCCGTTGACAAGCCGATTTTCTGTGATATAATAATGACCGTAAAAATTGTTATATTTTTAACATATTCTTAATGGAGGTATTTATGGCTAGATTTACACTTCCCAGAGACTTATACCACGGCAAGGGCGCATTGGACGCTCTGAAAGACCTGAAGGGCAACCGGGCCATGGTGGTCGTCGGCGGCGGCAGTATGAAGCGGTTCGGCTTTCTGGACAAGGTCTGCGACAATCTGAAGGCCGCCGGCATGGCAGTGGAGCTGTTTGAGGGCGTGGAGCCCGACCCCTCGGTAGAGACGGTGATGAAGGGCGCCGAGGCCATGCGCAAATTCCAGCCCGACTGGATCGTGGCCATCGGCGGCGGCAGCCCCATCGACGCAGCCAAGGCAATGTGGGCATTCTATGAGTACCCGGAGACCTCCTTCGAGGATCTGATCACCCCCTTCTCTTTCCCCACCCTGCGCCAGAAGGCCCGGTTCTGCGCGATTCCCTCTACCTCTGGTACCGCTACCGAGGTCACGGCCTTCTCCGTCATCACCGACTATCAGAAGGGCATCAAGTACCCCCTGGCGGACTTCAACATCACACCGGATGTGGCCATCGTGGACCCGGAGCTGGCCGAGACCATGCCGCCCAAGCTGACCGCTCACACCGGCATGGATGCCATGACCCACGCCATCGAGGCCTATGTGTCCACCCTCCACTGCGACTATACCGATCCTCTGGCCCTCCACGCCATCGAGATGATCTCCGCTGACCTGGTGGACAGCTACAACGGCGACATGGCCGCCCGGGACCGGATGCACGACGCCCAGTGCCTGGCCGGCATGGCCTTCTCCAACGCTCTGCTGGGCATTGTCCACTCCATGGCCCACAAGACCGGCGCCGCCTACTCCGGCGGCCACATTGTCCACGGCTGCGCCAACGCCATGTACCTGCCCAAGGTCATCGCCTACAACGCCAAGGTGCCCGAGGCCGAGGCCCGGTACGGCAAGATCGCCGCGTTCCTGGGCCTGGAGCCCACCAGCAAGGCCCTGATCGCCCATCTCAAGGCCATGAATAAGAAGCTGAACATCCCCGCCTGCATCAAGGACTACGAGGGCGGCATCATCGACGAGAAGGAGTTCCTGGACAAGCTGCCCCAGGTGGCCGAGCTGGCTGTGGGCGACGCCTGCACCGGCTCCAATCCCCGTCCCATCACGCCGGCGGAGATGGAGAAGCTGCTCAAGTGCTGCTTCTACGACGAGGAAGTGGATTTCTAAAATTCTCCGCATGATATCAAAAGTGCCCCAGGGGACGGAAGTCTGTCCCCTGGGGCTTTTTATTGGTTTGACAGCGGCGCAATCCCACTCTATAATGGGATACAGGAAAAACGCTGCTTCCCCTGCACATGATGTGAGAGGAGGACACCTGTATGAAACATGTTTCGCAAAAACTCGCGCAGATTCGATATGGACTGCTTCTCGTTCTGGCGCTCTTTGTGTTTCAGTATCTGCTGTTCTGGGGCGGCCTTGCCCTCAACAGATTTCTCCTGGACAGCCAGAGCGCACTGGTGCGCACCGTGGTTCGCGTGGTAATTCTCAGTTGCCAGGTGAAGTTCCTAACTGTCCTGCAGCACCGGCTGGAGGCGCGGTATCCACGCTGCAGCTACTGGGCCGCAGTCACTTGGGGGGTGTTTATTCTGGCCGGTGCCGCGGTGATCGGCAGCGTTGTTCTTCTCCCATAGCATATCTCCCCGGTGCTCCCAAACTCCCGGCAAACAAGCGCAGCGTCCAAGCCATCCGCCTGGAAGATAAGCTGCCCAAAAAAAGTAAAGCGGACAGATTTCTCTGTCCGCTTTCTGATTATGTTGGCGTTACCTATCTTTCCGGGCCGTCTCCAGCCAAGTATTGTCGGCAGAAGCGAGCTTAACTTCCGTGTTCGGGATGGGAACGGGTGGACCCTCGCCCTAATCAACACCAACTGTCCGGCACAGCAT
>CALXDF010000016.1 GCA_944386995.1 uncultured Oscillospiraceae bacterium
TTGGAGGTCATTCCAATGGCATATCAGGGGAAACGGGTCTACGGCGAGCGGAGCAGAGGGAGAAGAAGGAGGGAGGGGGCCTTTGCCCGGAGCATGGCCCGGGTCTTCCTCTTTCCCGCCCTTCTGGTCTATCTGGAGCTGGTGCTCCATATCTATATGAAGACCGATCTGGGCTATCTGCCCATCTACCTGCTGTTCGGGCTGTCCGGGGGGCTGGTGTGCTCCATGCTGGCCCTGCCCTTCCGCCGGCAGGTGAACAGTCTGGTGGCCAAGGTGCTGGCGGTGGCCATCTCCCTGATTTTCATTGTGGAGATCATTGCCAAAAAGATCCTGCAGTCCTATTACTCCTTCAGCAGTCTGGGGATGGCGGCGGGCAACCGCTTGGGCGACTACGCGGATGTCATCGGCTCCACGGTACTGTCCACCATCCCGCTGATCCTGCTGGTCATGCTCCCTTCCATCCTCCTGTGTGTCTTTGGGGACTGGTTGCTGGGCTTCGAGCGGCTGGATATCCGGTTCGCGGGTCTGGTCCTGGCGGCCGCCGCAGTGTTCCATGTGGTGGGGTTGGGGGTGGTCCATCTGCCCTGGAACGGAGAGCTGACCCCCGCCCAGCTGTACCGGATGGACTCCAACATGGACGACCAGGTGGAACAGCTGGGGCTGTGGACCATGCTCCGACTGGATGTGAAGCACATGATCTTCCCGCCCTCCCGGGATCTGGACGCGGACTTCAGCGGTCTGGAGGGACTGGGCGGGGGGAGCGGGAGCTCCTCCACCGGCGACGGCTCCACTCCGGAGGCCCCGGATGAGCCGGAGCTCGACACCTCCCCCAATGTGATGGATGTGGATCTGGCGGCGGTGGCCGCTGGGACGGACAACGAGGAGATCCAGTGGCTGGCCAACTACTTCAACAGCGTGACCCCCACCCGGAAGAATGAGTACACCGGTATGTTCGAGGGGTACAATGTGATCTTTTTCACCCTGGAGGGCTTCTCCGGCTACGCCATCGACCCGGAGCTGACCCCCACTCTGTACAAGCTGGCCAACGAGGGCTTCGTGTTCAACAATTTCTACACCCCCCTCCACTTCACCAGCACCTCCGGCGGCGAGTGCCAGAACCTGCTGGGCCTGTACCCCAAGAACGGGAACCCGGCCACCCTGCCCCACACCGGGGAGCTGGGGACAAACCTGTACTTCTCTCTGGCCCAGCAACTGGGGCGGGAAGGCTACCTGGTCCAGGGCTACCACGCCAACTCCAATATGTACAAGCGGAATCTGTCCCACCCCAACCTGGGCTATGACTGGCACCAGTTCGGGGTGAGCGATCAGGAGGCGGCCCAGCAACGGGCCCGGGGGGCCCTGACCAACTTCGACGGGCTGGAGCTCAACGACAGCGGAAAGCTCCTCTGGCCCCAGCGGGACTCCCACGCCATCACGGCCAGCGTGGACAACTATATCCACAGCGACCAGCCCTTCCACGTCTACTATCTGACCATCAGCGGCCACATGCCCTACTCCAACAACCGGATCGTGTCCCCCTACCGGGAGATCGTGCGGCAACTGCCCTACAGCGAGACCACCCAGAACTATATCGCCACCGCCATGGAGGTGGACAAGGCGCTGGAGACCCTGCTGGACGAGCTGGAGGCGGCGGGCAAGCTGGACAACACCGTGATCGTGGCCGCCCCGGACCATATCCCCTATTTTGACGTGGATACTCTGGAGGAGCTGGCGGGGGAGACCTTCGGAAGCTCGGAAGACCTGGAGTACCTGCGGGAGAGCAACATCAACTTCGACGTGTACAAGAGCTCCCTGATCATCTGGTCGGCCAGCATGGAGGAGCCTGTCCAGGTGGACAAGGTAGTGGGGCAGGTGGACATCCTTCCCACCCTGTCCAATCTGCTGGGCCTGGAGTACGACTCCCGGATGATGGCGGGCAAGGACGCACTGTCCGACAGCGAGGGCCTGGTGGTCTTCTCCTCCCGGTGCTGGATGTCCGACCGGGGCTTCTACAACAGCTTCACCAAGACCTTCACTCCGGTGGAGGGGGTGTCCATGACCCAGGAGGAGCAGGACAGCTATGTCTCCTCCATGCGCACCCTGGTGGGCTATCAGCTGAGCAGTACGGAGATGATCGTGGAAAATGATTTTTACAATGTCCTGTTTGGGGCCGGTTGATGCCCCGGTGAGCAGAGAGCGGAGCGGGGAGACCCGCGCCAGAGCGGAAAGGAGTGTATTCCATGAGCTTTGATCCCAATGAGTTTGACCGCAGTTACCCCCGGAGCGGGGGAGAGACCCTGGGCCAGTATGTGGGAAAGACCTTCCTGTGGATGATGGTGGGCCTGCTGGTCACCTTCGGGGTGGGCATCCTGGTCTGGTCTACCGGACTGGCCTGGCATATCTATGTGAGCGCCCCCGGGGTGCATCTGGTGTTGCTGGTGGGCATTTTGATCATCTCTTTCACCCTGTCCACCCGCATCGAGCGGATGGCGGTGGGGACGGCGGTGGCCCTGTTCCTGACCTACTCCGCCCTGTTCGGCTTCACCGTCTCCCTGTATCTGGTGCTCTTCGAGTTGCCCAGCGTCATGCTGGCCTTCCTGATGACGGCGGTGTACTTCGGCGCGCTGGCGGCCTACGGCTTCCTGACCCGGGCCGACCTGTCCCGGCTGGGCGTCCTTCTGACTGCCGGGCTGATCCTCCTAATCCTGTTCGCCCTGGCCAGCCTGCTCATCCCCGGCTTGACCGGGCTGGACCGGGCGGTGAGCTTTTTCGCCATCGCTGTCTTTCTGGCCTACACCGCCTATGACACCCAGCGGATCAAGGAGTACTACCACTATTATGCGGGAGACCCGGACCTGCTGGCCAAGGCGTCCATCTTCTCTGCCCTCCAGCTGTATCTGGATTTCCTGAACCTGTTTGTCCGGTTGCTGACCATCCTGGGCCGCAGGAAGAATTGATCGGGATGCGTCTGCCTTCCCCTGTATAGAACCCCTCCTGCAAGGTAGAATAAGGGACACATTCTACTTTGTGGGAGGGGTTTTTATGTCGGAACGGCGCATGACGGCCGAGCTGGTCGCAAAATTTTTGGAGGAGCTCCGCCGGGAGGAGCGCAGTAGCGGGACCCTGGAGAAGTACGGTCGGGATGTCCGGGCCTTTGCCGCCTTTCTGGATGGACGGGCGGTCACCCGGGACCTGGCTACCCAGTGGCGGGAGCACCTGCTCTCCGGCGGCTACGCGCCGGTCACCGTCAACTCCATGGTGGCGGCGGTCAACCGGTTTTTCGCCGTGCATGGGTGGGAGGACTGCCGCATCCAGTCTCTGCGCCTCCAGCGCCGGTTTTTCCGGGACGAACGCCGGGAGCTGGACCGGGACGAGTACCTGCGGCTGATCGAGACCGCACGGGCCCTGGGGCGGGAGCGGCTGGCCCTTTTGATGGAGGCCATGTGCGCCACGGGGGTCCGGGTGAGCGAGGTGAAGTATCTGACGGTGGAGGCCGCCGGCCGGGGGAGGGCGGAGATCCGCCTGAAGGGGAAGGTGCGCACCATCCTGCTCCCGGGGAAGCTGTGCCGCAGGCTTTTGAAGTACGCCCGAAAGAAAAAGATCGCCTCCGGCGAGATCTTTCTCACCAGAGGCGGGAGCGGTCTGTCCCGAAAGCAGATCTGGGCGGAGATGAAGTGCCTGTGCCGCCGGGCGGGGGTGGAGCCCAGCAAGGTGTTCCCCCACAACCTGCGCCACCTGTTCGCCCGCGCCTTTTACCGGGTGAGCCGGGACGTGGCCCGGCTGGCCGACGTGCTGGGCCACAGCTCCATCGTGACCACCCGCGTCTATCTGGTCACCACCGGCGCCGAGCACGCACGGACCCTGGAGCGGCTCCAGCTGATTTGCTAGATAAAATATTTCTTTTGGGAACAGTCTGGATTTCGGGCAACCGGGAGGATTTTCCTTACATAACAAAATATGGCACAGGAAGCAGACCACTTCGGAAAAAATTTTCCGTGTGATCCATTTTTCACGCCGATTTTCCTTGCATTTTTATTCCGATCGAGGTAAACTGATATTGTCTAGCAGTCTCAATTTTGCACGGAAATAGACAAAAGAAATATTTTGTCTATTTCAAATTTGCGAGGAGGACGAGAATATGAGACACAGATCAGTACGAACCCGCATAGGGAGCATCCTGCTGACAGGCGCGATGCTCCTCTCCCTGTTGCCGACGGCGGCGTGGGCGACAGAGGTGACGGAAACCACGGGTACAGAGATTATCTCCGAAGAAACGGCGGAGGCCCCCGCCAACGGACCCTCGGACACTGGGACCGTGGCGGGGGACGAGAAGGACCCCGATCAGGGGACGGAGCCCACTAATGAAGTGGGGAGCGGAGATGCGGCAACTGTCGCAGCAATTACTACGCAGGATACCTTGGAAGCGGCAATTGAAGATGCCCCGAAGGGCGGCACTGTGAGGCTGGACGGCGATATTGACATCACAGAACCAATCGTCATCACAAAAGAACTTACGTTGGATCTGAATGGGAATACGATCGCGCCTGACGCTAACACCACGATTTGGCAGGATGATGATAATACCCATCGCTGGTCTTTGATTCGGGTGGCGGCAGGGGGAAACCTTACCGTCACAGGGGAAGGTACACTTCGGGCTGCGGAAAATGACAGCTATGCGATTGATTTGTACGACGAAACGAGCAAATGCACCATTGAAAACGGAACGTTTGTGGGTAACGTTCATGCGGTTTATGTTTTTGCGGGAGAATTGACTGTCAATGGTGGCACATTCTCTGTTCAGCAGAAATATTCTACGGAGTATCCCGACGAATATGTTTTGAACTGTTTTGATGCCAGCTATGAAAGTGGCACTGCATCCATCACGGTCAGCGGTGGAACCTTCGTGGGATTCAATCCCAGTAATTGTAGAGCGGAGGGCGCTGAGACGGATTTTTGTGCTCCCGGGTACATTGTTGAGGAAGAGACAACTGGTGAAGAGACCAGCTATACCGTAACAAAACTGTCTGCGGAAAACGCCGTGGCCCAGGTGGGCGATGAGTATTATGCCACCCTGGCCGAGGCACTTGAAGATGCTCAGGATAATGAAACAGTGAAATTGTTAAAGGACACTGTAATTACCCCAGTTGGTACAGAAAGTAATAATTTGATTCCGCAGATTACAATTTCCAGTGATGTGACGATTGATCTCAATGGCAAGCAAGTTACAACTGCAGGCAGTGCAATAGGCTATACACCTGTATTGTTTAATATTGACGGAGCTACAGTAACGATTACTGGGAATGGAACTATTGATGTTCAGACAGTTGGTGCCTATGATGATGGAGAAGGATGTTATGGCATCAATATTACAAATAACGGAAGCTTGACAATTGAAAACGGAACGTTTACCGGTGCACCTACGGCAGTTCAGGTGACAACAGGGACGTTAACAATTTTAGGCGGAACATTCCGTTTGGTTAATATTGAAATGGATGAGGAAGATCTCCTCTATATGTCTAAGTTTGTCGTCAATTGTATAGATTCTAACTTTGCAAATGGAACTGCCCGTATCTATATCAAAGGCGGAAGTTTCTGTTTTGACCCTGATGGAAAACCGGAAGCTTCTGATATTACTTATGTTCCAGCAGGATATGAATCTGTACAAACAGAAAATGGTATGTGGACCGTCGGTCCCAAAGCGGACGGCGGCATGGAAGTGACCAAGCCTGAGACCAGTGGCGGCTCCGTGTCCTCCAAGCTGGACGGCATCTATACCGGCTCCGGCACGGAGATCACGACACCCGGTGAAGGCGGCGAAGATCAGGGCGTTGGCGAGAATGATAAGCAGGGCAACCTGACCATCGACCTGAAAGTGGGGGCGACAGAGGGCGCAACCGCCCCCGACAAGGCCGCTCTGACAGTGACCCAGCAGGCCGCCTCTACTCTGGACAAGGCTTCCTCTCTCACCGTGACCGCCGATGCGGGCACCGTGAAGCTGGATGCCGCCGCGCTGGACAAGATGAGCACAGCGGAAGACAACGTGGTCATCTCCATCGAGAAGGGGACTAATGCAGATGACGGAAAGTACACCTTCACGGCTACTTCCGGCGAAGAGAATCTGTTCCCCGAGGGCCAGGGCAACGGCTTCATCACCCTGACCGTCCCCGCGCCCAGCGGCATGACTGATAATAAAGTCTTTGTCTACTACCTGGGTCCCAACGGAGCAGAGGAGATTACGAACGCCAGGATTGAGGGCGAGGAAGGTTCCGAGACCGTCACCTGGACGGTCAGCCACTTCTCCACCTACTACGTCACCGCCACGGAGCAGAGCGTCTCTGTGACGGTTGACGGTACGACCACCACCTACACCGACTTCAGCGATGCGCTGGTGCAGATTGAGGCAGGGGATACCGCTACTGTCATTCTGCTGGACGATGTGACGCTGAGCAGAGGTGCTGATGTGTCCGGCAAGGTCACATTAGATCTGAATGGCCATAAGATCACCGGCCCTGATTCTGGATATAACGAAGACTATCTGCTGGCCGTGAAGCGCGGCGGCGATCTCACCATCAATGACACCGATGGAACTGGCGCAATCACAACCGACACGATCGCGTGCGCAGTCAAAATGACGGTCAAGGATGAGAACGATTCTAAGACACCTGCCAAGCTGACCGTCAACGGTGGCACGATCAAAGGCAACTGGTACGGCATTGTCGGCAACGGTACCCGTCACAATACAGAGATCACCATCAACAACGGTACTATAATGAACTTTAGTAAAGACGGCACCGCGATCTACCACCCCCAGGACGGTTCACTGACCATCACCGGCGGCAGGATCCAGTCCCCAAACACCGCCATCGAGATCCGCTCCGGCAAATTGATGGTGACTGGTGGTACCATCATCGGCGGCAATGGTACCCCCACTACAACCGCCGAATCCAGCGGCACTACTACTACCAATACCGGTATCGCCATTGCCCAGCACACCACCAAAAAACAGATCACTGTCACCATCACCGGTGGCACCATTACCGGCGGCGCGGCAGTGTATGAGAGTAACCCGCAGGGCAACACGGGAAGCGAAACCAACAGCGTCAGCGTTAGCATCGAGGACGTCACACTGACCGGCGATCTGAAGAGCTCTGGTTTCGGTTCCGTGACTGTGAATAACACCACTATCAATGGTAATGTGGACAAGGCCGGTACCGGCAACATGGGTATCACTGACAGCACCATTACTGGCGATGTCAGCAAGGAAGGGAGCGATTCCGGATCCCTGGGCTTTGTGGACAGTGAGATTAAAGGTACAAATGCCCCTGCAAATAACGGATCGAACGGCGTTACCTATGTAAATACCACCGTGAATGGTATCGTAACCAACACCACTGTTACTGGCAAAGAGGCCATGGTCAATGGAATCCAGTACAAAAAGTTGGCGGACGCGGTTGCCGCCGCCAAGGACGGCAACGTGGTCACTCTGCTGGGCAACGTGGTGCTGGACGGCGCTGGAAAGGGCAACACTGAGGGACTTCTGGAAATCACCAAGAGCATCACCCTGAACGGCAACGGACACACCATTACCGCCAAAAAAGTGTCCGTTACGACTGGAACTACCAACGGCCCCAGCATGATCAACATTGAGGGCGAGGTCGAAGTTACCGTCCGGGACCTGATCATCGATGGGCTGGAGAGCGTCAGTGAAGAGTCGGCCCCTGACAACACCAAGCACGGCCTGAACATCTACGGCGGCGCTGGCGTGACGGTGGAGAATGTCGAGATCAAGAACGGAAACGGCTACGGTATCGTGGCCAACGGCTCCAAGGTGACCGTCGACGGTCTGATCACCTCCGGCAACGGCTGGGGCGGCATCAATGTGGACAGCAAGTCCGGCGAGGCCAGTCTGGTCGTTGAGAGTGCCACCATCAACGAGGAAAATTCCATCAAGTTCGAGAACTCCTCTGGCGGTAAGAATAACGACCCCTCTGCGGAGATCAAGGACGGCAACTTCCAGTACATCACCAAGGGTAATGAGATTACGGAAAAGCTGGATCTGACCATCTCCGGCGGCAAATTCGCCACCGGGAACTATACCGGAGCACTCGACGTCGAGGACTACCTGAAAGACGGTCTTGCCATTGACAGCAATGGTAACGTGTATCAGCCCAGCCAGGGCGGCAGCTCCTCCGGCGGTACCACCCGTTACAACGTGAGGGTGGAAGACACGGACAACGGCTCCATCCGGGTGTCCCCGTCCCGCGCCAGCCGTGGCCAGACGGTGACCATCACCGTGGATCCCGACGAGGGCTATGTGCTGGACCGGCTGATCGTCCGGGACTCCGACGGCGACCGGATCGACCTGGAGCGCAAGAGCGCCACCAAGTACACCTTCGAGATGCCCCGGGGCAAGGTCACCATCGAGGCCACCTTCGTGGAGGGCGAGGAGGAGAACGTCCTGCCCTTCCGGGATGTGGA
>CALXDF010000017.1 GCA_944386995.1 uncultured Oscillospiraceae bacterium
AAGTTCTACATCAACCCCACCGGCCGCTTTGTCATCGGCGGCCCGGTAGGGGACAGCGGCCTCACGGGCCGGAAGATCATCGTGGACACCTACGGCGGCTCCGCCAGCCACGGCGGCGGCTGCTTCAGCGGCAAGGACCCCACCAAGGTGGACCGCTCCGCGGCCTACATGGCCCGGTACATCGCCAAAAACGTGGTGGCCGCCGGCCTGGCCCGGCGGTGCCACATCGAGCTGGCCTATGCCATCGGCGTCAGCCACCCGGTCAGCGTTCTGGTGGACAGCCAGGGCACCGGCACCGTCAGCGACGAGAAGCTCAGCGCCATCGTCCGGGATCTCTTCGACCTGCGGCCGGGGAAGATCATCACCAAGCTGGACCTGCGCCGGCCCATCTACGAGCAGACTGCCGCCTACGGCCACTTCGGCCGCACGGACGTGGACTTGCCTTGGGAGCACACCGACATGGTGGAAGCCCTGAAGGCCGCCCTGTAAAGAGCGCTATGAAGCTCATCTACCGGGGACGCTACACCGGAGAGAGCCAGCTGCCCCGGGCGGACTTGCCACCAGGGGCGGTGCCCTTCCGGGAGCCGGCGGACACTGCGGCGCTGAACCTTGCGGCTATGAAGTGGTCCCTCCTGGCCCTGGCCGCAGCGGCGGCGCTGGGGGTAGTGACCATCCCCCTCCGGGGCGGGCTGGTGCTGGGGGCCGGGTTCTGGTTTATGGCGGGCTTTGCCGCCTCCTTCCTGACCCTGCTGCCCCACGAGCTGCTCCACGGCCTGTGCTTCGGCCGGGGGGCGGAGGTGCATCTCTTTGTCTCGCCCAAGGACCTGATGGCCTTTGTGGTGTGCACCCGGCCCGTCTCCAGGGGGCGGTTCATCCTCATGAGCCTGCTGCCCAACCTGATATTCGGATGGCTGCCCTTCCTCCTCTGGTGCCTGACCCCCTACAGCGGGGCGGGCAGCGACATTCTTCTCTGGTTTTCCTCCTGCTGCATCAGCTTCGGCGGCGGGGACTACCTGAACGTCTGGAACGCCCTCAGGCAGATGCCCCGGGGCAGCGTCCAGCAGATCTCCGGGTTCCACTCCTACTGGTACATGCCTTAATCAAAAACGGGCCCCCAGGCGATTTTCCGCCTGGGGGCCTGACTTTTCATTTCAGATCGGGGTGCTGCCGCGCCTGTTCTTCTTTTCGCAGGCGCTCCTTGGCCTGGGATACGCTCTCGCCTTCTCGGGTCAGATAGCGATCCACAAAGGCGTCTTCCACCTTGGTATAGCTGGAAACAACCGTATCCTGAACGGCCGCAAAGGCGCCGGTGACGCGCTCTGCGATGTGGGCGTTTGCCTGGACGAGCTTTGATTTTGCCATTTGTGCGCTCCTTTCTGCGATTCCCGGCTTATGCGTGGATGCCCTTTGTCAGTGGGATCAGACACAGAAGAATGACGATACCGGCCAGCCCGATGCAGATCCCCAGGATCATCTGCTCCCAAACCATGCAGAAGCACATCCCGACACCCAGTGCCAGCGCGCCCGCAATGCCCACCAGCACGGTGACTACAGCCTTTCCGGAGAAGCGGACCGGAGCGCGCCCCTCCATTTTCCGCCACACCAGCAGCGTGACCAGGGCCAGCAACAGCCCCACGCCGCCAAAGACCACGCCGGGGCGCAGGGCATTCCAGGCCGGAATCAGAGCCATGCACATCCCCAGCGCGAACAGTACGCCGCTGATCGTTCCCAGAATCATCGCTGTAAAGCTGCTTTTTTTCATGAGAGAAACCTCCTGCCTCATATTTGATATTAAAACAACACTTGTTGTTTTGAAGCAAATTGAGTATACTATGCAGCAGGAAGGAAAACAATCACCAATATACCAACAAATGTTGAGATAAAGAGGAGGGGCGCCTTGAATACACCGAACAATAGGCGGAGAAAGGCATCCAGAGAGCGCCTGGAGCAGGTTTTTATTGAGCTGCTCCAGACCAGGGAACTGGATGAGATTACGGTATCCGAGATCTGCAAACAGGCAGGACTGAACCGCACCACTTTCTATGCCAATTACGCTGACCTCTATGCCCTGGCCGACGCCATCCGGGACCGGCTGGAGGACGCCGTCTCCGAGCTGTATCGGGAGGAACGGACAGAGAGCTTCAACAGCAATAACTATCTGAAGCTTTTCCGCCATATTAAAGACAACCAGATTTTCTACAGAACCTATTTCAAATTGGGGTACGACGGGAAGTACCAGATCATCGCATACGACAGAGACTTGGCCCAGCGGCATTTCGGGTCCCGCTTTGTCTCCTACCACATGGAATTTTTCCGGGCCGGCATTACCAGAATCATCAAGATGTGGCTGGAAAATGGCTGCCAGGAGAGCCCGGAGGATCTGATGGAGGTGCTCAACAGCGAGTACCGGGGGCGGGTGGAGTTTCTGCTCGGGGAGATGTGACAGGCCAGAAAGAGGAGGGGAGGAAATCCTTTGGAATTTCCTCCCCTCCTCTTGTACGGCGGAGCAGCGCGGTGAAGCCTACTCCGAAAGACGGCGGATAAAGTTGTCGCTCAGGTGGACCCCCTCCTGGACAATATAAAAGGCGTGGGGGTCCTGGCGGTGAAGCTCCTCCCGCAGGTCGTTGATTTCATACTTGGAAAGGCACACGCAGATGATTTTCACCTTTTCTCCGGTATAGACGCCCTGACCGTCCCACCAGGTGACGCCCCGGTGCAGATGCTGGAGAATATAGTCTGAGAGATCCACTGCGTGATTTTTGGTGAAGATCAGCATCTGCACATTGATGCTCTGCTGATGAACCCGGTCCAGCACCACAGAGCAGAACACAATGTAGAGGATGGAGTAGATCATGGTCTCCACGCTGAAAAGGATGCCGCACAGGCCGTAGAGAATCCCGTTGAAGACGATGTTCACCCGGCCGATGGTGAACCGCGCCCCCCGCTTGGCAAAGCAGAGGCTCAGCATATCCGTGCCGCCGCAGGAGGCGCCGTAGGTCAGCATGATGCCGGAGCCCAGGCCCACAATGGCGCCCCCCAGCAGGCACCCGGTAAGCAGGTCCGCCACCAGGGGGGCGGAGGGGATGGGCACCAGGCTGAGCGCGCCGGTGTAGACGGTGACGCACAGCAGGCTGCTGCGGAAAAAGTCCTTTCCCAGGGAGCGGAACCCCATAAGGAAGATGGGAATGTTGACCAGGTAGTACAGGATTCCGGAGAAGTCATATCCGTCGGTGATGCCCAGCGCCTGGTAGATCAGGGTGCGCAGCAGCTGGCACACGCCGAGAATCCCGCCGGTGTAGAGATTCAGCGGCACCAGGAACAGGTTGACGCCAAGGCCGCAGAGAACCGCGCCTGCGGCGGCGGCCAAAACGCGAACCCACTTGTTTTTTATGGTGGTGTGCAGCATAGCCGTTCCTCCATCTGTACAGAATGAACTCAGACCTGAACATGCGGGGGTGTATGTACTATTTATATCAAATCACAGGCTGTATTGCAAGTAGCGATAAAGTCGTTTCCTGCCCCTGGCAATGGTCCGGGACACAGTGGATTTATTGATCCGCAGGGATGCGGCAATCCGGGACATACTCTTGCCCTCGTCATAGTACATTTCCAGCAGCTGGCGCTGCCGTTCCGTCAGCTCCTGTTCCCGGGCCCTGCGCAGGTTGCGGCGCAAACGCTCCAGCTGCTCGGAATTGTCGGCGCTGTGCTGACGCTTCCAGACCGGCAGGTCTCCCAGAAATTCATTGTTGCGGTAGGTAAAGGCCGGTGCTGCCCGTGATTTAGAACGAGAATTTCCCATGGGTGTGGTACCTCCTGTCGTAGTAGTGCTCCAGATGGAGGGCGATCTCCCGGCCCTCCCGGTACAGGGCAGAGAGCTCAGCCAGGCGCTGCCGAAGCTGCTGGGCGGCCAGAAGGTCTTCCTCTGTCCGCAGGCTGCGGCGCAGCAGGCCCATGCGCTCCTGGATCAGGGCACAGCTGCGGCGGTACTCCCCTGCCATTTCCTGCAGCGTCACAGCGGCGCCTCCTCTCCGCAGATCCGGCGGTGAGCGGCAAAAGCGTCGGCAGCGTAGTCGCCCAGGCAGCTGCGGCAAAGCGTGCTGCCGTTGATCCTCCAGCACTCGTCTCCCTGGTATAGTTCCCCGCCGCACAGGGAACAATGCGCCCATGGCGGGCGGCGCTGGGGGTCGCGGTGATGTTTCTCCCTGATGTTCACACAAGTTCCTCCTAAAAATTTGCAAAGTTTCTGTTTTTTTGCTTGACAACCAGGAAACAATCTGCTATGATAATCCTCGCTGCTAATCATGCTGGTATAGCTCAGTTGGTAGAGCAGCTGATTTGTAATCAGCAGGTCGGGGGTTCGAGTCCGTCTACCAGCTCCAACTTCCTTCTTCTTAGCAGGACAAGCGCATATGGGAGCGTTCCCGAGTGGCCAAAGGGGGCAGACTGTAAATCTGTTGTCGACGACTTCGGTGGTTCGAATCCACCCGCTCCCACCACGTCGGAGCAAAGTTCGCTTTGCTCCGACGTCTTTTTATACCTATGGCCCAAAAGACGTCATCCGCCCGCTCCCTTGCTCCTCCTTTCCAAACCGGACCCGCTGTCGCTGGGCTCCGGTTTGGGATGCCGCCCTGCGGGCGGCATTTTATATTCGGGGAAATATCGACTTTAACTGTCCATCCCAGCAAAACGGTGACCCCGTCCGGGGTTGCCGTTTTGTTTTGCTGTGGATTTGGAAGCCGGCGATTGACAAAGCCGCGGCAGGACCTTGCAGCCGGCGCGGCCTTCCCGCAGAAAAGCGAACCCACCCGCGCCGCTGCGCTCCTTTCAGGCTGTCACCCGGGGCCGCCGCGCGGCAGCTGGTGTGCCGCCCTGCGAACGGCTGGTTCATTGCTGGGGGTGCTGCCTGCGTTCCTCCAGAGCAGCATCTGCCGCCGGCGGGGTGGTTTCGGCCAGGCAGGCACAATGGAGCAGCGCAGCCCATCCCCTGGCGGGCCATATGCTGAGCCTGTTGGTTGTCTGCAATGCAACAAGATTCTTGTTACAATAGGTATATTATCACAAGTATCTTGTCTTGTCAACGAAAATTTAACAAGATTCTTGTTTTTATAATTTGACAAAAACAAGAATCTGGATTAAAATGGCGGCAGAAGACCATTTCCACAGGGGGGAGAGCCATGAGTTTCGGACAGCGGATGCGGGAGCGGCGGGAGGCCATGGGCCTGAGCCGGGATCAGCTGGCCGAGCGGGTAGGGGTTACCCGCTCAGCCATCGGGAATTATGAGACAGGAGTCAGCTATCCCAAGGAGGATGTGCTCCTGCGGCTTTTCCATGCGCTGCAGGTGGATCCCAATTATCTCTATCAGGATGTCCTGAGGGGGGACGGGTTCCGCTGCGACGCGGAGGAGCAGACTTTGGTGGAGAAGTACCGGCGGCTCTCCCTGGCCGGGCGGCAGGCGGTGAATGCTGTGCTGGGGGCCCTCCACGCCTACCAGGCTGACCTGGAGCAGTGGAGCGCGCCGGCAGAAGCCCGAGAGATCCCCCTCTACCGAGAGCCTGCCGCCGCAGGCTACCCGGCGCCGGTGGCCGGAGAGGACTACGACCTGATTCCCGTTACCGGAGAGGTGCCCCTGGGGGCGGAATTTGCCGTGCGGATTCAGGGGGACTCCATGGAACCCTATATTGCCGACGGCGGCGTAGTTTATGTCAACCGGGATCCCCTGGAAAACGGAGATGTGGGAATCTTCTGTGTAGATGGGGAGATGCTGTGCAAACAGTATTACCGGGATGCGCTGGGGATGGTGTATCTTTTCTCTCTGAATCGGGCCCGCTCAGCAGCGGATGTGGTGCTGCCCCGGGATTCCGGCAGGAGCCTGGTCTGCCTGGGGCGGGTCATGCTCTCTGACCGACCGGCCATCCCTGGCAGGGGGTAACAGGTACAAAGGACAGAGGCAAAGCCCCGCAGCATGCGGCTGCGGGGCTTTGCCTTACGCCTCTTCCCACGCCTCCCGCCAGAGGAGGCAGTCGCTGACGTAGCTGATCAGCAGCAGAAAAAATGCCACAGGCCACAGGATGCTCAGGGGGCCGGTGTAGTAGGAGAAGGGCACCTCCGGCGCCAGCAGGAGCCGCAGGACCCCGTACAGCCCCAGCACGGCCATGGCCAGGCGCTGCGGCAGCAGAGCCAGCAGGAAGTACCACAGGGCCCGGCGGCGCTCCCGGACCCGCATCCGGCGGTGGGCGGTAAAATCGATCACGGTACAGGTGGGACGGGTCATAGCAGTCAACTCCTTCTCCATTGATTGCCTGGAGTATACCGCACGGACTATCCCAAAAACAGGACAGTGCGCCCGCGCTACTGCCGGCCTCCGCCCTCGATCTGGGAACCGAAATAGAAGGAGATGACCATAGTAAATACCGTCATAAACTCCTGGCCGCCGATGCTCCCTTGGATCACCAGATGGACAAAGGTGCCGGCCAGGATCAGCGTTACGATGCTTTTGACGCAGAGCAGGCGCTCCAATCTTTCGCGCATAGAAAAACCCCTCCTGGGGCTATCCTATGCCGCAGGAGGGGCTGTGGTCACGTCCGGGTGATGGTGGTTTCATGGCACTTGGGACAGGTGACCTGGATTTTTCCTTTGCCGCGGGGCAGGCGCAGCCGGGTACCACAGTGCCTGCACTTGATATAGCAGTGCTCCCGGTCCCGGCGGCGGAAATTCCAGTTGCGCACCGCCTGACGCTTGGGGGTCCACCACTGGAGAAACCGGGCATTTTCCGCCCGCCGCTTGTCCAGGTTCCGGGAAAAAGCGCGGAAGATATACACGACTGCCAGCGCAAAGGACAGTGCATTGAACAGTGTGTAGACCCACACACGGGTCGTCATGGGTGCCACCAGCGCACTCAGCACCAGAATCAGCAAGTACAGCACAAAAATGGCCCAGTTAAGCGCGTCGGCCCCGTTGCGGCCGTACATAAAGCGGGCCATGCCATTGCGCAGCTTGTCAAAGAATCTGCTCATTCCATCGACCTCTTGGAGATTTTTTCTCTATTGTACCGCAGAAATATGAACAAATATAGTTCCTGAAACAAAAAAATTCCGGCAGGCAGAGAATCAGCCCCGGGAGCGGCGGAGCCATTCCCGGGGCATGGGGGTCAATCCTCACTTTTTGGGGCTGTCTGGGGACCGCCGTTCCCGCCGGACCGGCGCCGGCGGGGCCTGCGCCGCCGCCTGCTGCCGGAGCCTTCCCCTGGCGCTTTCTCGGGCTTTTCCGCGCCATCGGCCCTGGCGGGCTGGTGGGATGCGGCCTTGGCCTGGCGCTTCTCCTGGGACTTTTTCTCCCCCCGCTGCTCGCTGCTGAACCGGCGGTCAGCGGCGGCTTTTTTTTCTGCGGTCAGATCACCGCTGGCTTTGATGGGAATTCGCTCCACCTTTGCTTCCGCCTGTTTGGAGGACTCCCGGTTCTCCTGGAGAGCGGAGGTCTCCCGCTTGGAACCATCTTTGCTCCGGCCGCGGCCGCCGCGGCTGCGCCGACGGCTGCTGCGCTCACGCTTCTCCTCGCCGGGCTGCTCGGCAGGCGCCGGCTCCAGGGGCTGTTCCACGAAGTCGAAGCTGGCGGAAAAGAAGTCGTCTCGTTCCGGCTCCGGACGGACAAAGCGGGCGGGGCGCTGGGCGGGGATTTCGATCCCCTCCCGACTGCCTTTGCCGTTGCGCAGGATCTGCAGCTCGCAGGCCTTATAGCGGCGAGGACTCTCCGGGGTCTCATCCAGGCGGACCTTGACCTCTTCCTGGAGCAGGTCCACACTGCACACGTTGCCCGGCCCGTCGGGGGTGTTGACAAAGGAGTCGTTTTTGGGCATGCGCTTGGCGGCATCCTCATAGGCGTTCTGCTCATACTTCAGGCAGCACATCAGCCGCCCGCAGGTGCCGGAGATCTTGGTGGGATTCAGACTCAGATTCTGAGTCTTGGCCATCTTGATGGACACGGGCATGAAGTTCTCCAGGAACTGGCTGCAGCACAGAGGACGGCCGCAGATGCCCAGACCGCCGACCATCTTTGCCTCGTCCCGGACACCCACCTGCCGCAGCTCAATGCGGGAGCGGAACACGCCCGCCAGGTCTTTCACCAGCTCACGGAAGTCGACCCGCCCCTCGGCGGTGAAGAAAAAGATGATCTTGCTGCCGTCGAAGTTGCTCTCCACCCGGATCAGCTTCATTTCCAGCTTGTGGGCGGCGATTTTTTTCTCGCAGATGGCGAAGGCCTCCTTCTCCCGGCTGCGGTTATAGGCATCGGTGCGCCGGTCGTTTTCCGTGGCCAGGCGGATCAAGGGCCGCAGAGGTTTGACCACCTGCTGGTCGGGCACCATGTGGTTTCCCTCCACACAGGTGGCAAATTCGTTGCCTGCGGCGGTCTCCACAATGACCTGCTCACCGGTGGGCACCTCAATGCCCTGGGGATCAAAATAGTAGGTTTTGCATCCGTTGCGGAAATGGACGCTGATGACTTCTGTCAAGGGAATACCCCTCCTTTTTGTTCTTCCAGATCTTAACGGGGGCGTTTACCGGCCGGTGCGCTCGTGCAGCAGCACCGCCAGGGCACCTGCCATGTGCCCCACCCCCAAGTTGAAGCGCAGTTGGGCGGCAGCATCCCGCAGTACGTCTGCCGCAGCGCTGAGCTGGCGCCGGCTCAGGTGGGGGCACAGATTCCTGCCGCCGCAGCCCGAGGCCGCCAACAGGGACTGCCCCACCAGCTCCCAGGTGTGCTCCAACAGGGACTGGAGCTCCTCCCGGGAGATTTTCCGGGTCTCCAGGTCGGTGAAAAAGGCCGCAAGGCCCAGTGTGTCCCGCCGGTCCAGCAGGGCACACAGCTCCTCCGCCCGGCTGTCGCCGGCGGAGGCCGCCTGGTCCTCATCCCCCAGGTTCCACTCCACACAGCGGGAGCGCACCGTCGGCAGCAGCACCGCGCTGTTTTGCGCGCTGAAGAGGAAGGCGGCATGGGGAGGCCCCTCCTCCACTACCTTCAGCAGCACATTCTGGGCCTTGGCGTCCAGCAGGGTGCAGTCCGGGAAAATATAGACCTTCCGCCGGCCCTCGTTGGGCAGAATATAGGCATCGGCGCGGAGGGCGCGCAGCACATCCATGGATATCATCTTGTGCTCCCGGTCCTCTACCACCTGCACATCCGGATGGATGCCCGCGAGCACCTTGCGGCAGGGGCCGCAGTGACCGCAGGGAGGATGCTCCCCGGTGCACTCCATGGCTGCGGCCAGATAGCGGCCGGCGGCGATCAGGTCCCGGTGCCCGGTGAGGATGATGGCGTGGCTGAGCTGGTTGTGCGCCGCCAGCAGCGCGATCCGGCCGGCCAGGGCGCTCCCTGTCTGAAGTTCCAGGTGCTCCATTGCATGTCCACATCCTTCCTGCACGGTCTGCTGCCGATGCGTAATCATACTTATTCTACCACACTTTTTCCCAGAAAAGCAACAAAAGAGTGCGTGTGAATATTTTAACGTTCGTTTCTGTCCGTTTTCTCACTTTTTTGCAAAATATGAAAGGAATTTTACCGGAATGCTCTTGCAAAACCTGGCAATCTTTTTTATAATAGAATTCCCTGAGAGTCTTAATGAAAGAAAATGTTTACAGGAGGATGCATCGTGAGCAAGAAGTTCGTCTACCTTTTTTCCGAGGGTAACGGAAAAATGCGCGAGCTGCTGGGCGGCAAGGGTGCCAACCTGGCAGAAATGACCAACCTGGGCATGCCTGTGCCCCAGGGCTTTACCATTACCACTGAGGCCTGCACCCAGTACTACCAGGATGGCCGGCAGATCAATGCCGAGATCCAGGATGAGATCATGGAGTACATGGGCAAGCTGGAGGAGATCACCGGCAAGAAGTTCGGCGATAAGAACAATCCCCTGCTGGTATCCGTCCGCTCCGGTGCCCGGGCCTCTATGCCCGGCATGATGGACACGATTTTGAACCTGGGCATGAACGATGTAGTGGTGGAGTCTGTGGCCAAGAAGACCCACAACCCCCGCTTTGCCTGGGACTCCTACCGCCGCTTCATCCAGATGTACTCCGACGTGGTCATGGAAGTGAGCAAGAAGCATTTCGAGGAAATGATCGACGAGATGAAGAAGCAGCGCGGCGTTACCCAGGATACCGAGCTGACCGCCAAGGACCTGAAAGAACTGGCCGAGATGTTCAAGGCCGAGTACAAGGAGAAGATCGGCGAGGACTTTCCCCAGGATGCCCGTGAGCAGCTCATGGGCGCTGTCCGCGCGGTGTTCCGCTCCTGGGACAACCCCCGCGCCATCTATTACCGCCGCATGAACGACATCCCCTCCTCCTGGGGCACCGCTGTCAACGTGCAGATGATGGTGTTCGGCAACATGGGCGATACCTCCGGCACCGGCGTGGCCTTCACCCGCAACCCTGCCACCGGCGAGAAGGCCCTGTTTGGCGAATACCTCATCAATGCCCAGGGCGAGGACGTGGTGGCCGGCGTGCGCACGCCCTCTCCCATCTCCAAACTCCACGAGGAGATGCCCGAGGTGTACGACCAGTTTGCCGCCATCGCCAACAAGCTGGAGCAACACTATAAAGACATGCAGGACATGGAGTTCACCATTGAGAACGGTAAGCTCTACATGCTCCAGACCCGCAATGGCAAGCGCACCGCCGCCGCCGCCCTGAAGGTGGCCGTGGACCTGGTGGACGAGGGCATGATCGACGAGAAGGAGGCCGTGTGCCGCGTGGAGCCCAAGCAGCTGGACGCCCTGCTGCACCCCACCTTTGACGCCGAGGCCCTGAAGAAGGCCCAGGCCGTGGGCAAGGGCCTGGCCGCCTCCCCCGGCGCCGCCTGCGGCAAGGTGGTCTT
>CALXDF010000018.1 GCA_944386995.1 uncultured Oscillospiraceae bacterium
CGGCCCTGCTGTACGCGGCGGAGGCCCTGAAGGATGTGGAGGGGGCGGCAGAACTCCGCTTCATCAGTTTCACCGACGAGGAGAACGGGAAGAACGGCTCCCGGGCCTATGTGGAGAGCCTCTCCGACTATGAAAAACTACTGACCATCGGGGACATCCAGTTCGACATGCTGGGGGGCCTGGGCACGGAGGACACGGTGATTGCCACAGTGGACGGGGAGCCCAACTGGGTCAGCAACCTGCTCCAGGAGAAGGACCCCTCCCTGGCTCTGACGGCGGAGAGCGCCAGTGACCACACCTCCTTCCAACTGGCGGAGGTGCCCTCCGTGATGCTGATGCAGAAGGACCGGGGCTATCTCTACCACACCGCCGCCGACACCGCCGGGGGGCTCAATCCCTACGCCATCGCCTCCGCCGCAGAGACGGCGGTAGCAGCGGCACAGCATGTGATGGACAATTTTGTCTGTTACTGGGAGGAACTACGGGGACTGTATACCTACACCTACCGCCAGACCCGGCAGAACGTGATCTACTTCGGCGCCTCCCTCCGGGATACGGAGGCCTATGTGGGCGCGGCCGGGGAGCTGGTGGACACCAACACCGTCTCCGGCGAGGGGTGGACGGACACCTATGAGACCTACCGGTATTCCATGACCTGGTTTGACGGGGATACCCCCATGAACACCTACTACCAGTACCGCAACGGCTTTCTGCAGTCCATCGAGATCCGCCCGGCGGAGACGGGCTACACCGCCGGGCAGGTGCGGGAGCTCATCGAGGCGATGTACGGCGAGCCCACCGCCGACAGCGCGGACAGCACCGGCTGGGCGGACATCATCTACAGCAAATACATCACCCTCACCCCCGGGGAGGGGGACAGCTGCACCGTCTCTGTGGGCAGCTACTCCCTGGGGCTGAGCAACGTCCTCTCCTCCTACGAGGTGGTGAACGGCCAGGCGGAGATCACCGACAGCGCCGACAAGGCGGTGTGGGACTATCTCTGCACCATCCTGCCCCTGGAGTCCCGGCAGAGGATCGCCCAGTTCAACCTCTTTACCGACGGGTGCAGCAACGTGCTGGCCTACACCGCCCCCATGGAGAACGGGGACGGCACCAATGACAACACCCGCTTCGCCATCACCATCGACTACTACGACGTCTACGATGAGAACGGGGAGAAACGGGACTGGAGCAAGCTCACCTATACCATCCTCCACGAGTACGGCCACGCGCTGCTGGAGGACGAGACCCAGGTGGATCTCAGCGGAGGCGGCAGCACCCACGACCCGGCGTGCTTTGTGGAGGGCTCCTTCCGCAAGGAATTCTATGACCGGTTCTGGGCGGACCTGGGGGATACCGGGGTAAACGACTACGCCGAGAACCCCACCAAGTACGTCAGCCAGTACGGCGCCAACTACTTCCATGAGGACATTGCCGACACCTTCGCCGTGTTCGTCCTGGGCGGCGAGCCGCAGGGGGACGCCGTGGCGGCGGAGAAGGTCCGGTTCTTCTGGGAGGATGCGGATCTGGTGGCCCTGCGCACGGCCCTCCGGGAGAACCTGGGGCTGGTGTAAGCGCCGGAAACAGAACAGCACCCCCTGCGGCGCCTGCCGGGACCTCCGGCAGGCGCCGTCTGCGCGGAAACGGGGGCAGCCATCCACCCCGCCGGGAGATCCTTTTGTGGAAATCACATCAAGGCGCAAAAGAAGGCGGAAAATATCCTCTCCGGGCTTTTGACAGCAGAGGATCTATACTGTAATATAGATAGCAGGAAATACGAAGCTTGTCCCTTCACCGGTGTGGTCGGCTCCGCGGAGACGCTCCGCCACGCCCCTCTTTCAGATCCGGGCCGTGAAGCAGCGGCGCGGAAAACGCAGGGAGATGCCATGAAAAAATCCGTCTGTATGACCGAGGGCCCCATCGGCACCACCATGTTCTGGTTCATTCTGCCCCTGATCGGCAGCAGCGTGTTCCAGCAGCTCTATAATACCGCCGACTTCTTTTTGGTCAGCAACTTTCTGGGCACCACCGCGGCAGCGGCCGTAGGCGCCAGCGGAACTCTGGTGACCTGCACCATCGGGCTGTTCAGCGGCATCGCCGTGGGCACCAGTGTGGTGGCAGCCCAGGCCATCGGTGCTCAGGACGCCGAGACGGCCGACCGGGCGCTCCATACCTCTCTGCTGTTCGGGGCGGCGGGCGGCGTAGTTCTGATGCTGCTGGGGCTGTGCTTTGCCCCGGGGATCCTCCGCATTCTGGACACGCCGGCCTCGGTGCTGCCCCAGGCGGTGGTATACATCCGGATCTACTTTCTCAGCCTCCCCGCCAGCATTCTCTACAACATGTGCGCCGGAGCCCTGCGCGCCTGCGGGGATTCCCGCACCCCCCTGGGAATTCTGGCGGTCTTCGGGGTGGTCAACGTGCTGCTGGACTGTCTGCTGATCCTGGTGATCCCGCTGGGCGTGGCGGGAGCCGCCATCGCCACCGTGCTGTGCCAGTGGATGTCTCTGGCGGCGGTGCTGCTCTGTCTGAGCCGGCCCGGCCGGCCGGTCCGGCTGTCCCATAAAATGCTCCGGTGGGACGCCCGCCTGCTGGGCCGGGTGCTGCGGGTAGGGCTGCCCTCTGGGATTCAGACCATTGTCATCACCTTTTCCGACGTAATGGTGCAATACTATATCAACGGCCTGGGGGAGACGGCGGTGGCCGCCTTCGCCACCTACTACAAGGTGGAGAATTTCATCTATCTGCCTATCATGGCCTTCGGACAGGCCTCCACCACCTTTGCCGGACAGAATATGGGCGCAGGGCAGCTGCACCGGATCCGCCGGGGCACGGCGGTGGCCGCAGCCCTGGGCGTAGCCGTCACGGCAGGGATCTCCGGGATGATTTATCTCTTCCAGGGCACGGTGTATGGCTGGTTTATTGACGACGCGGCCGTGATTGCCGACGCCATGGTCATCGGCGCTGTGGTGCTGCCCTCCTACTGGGTCTATCCCATCATGGAGGCCTGCGGCGGCGCCCTGCGGGGCATGGGCTACTCCCTGAGCTCCATGGGAATCATTCTCGTCAATCTCTGCGTGGCCCGGGTAGGGCTGCTGGCGCTGTTTTCCCGGCACTTCCACACGCTGGGGGCCATTGCCAGCGTCTACCCCATCACCTGGGCCACAGCCATGGTGTGCTTTGTGATCGTATACTTCGCCGTTATGGGGAAAAAGGCCCCGTGCTCCGCCGCCCCGCCGTCCGGAGATGACAGACTGTGAGAAAGGACGAGGCAGATCTGAGACAGGCGGCGGAGCAGCGCCCCCTTTGGGACGGCATCCGGGACCGCTGAAACGTCCGTTCAGACAGCTGTTCCCGGCAGAACCGCCGGGAGATGATCAACCGGAAACGTCGGGTCCGGCGGGGGAAGAGCCTCTCCATGGCCCCGGCGGAGGGGGTGCCGGAGATTCTGAACGCGGGCACCGGCCCGGGCTTTTTTGCCATCAATCTCGCCCTGGCCGTCCACTCTGTCACCGGGGTGGATGGGGCGGAGGCGATGCTCTGCCGCGCCCGGGAGAACGCCGCGGCCCACGGCGCCGCCTGCGGGAGAGCGTGTTCTCGCTGGAGGAATTTTGAAAGATAAAAAGAGACAACGCGCCTGGGAGGCCCTTCCCAAGGCGCGTTTGTATCGTCCTTTGCCAGAGGCAATCCCTCCGGATCGTTGGAATATTCGCGCATAGGCCCAATTTCTTGAACCATGGCGCGAAATCTGCTGTACTGACAAATCATACGCGAGATCTGCAGGCGCCTTTGGGATATAAGGAGGATCATCCCTGTAAAAAGGAGTGCTCATATGAAAAATGTGATTCGCAGGATTCGCCCCAAATGGGTGGTGTTCACTGTTCTCCTCGTGTTTGGCATTTGGTTTTGGCACTCGTGCGTGCCGAAGGATCGCCCCTTTATCGGGTGGATACCTATGCGGAGCTCTCCGATCGGGTCGGCCGTATATGCAATCTTCCCGAGGAGACTGTATTGCCATCCGCAGAGGGCAGCTATCTTGTTTCCCTCAGGACACGCTTTTCGGGAAGGCCTGCCGGCTACAGTATACGGTATTTTGATATGGCAGGAAGTTATGCCGAAGATCTTTCCGTAAAGTGTAGATCAAAGGAGATCCTTCCAGAGGATTTTTTTCAAATCACCCCTACAGCTTACTGTAATGGAACTGCCATTTGCGTCCAGGAAAGTCTCCCGCACCAGCGCGGCCACTTGAGCTTCATCATTGGTGACTTCCTTTACGAAATCAGCGGTCAGGGAATTGCGGACAATTTTTCCCGTGAAGCTATGGCCATTGCTGAAAATATCATCCAGCAATCTGCAAGCAAGTGAGGCCGCCGGAATCGAGGTCCATTTTCTGCACATCGCTCTCAAGAAAGTGGCCTCCGCCGCTTTTTTGAAACGTTAAGAGGCAGGGGAAACTCCCCTGCCTCTGTTCTATCTTGCTTGACGCGGGCCCCTACAGCCCCACGCTCATCAGGCTCTGGACCGCCAGCCACAGCAGCAGCGCGGACACCACCGCCATGCTCCGGCGGTGCTTCCCCACCGCGCCGGAGGAGAGCCGGTCCAGAATGGAGTGGAGCAGCACCTCGCACACCAGGCACACAACGCCCCCCAGGATGCCCGCCCGCAGGGCCTCCAGGACCGTGGGCACCGCCCCGGCGCACAGGGACAAAAGGCCAAAGTCAATGACCCCCACGATCAGGGACGCGGCCCAGAACCGATGAGGCACGCCGAAGAGGAGCACCTCCAGCACCAGGGCGATGAGGGACAGCGCCGCCAGCGTGGGAATGTCCAGGGGCGGCAGGATCACATTGGGGACAAAGGCCCGGGCGATCTGGGCGGCAAGGCCCGCAGCGAGCAGCACCGCCGACAGGCACAATGTCAGGGAGCAGAGGGGGGACAGAATCGCTTTTTTCATCTTCCATCAACCTCCCCACTCTGTAGCGGACGTGCTGACGTCCGCGCCGGTGACATAGGCGCAGGCGGAGCTGACGCCCCGGGCGATGGCCCGGGAGGTCACGGTGGCGCCGGTGATGGCGTCCACGCCGTCTCCCACGCTGGCCTCGCCGGT
>CALXDF010000019.1 GCA_944386995.1 uncultured Oscillospiraceae bacterium
GCTCATGGCGGCCTGGACCTCATCGTTCAAGGTCATGCCGTTCCACACACAGTCGATGGCTTTGGAGTTCAGCTCCTCCACCTTGTAATCCCAGGTGATCTCCTGGAACTCGACCTCTACGCCCAGGTTTTCGGCAAAGGCTTTGGCCATGTCGGCGTCAAAGCCGACCCACTCGTCGCTGCCCTCTTCCTTGTAATCCATGGGGTCAAAGTAAGTGATGCCGACCACCAGGGTGCCCTTGTCCTGGACATAAGCCAAATCACTCTCCGTGCCGGCATCCCCGGCCGAATCACCGGAGTCGTTAGAGGTACCGCTGTTATTCGCTGCAGTGCCGTTGGCAGTATTACTGCTGTTGTTGCTGCCGCAGGCGGCCATAGCCAGGGCCATGGACAGTGCCAGAAGCAGCGCAATGAGCTTTTTCATCTTTTCATTCCTCCTACCTTCCAGGTAACTGCAAAATTTATTGCACTACCAATTTATCATACTAAAGCATTGGCTGTAAAGAAACGTTTCTTCTAAATCTATTCCTTGAATATCAGATGGACTTGTGCATATTTTACATAAATTTGACGATTTGCGTGGGATTGCCATGGGGAACTTTTTGGTATAAGCCTGACCACCCGCTCATATGATGCAGTGAAAGACTTTGGAAAAGAGGGCGGAGTCTATGACGAACACATCCATCTATCAGGATATTGCGAAGCGGACAGAAGGCAGTCTGTTTTTGGGCGTGCTGGGACCGGTGAGGACAGGAAAGTCCACCTTCATCAAGCGTTTTATGGAGACGCAGGTGATTCCTAACATTGAAAATGTTTACCGGCGTGAGCGGGCCATTGACGAACTGCCGCAGAGCGGAAGCGGCAAAACTGTGATGACAGCAGAGCCGAAATTTGTGCCTGAGGAGGCGGTGGAGGTCTCTCTCGGGGATGGAGCGACTGTGTCTGTGCGGCTGATTGACAGTGTAGGCTATATGGTCAAGGGGGCCATGGGCCAGTATGAGGACGGCCAGCCGCGCATGGTGATGACGCCCTGGTTTGAGGAGGAAATTCCTATGGCCGAGGCCGCGGAGATCGGCACTCGGAAGGTCATCACAGAGCACAGTACCATCGGCATTGTAATCACGACAGATGGAAGCATCACAGAGATCGACCGTGAGGATTACATTGAGCCGGAGGATCGGGTGATCGGGGAGTTGAAAGAGCTGGGGAAGCCTTTCATCGTCCTGCTCAACTGCGAGGAGCCCTCTTCCCAGCGGGCACAGTCCATCAGCCAGGAGATTTCGAAAAAGCACGGCGTGGCATGCATGCCAATCAACTGCCTGACGCTGAATGAACAGGATATCAAGCAGATTCTGCAGGCAGTCCTGTTTGAGTTTCCGCTGTGTGAGCTGGATTTCTTCCTGCCATCCTGGGTGGATGCATTGCAGATGGATCATCCGATCAAGAGCGGCATTTATACGCGCATCCGGGAGGCGGCCGCGGGGCTGGAACACGTGCGGCAGGTCCGCTCCGCCATGGAAGAAATTGGAGATGCAGAGGAGATCAAAGATGCCCATATCACTGGTATCGATCTGGGGAAAGGCGTGGCTGGGGTGGAGCTGGAGCTGCCGCGGCAGTTGTTCTACGACACGATCAGCGCCCAGTCCGGTTTTTCCATTGCTGACGACGGAGATCTGATGAGCCTGCTGACGGAGTTAGCGGAGGTGAAAAGCGCCTATGACAAGGTATCTGAGGCGCTGAGGAGTGTCCACGAGACAGGCTACGGCATCGTCATGCCGGGGATGGATGAGTTGATCCTGCAAGAGCCTGAGATTATGAAGCAGGGGGGACGGTATGGCGTCCGTCTGCGGGCCAGCGCACCATCCATCCACATGTTCAAAGTGGACATCGAATCAACGGTATCCCCCATTGTCGGCAACGAAAAACAGAGCGAGGATATGGTCAACTACCTGATGGATAAGTTCCAGGGGGATACGGCAAAGATCTGGGAGTCCAATATTTTTGGCCGCAGCTTCCACGAACTGGTCAACGAGGACCTGCAGGCTAAACTCCAGCGCATGCCGGAGGATGCCCGAAGAAAATTTCAGGAGACACTACAGCGCATTGTCAACGAGGGCAGCGGGGGACTGATCTGCATTATTCTTTGATCGCTATGAAAAGAGAGGGCGTCGGCCCTCTCTTTTTTATTGCTATTCCAGGAGAAGTGTAGTAGAATAATCACAATATCTTGATCTTTCAAATGTGTGCGCATGAATGACTGGAAAGGAGTTCTTTGAGATGGAATATGCCAAGATGACCCCGCAGCAGCTGCAGGCGGAGTATGATGCAGTTTCCGCCCGGTTTCAGGAGCTGAAGGAGAAAGGGTTGAAGCTGGACATGTCCCGCGGAAAGCCTGGGAAGGCGCAGTTGGATATGGTCAGTGATCTTCTCTCCGCCCTGACAGATCCGGCGGACTGCATTGTGGATGGTATGGATGTCCGTAACTACGGAGAACTGAGCGGCTTGCCCTGTGCCAAGGCTTATTTTGCAGAGATTTTGGGCTGCAAGAGCGAGGAGTGCTTTATCGGCGGAAACGCCAGTTTGAACCTGATGTATGACACGATCGCCAAGGCGTATACCCACGGCCTGCTCCATAGCGAAAAGCCCTGGGCGAAACTGGACAAGGTGAAGTTCCTGTGTCCTTCCCCGGGCTATGACCGCCACTTCAAGATCAGCGAGTCCTTTGGCATGGAGATGATTACCATTCCCATGACGGCCGACGGCCCTGACATGGACGCTGTAGAGCAGGCCATTCAGGATCCGGCAGTCAAGGGAATGTGGTGCGTGCCCAAATACTCCAATCCCGAGGGTGTTATCTACAGCGATGAGACCATCCGCCGCATTGCCGGCATGAAACCGGCGGCGAAAGACTTTGTCCTGATGTGGGATAATGCCTACTGCATCCACGAGTTCGACGGAGATTTCGTCCCCTTCCCGGATATCCTTTCCCTGTGCAGAGAGGCAGGAAATCCCGATATGGTGTTTGAGTACGCCTCCACCTCCAAGGTGACCTTCCCGGGCGCCGGGATCTCTGTTATGGCCACCAGTGTGGACAACATGAAGTATATGACAGGCCTGATGAGCATTCAGACCATCAGCTATGACAAGGTGAATCAGCTGCGCCATGTCCGATTCCTGAAGGATAAGGCCCACACCCTGGAGCTGATGAAGAAACATGCGGCTATTATGAAGCCGAAGTTCGATGCGGTATTGGAGGCGCTGGATGCGGAGATCGCGCCGCTGGGCATTGCCCAGTGGAAGCGTCCCAAAGGCGGTTATTTCATCAGTGTGGACACGATGGACGGACTGGCAAAGCGGACGCTGGCTCTCTGCAAGGAAGCGGGTGTTGTGATGACCGGCGCCGGCGCGACCTTCCCCTACGGGGTGGATCCCAGAGACCGGAATATCCGGATCGCTCCCAGCCTGCCTCCGGTGGAGGAACTGGAGACGGCAATCCAGGTGTTCTGTACCTGCCTGCGCTTGGCAGCTCTGGAGAAGCTGATGGCGTAATGCGACAGAGAAAAACATCTCCGGCCGCGAGGCCGGGGGTGTTTTTTTACCGCATCCGGGAAAGCTAAAGTACCTGTTACCAGATTGTAACTGAAATGTTACAGAGATCTGGTTGACAGAATTCGACTCAAAGTGATACCCTATAGAGGCACACCGCAGCTGTCAGGCAGCGCGGATTTTTTGAGGACCTTAGAGGTAGATGATTCATCATGGGAAAACGTGTGATGCGATATAGAAGGCGGCGCTTCCGCTATCGCGGGCTGGTCTGCCTGCTGGTACTACTGGCGTTGGTAACAACGGTGGCCTATGTGGTTTTTCGGCCGGATCCAGGGGACAATACGGACAACGCTCAGGATGCCGGCGCGATTGGCAAAGGAGAGGGGCCGGGCGCGCCGCAGGAGGCAGAGGATAGCAGCGGCGATGTCAGGATGCCGGAAATTGGTCCGGACGATGACGGCACACAGACAGGTGCTACAGACCCGAATACCTCATCAGATGGGGAAGAGGCCGATGGTCCCTATACATTGGGTACTGCCCTTTCAGAAGGAGAGGCTGTCGATGACAGCTGGTTTGAGGATGCGGTATTTTTGGGGGACTCCCGGACAGAGGGCCTTCAGCTTTACAGCGGGATCACCACTGGTACCTTCTTTTGGGAATGGGGCATGTCTGTTTTTAAAGTAGATGATACCGGGCACCGGAAGGTAGCTGTGAACGGTGAGAATATGACGCTGATGGAGGCGCTGTCGACCGGAACCTGGAATAAGGTTTATATCATGCTCGGCATCAATGATTTGGGATACCCGGCCCAATCCTATCAGAAGGCGCTGGCAGAGGTGGTGGACCAGGTCCGGGAAATTCAGAGTGATGCGGTGATCTATCTGCAGACCATGCCGCCGGTCAATGAATCCATGGCCCAGGCAAATGGGATTGCCTACTACATCAACAATGAGAACGTGAAGGCGTTTAATGAGGCGATTACCCAGGTGGCACAGGAGAAACAAGTTGTTCTGCTGGATACTGCCAGTTGCCTCACGGACAGCCAGGGACAGCTTCCGGCAGACATGAGTTCTGACGGCGTTCACTTTAAGAAAGCGGGCTATCAGACATGGCTGGAATATCTCAAATGCCATACCATCAGCCAGGAAGATTATCAGGCCGCCCGGGAAGCGGCATAGATCCAGGGAGGAGCAGAGAATAACGGATGAAAAAGTGGATGATACCGACAGTCATGACTGTTTTGCTGCTGTTGAGCGGGTGTGGCGGAGGCAGCGAAAAGAGCGCCTATACCGCTGATGATGTTGCGGCACTTCTGGACGCCGGAGCTTTTACCGGTGATATGGAGCAGGTGGACGGTACGGTGGCTGCCAGCCTCTTTGGGCTGGATGCAGACACGGTGGAGGAGATCACCTGTTACATGGCGACCAATTCCTCGGTCAGCGCTGATGAGGTCGCGGTGTTTGTCCTGACAGACGATGAAGCGGCGACGGCGGCGGAGAGTGCCTGTCAGGCGCATGTGGAGAGCCGGATTGAGAGCAGCGCTATGTACTGCCCGGATCAGGTTCCAAAGCTGGAGGATGCAGTGATCAGCCGCTTGGGCAATACTGTCCTGCTGGCAGTGGGGGAGACCGAAACACTGAATCGTGCAATCGAGTCTTTGCCATGAGTTGCTCATCATTTCATATGCAACAAAAAGGTGCCGCGGATATTCCGCGGCACCTTTTGTTGTCATGATGCAATATAGTCGCTGATAACCAGCGTTACCGGTCGAAAGATGGGTTCATATAGTAGATGTTCTTTTCGCTCATCTTGTCCTTTGCCAGCCGCAGCCCCTCGCCGAAACGCTGGAAGTGAACGATTTCACGGGCACGCAGGAATTTGATCACATTGTTAACATCCGGATCGTCGCTCAGACGCAAGATATTATCATAGGTTACCCGAGCCTTCTGCTCTGCTGCCAGGTCTTCGGTGAGGTCAGCGATCAGATCGCCTTTCACGCCGATTCCCGCCGCATTCCACGGGGCGCCGGAGGCGGCTGTGGGATAGATTCCGGCAGTATGATCCACAAAATAAGTGTCAAATCCAGCCGTCTTGATCTGCTCATCGGTTAGATCCCGGGTTAGTTGATGAACGATCGCACCAATCATCTCCAGGTGGCCCAGCTCCTCGGTGCCAATATCTGTAAGCAGCCCTTTTAGCTCCGGATAGGGCATGGAAAACCGCTGACTCAGGTAGCGCAGGGAGGCGCCCAGTTCGCCGTCCGGCCCGCCGTACTGGGAGATGATGAGCGCCGCCAGCTTGGGATTGGTATTTTTGATTTTTACCGGGTACTGGAGCTTTTTCTCGTAGACAAACATTATTTCGCACCTCCCGCAGAATAATCCCAGGGCCACGGGTTCTCCAGCCAGTTATAGCTGCTGTTTTGAGCAGCTGTGGTTTGTGTCAGTGGGCCATACAGCTTCTCATATTTGGCCTTTCCCTCCTGGTACATGGCGACATATTTCTGATACAGGGCAAAAGCCTCCTGATCCTCCTTGTGGGTGTCCAGATACAGTCCCAGCTCTGCTACCGCAAAATCCAGTGCCATCAGTTCGCACAGCGGAGCGTTGTTACAGTTGAGCCGGGATTGGATCTCCTTATGAAAAGGCAGGTTCAATCCTGGAAACAGAGTGCCGTTTTCCAGACCCTCGCTCTGTCCGTAAACCTTGGGATTGCTGCTCTGCATGGGAATATAGGGAAATACCAGGCTGGCGCAGTTGCCGGGAAGATTCCCATCCATGACATTGCTGCAAATGTTAGCGGATTCGTTGTACAAGGATGTTTCCTCCTATCGTATGTTGTGCGTGCACTGCCAAGGCACGCACTCCATTGTATGCAGGGGGACGGAAAGGTGTCGACAGACAGGGCGGGGTGTGGTAGAATAAGAAAAAAGCCCTGTTCATATAGTGAACAGGGGGTGCATCTATGTTTTTTGTGATTCGGGGCAGCCGGATCGCCGCGTTTCTGTGTGCAGCAGCCTGCCTTGTGATTGTCAGCACCATAGTGAGCGGAGAGGAAAGAAATCAGGCCGTGCTGGCGGCAGAGGACGAACTGCGGCCGGCGACCAGAGTTGTGGTAATTGACGCAGGTCATGGCGGTGCAGACGGCGGAGCAGTGTCGGATGACGGTACGACAGAGGCGGAAATCAATCTGGCCGTGGCAAAAAAACTGGAGGCGGTTTTTGATCTGCTGGGCTGTGAGAGCATTATGGTGCGCCAGGAGAATCTGTCTGTCCATAGCGAGGGTGTGGAAGGACTGCGGAACCAAAAGGTTTCCGACATCCACAACCGAGTGGATCTGGTCAATAGAACGCAGGGGGCTTTGCTCATCAGTATTCACCAGAACAGCCTGCCGCAAGTGCGCAGTGTCCATGGCGCTCAGGTATTTTATAATGAAACAGAGGAGGCGGCAGGTCTTGCTGGGACAGTGCAGGC
This sequence comes from uncultured Oscillospiraceae bacterium, assembly GCA_944386995.1. Classification (GTDB taxonomy): domain Bacteria; phylum Bacillota; class Clostridia; order Oscillospirales; family Oscillospiraceae; genus CAJFPI01. The sequence goes on from CALXDF010000019.1 coordinate 7,019, forward strand.
GGCCCTCAATCAAACTGTTAATCCGGGCAACGAAAAACAGAAAAAGGCGATTGATCCTTCCGTTTATCTGATGGCCCATATTGAACAGCCGGGGATTTTAGTGGAGTGCGGTTTCCTCTCCAACCCCCAGGAGACAGAGCGGCTGAAAACGGAGGCCTATCAGACGAGATTAGCCGTGACCATTGCGGCGGGTTATTTCCAATATGAGACCAGAGACAGCGAGGCGGACAGAAGTCATGAAGGGTAAGAGTATGTTTTACTGCACAGAGTGTGGCAATGAAACGGCCAAATGGGCTGGACGGTGTCCGGCCTGCGGGGCTTGGAATACCATTGTGGAGCAGCCGCAGGGTGCAGTAGGCACCGGAAAAGGGAAAAAGAGTACCGGCAGTGGGAAACGGCTCGGCCGAATTGTAAAGGCAATTCCGTTGACAGAGATTGAAACAGAAGAGGAGCTTCGGTTTTCGACAGGGATGGGAGAGCTGGATCGAGTACTGGGAGGCGGTGCAGTGAAGGGATCTTTGGTGCTGGTAGGCGGTGCCCCCGGCATCGGAAAAAGCACCCTCATGCTCCAGATCTGCCAGACATTGTGTGACTTTGCAAAGGTGCTGTATATCTCCGGAGAGGAGTCAGTAGGGCAGTTGAAAATGCGGGCAAGACGGCTTGGCGTAGTGGGGGAGAAGCTGTATGTCCTGTCCGAGACAGATCTGGACGATGTGCTGGAAGCGGTGGAACAGGAGCGGCCGGACATCCTGATCATAGACTCCATCCAGACGCTGTACAACAGTACCCTGGATTCAGCACCTGGCAGCGTGGGGCAGGTAAAGGACTGCACCCTCAAGCTGATGGAGCTGGCAAAGGGGGAGGGAGTTACAGTTTTCGTCATCGGCCATGTGAACAAGGAGGGCTCCATTGCTGGACCCAAAGTACTGGAACATATGGTAGACTGTGTTCTGTATTTTGAAGGGGACCAGCATATGAGCTACCGGATTTTGCGGGCAGCAAAAAATCGGTTTGGTGCCACCAATGAGATCGGAGTCTTCGAGATGCAGGGAGATGGGTTGGCGGAGGTGGAAAATCCTTCACAAATGCTGCTGTCCGGGCGGCCGGAGGATGCCCCAGGCACCTGTGTTACCTGTGTGATGGAGGGGAACCGGCCGGTGCTGGCGGAAATCCAGGCGCTGCTGGCGCCCACCAGCTTTTCTGTGCCCCGGCGCAGCAGTAATGGTTTTGACTATAACCGGGCAGCCATGCTGATCGCAGTGCTGGAGAAGCGGGGCGGACTGAAGGTCTCTGTCTGCGACTCCTATTTGAATATCATTGGCGGACTGAGTCTGGACGAGCCTGCTGCGGATCTGGCGGCGATTCTGGCGCTGGCGTCCAGCTATTTGGACCAGAGTGTCAGCGGCGATCTGGCAGCAATCGGTGAGGTTGGGCTCACCGGCGAACTGCGCAGTGTGGATCAGTTGAGCCAGCGGCTGTCTGAGGTGCACCGGCTGGGCTTTCGCCGATGCGTGATTCCAAAGCGTCACCGTCAGAAGTTGGGGACGTTTGAAAACCTGCAGCTTATCGAAGTGTCCAATATCGGTGAGGCGATTCGGGCAGTGCTGGGGAAATAGCAGAGAGGAGGAAATGGAGGTATAGACTATATTGAACAAAATAAAAATTTTGTTCAATACAGGGGAGGGGCAGCCTGATTGCAAGCCCGCAGGTCGGCGGGCACGCCCTTGTTCCGGGGCAGGAATTTAAATATTTGGATGAATACCGGGTTGACAGGCGGCTTCTCTTTATGAAAGAAATCTCCGAAACACATATGCTGGATTATCGGGCGGATTCTCCGCGGATCTTGATCGATTTTCTTTCTTACCATGAGACCATTAAAGCTCACTCCCAGAAAACGGTTGATGAGTACTATCTCGACATGCGCAACTTCCTGCGTTATATGAAGCAAATTCGGGATCCCAGTCTAAAAAACCGCGAATTGGATGAGATCGACATCCGGGATGTGGACCTTGCGTTTATCCACTCTATCACGCTCACGGATGTGTATGGCTACATGTCCTATCTCAGCCGGGACAGGGTGCTGCATCAAAACAGCCGCTATTCTGGCTATGGACTGTCGGCGTCCTCCCGTGCCCGAAAAATCGCGACACTTCGTTCGTTTTTTAACTATCTTACCAACAAAGCCCATCTGCTCCCGGAAAATCCTATTAAGGATATCGATACGCCAAAATTGCAAAAATCATTGCCGAAATATCTGACTTTGGGAGAATCCATTGAACTTTTAGACGCGGTAGATGGCAATAACCGGGAACGGGATTACTGTATCCTGATCCTGTTCCTGAACTGCGGCCTGCGTATTTCCGAGTTGATCGGCATCAATTTGAACGATATCCATGATGATGCTCTGCGGATCTATGGCAAGGGCAACAAGGTGCGCATTGTCTACCTCAATGACGCCTGCCAGGAGGCCCTGCGCAGCTATCTGGCCGTGCGCCGTCCCATCACTGGACGGGATGCCAATGCCCTGTTCCTCTCCAACCGGGATCAGCGCATCAGTCGCTCCAGCGTCCACGCACTGGTGAAGAAATATCTGGCTCAGGCCGGCTTGGACAGCAGCCAATATTCCGCCCACAAGCTGCGCCACACCGCAGCTACGCTGATGCTGCAAAACGGCGTGGATGTCAAGGCAGTGCAGGAAGTGCTGGGACATGAGCATTTAAATACTACGGAGATTTACACCCATATTGACAACGAGTCTCTCAGGGTGGCAGCTAAGGCGAATCCACTGGGGCATATGCGGCAAAAACAGAATTCCAAGCAAAAAGATTGAGCTTTAGGGGCGATAGATGCCAGTGATGTGGAGAAATCTTGCCTTTTGATAGGGATAGGTGCTGAGAGGACGGTAGTCGCTGTCCTCGGTATGGGCGGCGATTAAAATGCTGGACGGTTCTTTTGTGCGTCCAACTGCTACAATGACCGGTGAGTGGACAAACTGTCTGCCGTCAAAGGAGAGCTGGACAAGATCCCCGGGCATGATTTCTTCCGTGCCGGTCTCAACGGCAGCAGGCCCCGCGGAGGGCTGGGGCCGAATAAGAAACTGATAGAGATAGCGGACGCCGGTCCATGCAGGAGCCTTTTGATTGGCAGTGATGTAGTACCAGCCAAAATCCGGCGTGAAATTCATGGCACCGCCGCCGGCGAGGAGACACTGGGAAGCGAAATTAGTGCAGTCACCTCCGACGGTGTCGTAGTTGTAGAAATCCGGATTGCGGCCATAAGCCCAGCGATGGGCGTAAGCTACAGCGGCCGCGCGCTCATAGGATTGTAATGTAATAGGCATGTAAAAAGACCTCCGTTCTCCCCTATTGTATGAGAACGGAGGTTGTTGTTTGACGGAGCGTCCTTCTTTTTTTGCGCGCACTCCTCCCATCGATTGATCCCTATGGTTCGTCTACCACAGTAAAAACTTCCTCAATGGGGACGCCGAACACTGCCGCAATGCGCCAGGCCAGCACCAGGGACGGGTTATACCGCCCATTTTCCAGATTGCCGATGGTTTCCCGCCGTACCCCTACCCGGGCGGCCAACTCCTCCTGCTTCATATGGGTCCGAGCACGAAACTCACGGATGCGATTTTTAATCATGGAGGCTCCCCCAATGCTCTCGAAACCCATAGCAGGCGGTTGCGGCGGCATGAACCAAAACAGCCGCCACCCATCCAACTGCAAAGCCATTCAGAAGGGCTTCTTCAGCGGGAAAGCCGCAGAGAAGGCAGCAGAGGGTCCCCCCTGCTGTCAGCAGCATCCCGGCGTAGAAGCCGAAGGCGGCAGACTGGGTCATCTGCTGTTCCAGCATCTCGTCTGATGGCCGGAAAAAATACTGGAAATCCACAGCAAAGGCAAAAAAAGCAAGGAAACTCCTGATATCGGTAAAAATTCCTGCGAAGCCCAGCAGGGAGAGAAAACCGGTCATACCATAGAGATATTTCTTTTTCATAGTGATCCCCCTCTGCTATGTGGTATATTTCCATCATGATAAGCGAAATATACCACATAGCAGAGGGAATGTCAAGGGAAAATTTATGGTCACAACAGCTGAGGAAAAGCCTATCGAGACGCCCTGCCAAGCAGCCATTGGATACCCGTCCACATGTGGGGGAACTCCCGGCGGATGACAGGCCAGATTTCCTGAATGGAATCGCCGGCATCTCTTGCAAAAGCGTAGACGCCCACGGCCGCCTCCCCCACCGCTACGTGCCCTACAGCGGCACCGCCGATGGCCAGACCGCTGGAGATTGCACAGCCGCCCAAGGAGAGCCACTGGCTGACAGCCAGCCCGCCCAGCGCAAATCCGCCTACCGCTAAACCGCCTAGGGAGAACAGCCCCAGACTCAGCCCTCCCAGGGCCAGCAGCAGCCCCACGCTGATTCCGCCCAGGGAAACGAGCCCCAGGGAGCAACCGCCGATAGCCACCACGCCTACGGCGGTATTGCCAATAGCGATGATGCCAGTGGCCCGGGCAAATCCGTGGCGGGTGATGCGGATGTGGACCAGGGGCAGGCCGAAGGCCTTCCGTGGGCTGATATATTCGTATTCATAGCATGGAATATATCGCGTGTGGGTGTACCAGCCGTCCTGTGGCGGTTTCTCCGCAGCAGGAGCCTCTCCCCTCCCATAGGTCTTCGACTGGTCTGTACTTTCTGCAGTTCCCACCAATTCATCCAGGCTCAGGCCAAACAGATGGGCTATGGCTATCAGTTTCTCCAGCTCTGGTGTGGTCTGGCCCAGTTCCCACTTGCTGACAGTCTGCCGGGTGACGCCCAGATGCTGCCCCAGCTCTTCCTGGGACCAGTTCCGGCTGCGGCGCAGAGCCATGAGATGTGCTGCAAAATTCATAATGGTTTCTCCTCCTTTTCCCAGAGGCAATCCTAGCAGAAAACCAGTCTTTCGTCTACCAAAATTCCTTGGAATCTCGTCAACTAAAGCTAACATGCCCCTATTTCTCCGTGAAATGGGGTGCCAAGCACAGAAATGCCCGCCCGGAAATCCGGGCGGGCATTGTGTCTACAACAAAAGGCAATCTGACGAGAAGGTCGGCTTACAGAGCCTTGCCGTCGCAACCCAGCACGTTGATTAGCTTGTGCTTGACCAGTTCCTTGATGGCGGCGCGGGCGGGCTTCAGGTACTCGCGGGGGTCAAACTTGTCAGGATGCTCTGCCATGAACTTACGGATGGTGCCGGTCATAGCCAGACGCAGATCGGAGTCAATGTTGATCTTGCAGACAGCGCTGCGGGCAGCCTGACGCAGCTGTTCCTCAGGGATTCCGACAGCATCAGGCATCTTGCCGCCGAACTCGTTGACCATCTTTACGAACTCCTGGGGCACGGAAGAAGAGCCGTGGAGCACGATGGGGAAGCCAGGCAGACGCTTAACGATCTCATCCAGAATGTCGAAACGCAGCGGAGGAGGAACCAACTCGCCCTTCTCATTGCGGGTGCACTGGGCAGCGGTAAATTTATAAGCGCCATGGCTGGTACCGATAGCAATCGCCAGGGAATCGCAGCCAGTCTTCTCCACAAACTCCTGAACCTCTTCAGGGTGGGTGTAATGGGACTCTTCAGCAGAGACCTTTACATCGTCCTCAATACCAGCAAGAGCACCCAGCTCAGCCTCAACCACCACGCCGTGGTCATGGGCATACTCTACGACCTTCTTGGTGATCTCAATGTTTTCCTGGAAAGGCTTGGAAGAGGCATCGATCATAACGGAGGTAAAACCACCGTCAATGCAGGACTTACAGGTCTCAAAGTCGGGACCGTGGTCCAGATGCAGAGCGATGGGGATGTTGGGGCACTCGATGACAGCAGCCTCCACCAATTTCACCAGATAGGTGTGGTTGGCATAAGCGCGGGCACCCTTGGAGACCTGCAGGATCACGGGGGCGTTAACCTCGCTGGCGGCCTCAGTGATCCCCTGAACGATCTCCATGTTGTTGACGTTGAAGGCACCGATGGCGTAACCGCCGTTATAGGCCTTCGCAAACATATCTTTCGTTGTTACAAGGGGCATAATTCATATCCTCCCGTATGATAAAATGTACTTATAGCATACTCCTTTTTTTGTGAAAATGCAACTGTTTACAAAAATAAAAAGTGGTGATAAACTAATTAAAGATTTGTTGAATTGGAGGTAATCTACCAATGAAAGAACTCAAAGGAGCCTGCATCATCGGCCAGTCCGGCGGCCCCTCTGCTGTGATCAATTCCAGTGCTTACGGCGTGATCCGCACCGCCTTGGACAACCCTATGATCACCAAGGTTTACGGCGCCGAGCACGGCATCAAGGGTGTGCTCAACGACCGCCTGTTTGACATGGGCGAAGAGGACCCCAAGGAGCTGGAGCTGCTGAAGTTTACCCCCTCCTCCGCGCTGGGTTCCTGCCGTTACAAGATTGCTGATCCCGATGTGGACGACACCGACTACAAGCGCATCCTGGAGATTTTCAAGAAGTACGATGTCCGCTATTTCTTCTATAACGGCGGCAACGACTCCATGGACACCTGCAACAAAATTTCCAAGTATATGATGAAGGTGGGCTATGAGTGCCGCGTGATGGGCGTGCCCAAGACGATCGACAATGACCTGTTCGGCACGGACCACTGCCCCGGCTTTGCCAGCGCCGCCAAGTACATTGCTACCTCCTGCATGGAAGTCTATAAGGACGCCCGTGTCTATGACACCGGCATGGTGGTTATTATGGAGATCATGGGCCGTCATGCCGGCTGGCTGACCGCCGCCGCCGCTCTGGCTGACTACGCCGGGGCCGGCCCCGACCTCATCTACCTGCCCGAGGTTGACTTTGACATGGACAAGTTCCTGGCTGATGTCAAGCGCGTTTATAACGAGAAGGGCAACTGCATGGTGGCCGTGTCTGAGGGGATCCACTATGCCGACGGCACTTTCGTCTCCGAGGCCAAGACCTCTGCCACCGATGGCTTCGGCCATGCCCAGCTGGGCGGCCTGGCTGCGCTGCTGGCAGACCGGGTGAAGAAGGAGACCGGAGCCAAGGTGCGCGGCATCGAGCTGAGCCTGCTCCAGCGCTGCGCAGCCCATCTGGCCAGCAGAACGGACTACGAGGAGTCCTTTATGGCCGGCAAGGCCGCTGTGGAGAACGCTGTGGCCGGCCTCACCGATAAGATGGTGGGGTTTGAGTGCACTCGTGAGGGTGGCCAGTACGTCTGCAAGACCAAGCTGTTTGATCTGAAGGACGTGGCCAACACTGAGAAGAAGCTGCCTCTGGAGTGGATCAACGCGGATCACAACGGGGTTGAGCAGGGCTTCATCGACTACTGCCTGCCCCTCATCCAGGGGGAGACGGAGATGGTCAAAGAGAACGGCCTGCCCCGCTTTGCGCGCTTGAAGAAGGTCCTGGCGAAATAAGGGATTCCCTGCTGAGATCCTTGCGATGATAAAAAAGAGCCGGTTTTTTTGAAAACCGGCTCTTTTTATTTATGTTATTCCGCCGGGAAAACGTCTGCCTCCGCAGCTTCAGCAATTACCTCCCACACACCGCTCCGGAACTGTGTCTCTTCCAATACTCCGTTTCGATAAAGAGCGACAAAACACTGACTTTCCCTGTCAAATCCCCGTATGCGAAGTTGGCTGTCCAGATAACTGCCTCCATCCAGAAATGTATACGATCGGGGATCTTCCGGGATGATCGCATAGTCGAAGTCATATACGACTACGGTGACACCAGGGATGATATCGTCATAGGTTCCTGTCATTTGAAAATTAGTTGCTTCATAACCTGCAAGTTCATAGGGGAAATCTCCGCTTTCGCCGGAACGGTAACGGGAGAACTGCTCCTCCATATGATGTTCCAATTCTGCACCGAACTGCGAAAACGCCTCCTGATCCACAGATTCCTCACGGTCATACGTGGTGCGCAGCATCCAGTACAGCCCATCATCCGCCACCACAACAGTATCATGGTATGGGTTGTAGTCATAGGTCACTTCTACCAGATTTTCCGTCAGTCCGGCGGACAGGGTCAAAGCCCGGGATGCATCAATGGAGATCCGGCCCTCTTCGTCTTCATAGTAGTTTTTCCCTGTATTTAAGACAAACACCGCGGTCCAAAGAGGCTTGGAGATCTGGTCGCCATATTCTTCCGCCGGTGCTTGTATGCTGCTTGCGACAGCACGGGTAGAAGCACGGTGCAGATGTCCCAGCAGTTCCTCCTGTGTAAAGCTGTTTGTGCTGTCCCAATTCCAGAAATCTTCCGCCGTTATGGTAGCAATCAATTCCTACGCTGTCAGAGCATCCTTTCCCTCCTTCTGGATCTGATAATCCACCAGATTCTCCTGGAGTGAGCGGCTTGGATTCCAGGTGAATCCATCTGCCGTCAGCCAGGAGAGAGTCTCATAGAGAAAGTTCTGCCCCTCCGAGGTTAAGTCCGGGTTGGTATTCAACAGGACCGTGCCGGCAGACAGGTGAGCGTTGACCTCCCTGACAAAGGAGCTGATGGCGGCAGGGTCAAATGCAAAGTCATTTTGGTGGAGAGCTGTGTCAAAGTGGATGCAGAAGTCGATCTGATTCTCCCGGTAAACTACCTCCCTCCCCTGCCCGTCCAGATAGAAAATCTGATAGGAGCAGGAAGCGTCCCCATGGTACATGACAGGCTGATAGCGCATGAGGTAGTCCTGACCGCCGATGGTCAGAAGAACAAGGGTATTCCACCCGGCGTGGGCATCGCTCCCGGTTTCCGACCAGAGGACTTCCCCGTCGCGCACCACCGAGAGCGTCCAAAGGCTGCCGTCGCCATAAGTGTCCTCCAGGAGAATCTCCTCGTCCGCCCCGTCGTGATCCATGTCTGCCAGGATGGGAAAGTCCTCCGCATCGTATCGCGGGGATGTGGAGGCCAGTTCCCAGCTGTCTCCTTGGTCCCCGGACTGTAGCATCACGCCGCCAAGAGTTCCCAGAGTCATAGTTACCGTATCCCCGGAGACGGCGATGTCGGAGACCTCCAAGCCGGTGCCGTCCAATAAAATAATCCGCTCCCAGGTTTCCCCGCCATCCTTTGTAATATAGGCCGGGGAGTCGTCAAAAACCTGATAAGCGATGATAAGCCGGTCTCCGCTGATAAACCCGACGGCAGAGGGATACCAGTGCTCTTCCTCTGGCACGCTCACCTCGCGCCAAGTCATTCCGCCATCCTCTGTTCGGTAGGCGTAAGTATCTGCATTGCCCATACCCCGGCCCGAGGAAGCTACCAGCCAACCCTCGCGGCCGTTGACCATCCGGCCGGATAAATAGGCGTTAGCGGGCATTTTCAAATAGGGCTCCAGTTCTCGTCCTGCCAGGCCCATGCCGGGGAGAGCTGCCCAGTCCCGGGGTGGGTCAATGGTTGTGTCGCTGAGCCTCGTCCACTCCTCTGTCTCATCCATTCTCCCATAGGGAATGCCGTCCTTTACTGTGATCTCCTGCCACACTGGACCGCTGGTGCGGCTGAATACCAGTACTGCAGCCGCTATGGCGACCGCTGTCACAACCAGCACAGTCCGTAGGAACATCTGGGGCATGTTGACAATTCGTGTGATCCGCTCCCGAAGATTCCTTGCTCCGCCGGTCATCGTGGTGGCGCAGGACAGAAGGTCCGCAGCCCGCGGCTTTGCAGTCAGCAGGGCCAGCAAGGTTCGGCCATAGGCCGCCCGCTCCCCTTCCCCAAGCCGTTTCAGGGTGCTCTCATCACAGGCAAGTTCCCCGTCCTGCTTAGAGAGAACTGCTGCCCACCATACCAGGGGGTTATACCAGTGAAGTGCCAGAGCAGCGCTGCGGAGCAGGGACCAGATGTGGTCCCTGTGCCGATAGTGGGTTTCCTCATGGACCAGCACATGGCGCAAAGTATGCGCATCGGCCGCTGTTGCCGGTGTCAGATAGACAGCCGGGCGAAACACCCCAAAAAGGCAGGGAGATGGCAGGCCATCCGTTATGTACACGGGAAGCGCGGCACTCGGGACACAGAGGGCTTGACGGCAGCGGCGGAGTCGCCGGATAAAGCAGAGGTTGGACACCGTCAATACCCCTGCCGCGAGTATAACGCCAATCCCCCACAGCAGCAGGAGAACCTGTTCCAGATTGGCATAGAAATCGTATTCCACGACCCCCTCCGCTTCCAATACCTGGCAGCCATTAAAGTAGTCCATTGTTCCGCCCAAAACCGTCCGGCTTTCCTGGTTCCGATAAATCACCGTGTCCGCTTGTGCGTTTTCCCGCACGGTATCCAAAACCTCCTCCGGCAGATCCATAACCTCCCGCCTGCCGCCGTAAAATTCCACGGACTCCAGCAGCGGGGTGAGGTCGGGCGTCACTGCTTCTACACTGACAGGTGTGGAGAAAAGCTGAAGCGGAAGCAGCAAGCGGGCCAATACCAAAGCCCACAGTGCATACTGCACTCGGCCGCTGATTCTTCGGCGCAGAAGAGAGCGCAGTGCAAGAACTAGCAGAATCAGAATGCTGGAGGATAGCATCCACGCCGACAGATCAATCAAAGTGCTGTCCCTCCTCCGCCTTTTTCAGGATTGCATAAAGCTCCGCAATTTCTTTTTGACTCAGCTCCTGCCGTTCCGCCATGGCACTCATCATCAGCCCAACGCTGCCCTGATAGACTCGATCCAGAAAACTGCGGGTCTCTGCAATTTCTGCCTGTTTTTGATCAACGGCTGGTATATAGTGCTTTGCCCTTTCAGAAATTGTACAGTGAACCAGTCCTTTTTCTTCCATGCGGCGCAGCATGGTAATTGTGGTGCTTTTGGCCCAGCCTGTTTTTTCTGCCATCTGTACCACCAGCTGCATCACCGTCTGAGGGCTCTTCTCCCACAGACACTCCAGCACACTCCACTCGCTGCCGGTTAATCGGATACGATCCTGTTCCATGAGAATTTCCTCCTGTACGATTGGTTTACAAAGTAAACCAATCGTACCACAAATGGTCTACAATGTCAACCGGCCTTTGCAAAAAACAGCCAGGTGCGGATTGTTCCGCGCCTGGCTGTTACGGGATCAGAAACGTTACTGCGGCTAGAAACGAATTCCAGCAGAATTCAGCGTTCCCCCTTCCCCGGTAGTTCTCCTGTCAGCATGGCGGAGAACTCTGCCTCGCTGAGTACCGGGATCCCAAGGTCGTTAGCCTTTGTCAGTTTGCTGCCTGCATTTTCTCCGGCTACGACATAGGTGGTTTTTTTGCTGACAGAGCCGCTGGCTTTTCCGCCCCTGGCTTCAATAAGGGCACTGGCTTCCTCACGGGTAAAGTGCTCCAGCGCTCCGGTGAGCACAAAGGTCATTCCAGAAAACCGGTCGTCCAGCTGCTCCGACGCGCTTTCCATAGAAACCCCCGCCTCTTTGAGGCGGTTGATCAGATGACGGGATTGAGGGCTGTCGATCCAATCCCGGATGAACTGAGCGGTGATGGCGCCGATGTCGTTAATCTCTGTCAGTTCCTCCACGCTGGCTGCGGCCAGGGCGTCGAAAGTCTTGAAATGACTTCCGAGCACTTTCCCAGCCTTCTGCCCCACCTGACGGATTCCCAGGGCATACAGCAGCCGTTCCAGCCCCCGGGATTTAGATGCCTCAATGGCGGCGATGGCGTTTGCAGCGGACTTCTCACCCATTCGGTCCAGAGAGGCCAGTTCGTCAGCCGACAGAAAATAGAGGTCTGCGGCATTCCGGATCAGGCCGCGATCAATAAGCTGCTGCATCACCGCCGGCCCCATGCCCTCGATATCCATAGCGTCCCGGCTGGAGAAGTGGGTGATATTGCGCAGCAGCTGAGCGGGGCACTCGGCGCCGGTGCAGCGGATGGCAGCGCCATCCGGGTCGCGGAACACCGGCGCACCGCAAACCGGGCAAGTATCCGGAAGGTGGTATGGCACAGTCCCTGCCGGACGCTTGTCCCGGAGGACTTCCACGACCTCCGGGATGATCTCTCCGGCCTTCTGAATAACCACCGTGTCCCCAATCCGAATATCCTTCTCGTCGATAAAGTCCTGATTGTGAAGAGTGGCGCTGGTGACCGTGGTTCCGGCCAGGCGAACCGGTTCCACAATGACCTTGGGCGTCAGAACGCCGGTACGTCCAACCTGGACTACGATATCTTTCACAACCGACGGCTTGCGTTCAGGCGGATACTTGAAAGCAATGGCCCACCGGGGACATTTGGCTGTGCTGCCCAGCAGTTCGCGCTCGGACAAAGAGTTTACCTTGATGACTGCGCCGTCGATCTCAAAAGGGAATTCCTCACGGCTGTCGTTGATCCGAGTGATCTCTTCTACAAGTTCCTCCGGTGTGTGCAGAAGCTTGTTGGGGATGACTTTGAATCGCTGCTCACGCAGATAGTCCAAAGCTTCCTGATGGGTTGCAAAGTCTCTGCCTTCCGCCAGCTGCAAATTAAAAATACAGATGTCCAGCTTTCGGGCGGCGCAGACCTTGGGGTCCAGCTGACGCAGAGAACCCGCCGCTGCATTTCGCGGGTTGGCCATCAGGCTCTCCCCCCGGATCTCCCGCTGCGCGTTAAGCTGAGCAAAGACGGCCTTGGACATATAAACTTCTCCGCGCACGATCAGGTGGGGCAGTTTATCCGTCAAAGACATGGGAATGGAGCGGATGGTGCGCAGATTTTCCGTCACATCCTCCCCAGTGCGGCCGTCTCCGCGTGTTGCTCCCCGGACAAATGCGCCGTCCCGATACTCCAGCGCTACGGAGAGGCCGTCCACCTTAGGCTCCACGCTGTAAGCCACGTCCGGCCCCAAAGCATCCTCCATCCGGTGATAGAAATCTGCCACCTCTTTTTGATCAAACACATCCTGCAGGCTCTCCAGCGGTACTGGATGGCTGTAAGGCCGAAAGGCACTGAGCGGGTCCCCCCCTACCCGTTGGGTGGGGGAATCCGGCGTAACCTCCTCTGGGTGCTGTGCTTCCAGTTCCTCAAGGCGGCGCAGCATCCGGTCATATTCATAATCGGGGATCGTGGGCGCGTCCAGCACGTAGTAAAGATATCCATGGTGGTTCAACTGCTGGCGCAGTTCCCGGATCTCCTGACGATAATCCATAATTTCCTCCTTGGTAGTGCCGTCCCCTCCCTCAGGGGCCGGCATTATTCATCACGTAGTCCTCCGCCTCCTCGTAGGAACCGTTGAAGTGGACATAGCTGTCCGGAACGGTGCCAACGATAATGGTCTCTGCAACGGAAAAGGTATTGGAGACTTTCGTATAGGCTTTTACCCCCGGCAGCAGGATGCTGACCGAGACATCCACTGTCAGCATGATGCGATGCTTAGTTTGATTGATCCCCGCCTCGGTGAACTCGTTTTCAAAGCGGGCGGTGGAACTGCCGACAAACTGCATCCGAATGCGAATGCTGGGGCCACGGCCTGCCAGCAGCGTCACGCCGCTGAGCGTGCCGATGGGAATGGCTAACTCTGTTGTGGAAACCTCCGACATGCGGGCAAGCACGTCAGAGACGATCTGAGCCTGAATACGGTTAAATTCTGCCATGTCCGTCTCCAGCGCTGTAATACGCCCCTCATTGTCCTTCTCAAAGTGGATCAGACTGTCGTACTGGATCTCACCGCTACTGACTGTGTCATTGACGGCGGCAGTGACCACCCGGTTGACGGTGTTAGAAACCCTGGTTACCGCCAAGCTGGACAGCGTCTTATGGAGATGAAAGGCAAGCACCAGACAAAATGCAATCAGAAGGACGCCCAGGAGCAGGCAAAGCAGACGAATCCGCTGCCTATGGGTCAGCGGCGGCCGATAGGAATAATAGCGGCGCATGTTCTACCACCCCGGCAGATGGTATGCGTCTACAGCTTATCCTTATACCAGGGCATTTACCTGCTCTTTGAAATATTTCCCCTTTTCCATGAAGTTCGGGAACATGTCGAAGGAGGTGCTGGCGGGAGACATGACCACCACATCCCCGCTCTGGGCGATTGCTGCAGCCCGCTGGACAGCCTGTGCCCAGTCCGGGACCTCTGTGATGGGCAGGCTGGCATAATTCTCCGCCTGCTCAACGCTCTCCCGGATCACCTTGGCTGTAGCACCGCAGAGGATCAGAGATTTTACATGATCATTGATCAGCGGCCCAAGGTCCCGATAGGATACTCCCTTATCCTTCCCGCCAGCCAGGAGAATAACCTTTTGCCTGAAGGAATTGAGACAGGCGGCTGTGCGGCTGGGGCTGCTGGCGATAGCATCGTTGTACCAGCGGACGCCCCGCAGTTCCCGGACAAACTCGATCCGATGCTCCACACCGCCGAAGTTGCGGGCAAAGACGCGGATCGCCTCATCCTCGACCAAGCCGTCCACCGCAGCGATCGCAGCCATGTAATTTTCCACGTTATGGATCCCGGGAAGACGAATCTCCGACAGAGGCAGGACCATCCGCACACCGGCGTCGTTCCGCATCCAGATAGCATCTTCCCATAAAAACGCCCCCAAAGACGGTTCTGCTTTTCGTGTAAAGTAAAAAACCTTGCTGGGTGCTTTCCTGGAAAGTTCCCGGGTAATATCATTATCCCAGTTGCACACCAGCTTGTCCACGGATGTCTGAAAGCGGAAGATTCTCTCTTTGGCTGCCACATACTCCGCCATATCCGTGTGGATGTCCAGGTGATTGGGCGCTAAATTGGTCAAAACGGCGATTTGCGGGCTGCGCTCCATGGTCATCAGCTGGAAGGAACTCAATTCCAGGACCGCCACGCCGTCAGACGACATGGTATCGGCCTCTGCGAGCAGCGGATGGCCGATATTTCCCCCTACATATACCTTACGCCCTGCCGCAGACAAGAGCTGAGAAATGATGGTTGTAGTAGTGGTCTTTCCATCACTTCCTGTAACGGCAATGATCGGGCAGGGGCAGACCTCAAAAAAAACTTCCATTTCAGAGGTGATCTGACTGCCCCGCTGCCGGGCCTTCTCCAGATAGCGGGGATGGAGGCCCGGCGTACGGAAAATGAGGTCCTGGTTCAGATGCTCCAGATAGTCCGGCCCTAGGACCAAACGGCACCCCTTCCCTGCCAGATCCGCCAACAGGGCAGGGTCAAACTGATTCCGTTCCCGTTTGTCACAGGCGGTCACAGAGAAGCCGGCATCTAACAACAGCTCAATCAGCGGCGTGTTGCTGATGCCGATGCCGATCACGGCGATGGTCTTTCCTCGGATGGATTCCAGATAGTTTTTCAGGCTCATGGAAGCAGCCTCCTTTTGCGCAGGTTCCTTTTTGGGGACCCCGTTCACGGGATCCTTCCCGTTGGAGGGAATTTCATATATTTATTTATTATATGCCAAAACGGGAAAGATGGCAACTGTTCTTGACAAGCTACCGCTCTTTTTGTACAATAGGCGTTGCGAGTAAGACAGGCAGCCGCGGGCCGGAGCCGAAAGGTCCGGTCTGAGGAAAGTCCGGGCTCCACAGGGCAAGGATAACGGGTAACACCCGCCGGGGGCGACCCCAGGACCAGTGCAACAGAGAGATACCGCCTCGCACCTCCGTTAGGAGGCCTTGTGAAAACCTGGTTTTCACGGGACGAGGTAAGGGTGGAAAGGTGGGGTAAGAGCCCACCCGGTGACGGGAGACTGCTCACCGCTGTAAACTCTATCCGGAGCAACACCGTGGGAGGACATCAGGCTTGCCCGGCCGTCCTCGGGAGGTGGCTGGAGCGCACCGGCAACGGCGCGCCTAGATAGATGGCTGTCAAATACAGAACCCGGCTTACAGTTTTGCTCGCAACATATGGGGAGGGTCGCCTGAAGGGGCGGTTCTCCCCTGTTTTTTAATTTTCTGGATACACGACAGTAAAAAGCCCGAGCACACGGCCTTTCCATGGCAACACGTGTGTTCGGGCCTTTTCTTCAGCCAGATCTATTGACTGCATGCTGGGACTCTGGAATCAGGGAAGAAGTTTTACTCGTCCTGATCCCAGTTGTGGTACACGTTCTGGATATCGTCGTTGTCCTCCATGAGTTCAATCATTTTGGTCATGTTTTTGATATCTTCTTCGTTGGTGAGCTTGACATAGTTCTGGGGGACCATCTCAATGGCAGCGGAAGCAAATACATACCCCTTCTCCTCCAGAGCTTTGGTGACAGCATTGAAATCATCGGGAGATGTAGTGACCTCAAAGACCGGACCATCTGCCTCTACATCTTCAGCACCAGCATCCAGCGCATCCATCATCACGGCCTCCTCATCCAGGTCCCCATCCTCATTGTCGATGACGATGACGCCTTTGCGGTCAAAGGACCAGGACACACAGCCGCTGGCGCCCATATTCCCGCCGTATTTGTCAAAGAGATGGCGCACTTCCGGTGCGGTGCGATTCCGATTGTCGGTCAGAGCCTCCACAATCACGGCTACGCCGTTGGGACCGTAGCCCTCGTAGACCACATTCTCAAAATTATCAGAGTTTCCAGCACCAAGAGCCTTGTCAATGGTACGTTTGATATTGTCGTTGGGCATGTTAGCTGCCTTGGCCTCTGCAATGACGGTGGCCAGCCGAGAGTTATTGTTAGGGTCGCCGCTGCCACCCTCCTTGACGGCCACAATCATCTTACGGGCAATCTTGGTAAAGATCTGAGAGCGTTTGGCATCCGCTGCCCCCTTGGTTTTTTGAATATTATGCCATTTGGAATGTCCAGACATAGTTGGTTCTCCTTCTTTTCTGCAATTCTTTGATAAAAGCTATTATCCGATTAGTCCGGCAGCTGTTAGATGAAATACCGGATCACTTCCTGGTGCTGCTGGGATTTCATAATTTCCAAGTCTGGGAATCTCCGCTGCAATGCATCCACCATCACCGGACAGATCACATCCTCTGTTGGAAAATGACCGGCATCAATCAAGCTGAGCCCCAGTTCCGCTGCGTCTAGAAATTGATTGTATTTCACGTCTGCTGTGACAAAAGTGTCGCACCCTAATGCGGATGCCTGAACAAAAAAATCTCCACAGGCTCCGCCGCCCACCGCTATGCGGTGCACAGGATAACCGCCGTCCACATAGCGCAGACCGTTCGGGTGGAGTGAATGATGCACATGGGTCAGAAATTCTTCCAGCGGGACGGAGGCTGGAAGCGTTCCAATCCGTTCAATCCCGTTTGCCTCAACTGGTGCTGCATTTGTAAGTCCCAGTGCTGCCGCAAGGGCGTCGTTGACGCCGCCTGCTGCCGCATCCATGTTGGTGTGCATGCAGATTGCGGCGATCTGGTTTTGAACCAGGGAGCGCAGCAGCCGCCCCTGCAGATCATCATCGCGGAGAGATTGGACTGGATGCCAGGCGCAGTTCATCACCGGATGGTGCGATACGATCAGATCACATCCAGTCTCGCGTGCCTCCAGAACCACCTGCATTGTGATGTCCAGTGCAACCAGCACGCGCTTTACAGGCTGCTCTACCGCCCCAATCAGCAGACCGACATTGTCCCAACTCTGCGCCAATTCCCTTGGGGCTAACTCATATAAATAAGATTCAACCTCTTTTACGGTTGGCACAAGAATTCCTCCCTTTCGCGCAGCGCCGCCAGCGCAGCCTCCAGTTCTGTCAATCGGTCTCCCGGCAGTTTTGATTGGCGAAGACCGGCTGCAGCTTTTTCAAGGCGGCTCTTCCAGTTTTGCAAATAAGCGGCGAAAAGCGGGCCATCTGGCCTGGAGAGGCCATAGTAGATCTCTCCGGCGGAAAGAGCTGCCATTGTACCGCCTGTGACCTGGAGAATGGGATAAATATGCCCCTTATCCAAAACGAGTTCTTCCTTACCGATCGCATAACCGTGGTCCATCAGCCACGGGCGCAGAAACTCAGCTCGGCTCATCGGCTGAAGCAGGAGCAATTTCTCGCGGCTCCACGGGACAGCATCCAAAATAGCGGCAATAGTTTCGCCACCCATTCCGGCAATCACGACAGTATCCACCGTCTGAGGATCAACGGCTTGGAGACCATCACACAGGCAAAAGACAATCCGCTTTTCCATTCCATAGGTTTGAGCAGTTTGCCGTCCCCGATCCAGCGGGCCCGGATGCAGATCGGTAGCAATAGCGCTGGAAATCCGGTGGTGCTGCAGCAAATAGATGGGGAGATAGCCGTGATCAGTCCCAACATCTGCTAGCCGTACACCTTGCGGTACCAGGCCGGCAATGGCCTGCAGTCTGGGCTGCAGAGTCAGCTGCATCGCCATAGATCTCCTCCTGTCACAAAGTGCTAAGCGGTAATAGTATATAACTTGAAAAGAAATCCGTCAAGACTGTTGACAGATTTACGGAAATGGTTTATGATAGTCACTGTTCCAAAACAAGCAGTCTTATATGGGCTCGTAGCTCAGCTGGGAGCGCAAAGGGTTCGGTTTTCTGCCACATCTATAATTTCATATTGTTTCTTCTTCTGTTCCGCTTGTGGAACCGCTGATTTGGGCCCGTAGCTCAGCTGGGATGAGCGCACGGTTCGCATCCGTGAGGTCGAGGGTTCGATCCCCTTCGGGTCCACCACACTCGGGAGATCTCAAAACGAGATCTCCCGAGTTTTTTCATGCCTTCAGGATGCGCGATAGTACACACTCTTGTCCCCTTCCGGATACAGGAAGTCGAAGAACTGTGTGACACTGATTTTGAATTCCACTTCGATTTCAAAGTTCTTCCCGATATTCACCCGCTCAATGAGCTGCCGCAGGATCATCTTCTTTCCCTCAATGCTGCTGCCCGCATACAGGTCGGCCCAGGACATGATCTTGTCATACTCCTTTTGAACGGCAACGGCAGAGTTTTTCAGATCAGCCGCTTTTTCCTTGGCCTGTTCCAGCTCCTGTGCCAGTGCCGTCAGTTTGC
>CALXDF010000020.1 GCA_944386995.1 uncultured Oscillospiraceae bacterium
CCCCTGCTCATGCAGCCGCCGGTGAAGGGCCATGTGACCATGGGCCTGGACCCGGGCTACCGCATGGGCTGCAAGGTGGCGGTGGTGGACGCAACCGGCAAGGTGCTGGATACCGCCGTGGTCTACCCCACCTATGGGGAGCGGCAGAAAAACGAGGCCATCGCGAAGCTCGCCGCCATGGTCAGGCGGCACGGCGTCACCCACATCGCCATCGGCAACGGGACCGCCAGCCGGGAGACGGAGCAGATGGCTGTGGAACTGATCCGCCAGGTGGGCGGCGGCCTCAGCTACATGATCGTCAGCGAGGCCGGGGCCAGCGTCTACTCCGCCAGTCCCCTGGCCGCCGAGGAGTTCCCCCAGTTCGATGTGAACCTGCGCAGCGCGGTGTCCATCGCCCGGCGGCTCCAGGATCCCCTGGCGGAGCTGGTGAAGATCGACCCCAAAGCCATCGGCGTGGGGCAGTACCAGCACGACATGCCCCCCAAGCGGCTGGACGAGGCCCTGGGCGGCGTGGTGGAGGACTGCGTCAACGCTGTGGGCGTGGATGTGAACACCGCTTCGCCCTCCCTCCTGAACCGGGTGGCGGGCCTCAATACCACTACGGCCAAGAATATTGTGAAATACCGGGAGGAGAACGGCCCCTTCACCGCCCGCAAGCAGATTTTGAAGGTGCCCAAGCTGGGCCCTAAGGCCTATGAGCAGTGCGCCGGGTTCCTCCGGGTGCCGGAGAGCAAAAATGTCCTGGACAACACCGCCGTCCACCCGGAGAGCTACGCCGCGGCGGAGAAGCTCCTCTCCGAGACGGGCTACACCCTGGCGGATGTGGCCGCCGGGAAGCTGGGGGATCTGAAAACGCGCATGGACCGCGCCGGGGTGGAGGCCCTGGCGGCGCGGTGCGGCGTGGGGGTGCCCACGCTGTTGGACGTGGCGGCGGAGCTGATGAAGCCTGGCCGGGACCCCCGGGACGAGCTGCCGCCCCCGATCCTCCGCACGGATGTCCTGGAGATGAAGGACCTGAAACCCGGCATGGTTCTCACCGGCACGGTACGCAATGTCATTGACTTTGGGGTGTTCGTGGATATCGGCGTTCATCAGGACGGTCTGGTCCACATCTCCCAGGTGTCCAGCAAGTTTATCAAGCACCCCTCGGAGGTGGTCAGCGTGGGGGATATCGTCCAGGTGGTGGTGCTGGAGGTGGATGAGAAGAAAAAGCGCATCAGCCTCTCCATGAAGCAGGTGCCGAAATCCTGACCAGGGAGGAAAAAGCAGCCGGCTTGGACGTGCAGTCCGGGCCGGCTGTGTGTTTTGCGCTCCCGGCAAGTAGACGCTGATGCCCTTTTTGAGCGGCAGAAAGGACGGCATAGGGGATATTACAGAGGAAAACGGCGGAAAAATGACTGCTGGACGGTACGGGAGGGCTTGCGGCCCTCCTTCCTTTGTGTTATACTGCATATATCATCTAAAATGGGGGAGTATGGGAGGTTTTCCCGGCTCCTGTGTCAAATAGAGAGGAACAATGTACTATGGAGTTTACACAAGGCGTGCCCTTTGACAGCTTAGGACTGTCGGAGGAAATGCTGCACGCATTGAAGAAAAAGGGCTATGAGGTGTCCACCCCGGTCCAGGCCGGGTGCATCCCACCCATGATGGAGTGGAAAGACGTAACAGCCAAGGCACCCACCGGAACCGGCAAGACCTTTGCCTTCGGCATCCCGATCGTGGAGCATATTGATACCGACAGCAGCGCTGTCCAGGCGGTGATTTTGGCTCCCACCCGGGAACTGGCCCTGCAGATCACCAGCGAAATGCGGGAGATCGCCCAGTTCAAGGAGGGGATCCGCATGGTCTGCCTCTACGGCGGGCAGCCCATCGGCAAGCAGATCGAGACGCTCAAGAAAAAGCCCCAGATCGTCATCGCGACCCCCGGCCGCCTGGGAGACCACCTGAAGCGGCGCACGGTCCGGCTGGACAAAGTGGAGACGGTGGTGCTGGACGAGGCGGACCGGATGCTGGATATGGGATTTATTCACGATGTGACAAGGCTGCTGGATCAGATGAAGAACCGGAAGAACCTGGGGCTCTTCTCCGCTACCATCAGCCGGGAAGTTATGGACATTGCATGGGTCTACCAGCGGGATGCGGAGGAAATCACCGTGCAGGCGGTGGAGGAAAACAAGCCGGATATCCGCCAGTACCGCATGGACGTGCCGATGAATGAGAAGCTTGATGCAGTGGAAAAGATCTTGAATGTTGAGGGCTACGACCGGGTGATGATCTTTTGCAACACCAAGGGCAGCACCGAGCGGGTGAGCCACCTGCTGCAGCTGCGGGGTGTGGACGCCCAGTGTATCCACGGTGATATTCCCCAGGTGAAGCGGGAGAAGGTTATGGACAAGTTCCGCCGGGGGGAGCTGCGGGTCTTTGTGGCCACCGATGTGGCTGCCCGGGGGATCGACGTGGACGATGTGGATGCGGTCATCAACTATGATGTGCCTGATGAGAACGAGTATTATGTCCACCGCATCGGCCGCACTGGCCGGGCCAAGCGCCACGGCGTTGCCTATACCCTGGTGGCGGACTATCCGGCTATGGTGCGGCTGGACGATATCGCAAAGCACACCAGAAACGAGATTACCCCAGTGAAGTTTGACGAGCGGGGTCGGCTGGTGGAGGAGTAAGTACCCGCTTTTTCGCAGCAGTGTGGGGGCAGAATTCCCAAAAATGGAAACTGCCCCCGCTTTTTTGCACAGTTTTGAAGAAATTGTAAATATTTGTAACCATTGATGCCCATTGCCTTTACAAGGGAGGGAAAAGTGGGTATAATGGAGCCTGCGCCTGAACAGGCGCAAAACCAACTGGCAAAGGAGAGCATCGGCCTATGAAGCGATGGCTTGTGATATGCCTCGTCTGTGCTATGCTGCTGGCAGTTCTGTCGGCCTGCAGCGGGAACGGCGGGGAAACATCCCAGAACAGGACGGACGAAGGGGAAACCCTTAACCTGGCCGTTCAGTGTACTGGGGCGGTCAGCGACCTGGACCCGGCCCGGGCAGCAGCCTCCGATACGGAGACGATCACCTATCATCTTTTTGAGAACCTGCTGCGCTGGGAGGATGACGGCAGCGGTCATGCCGTGCTGGGTAATGGAATGGCCAGCGGCTATACGATGGAGCAGAATGTAGACGGCTCCACGACATATGTTTTCACCATCCGCAGCGACGCGCGCTGGTCTGACGGGGAGGCCGTCACTGCGGCAGATTTTGTCTACGGCTGGCAGCGCCTGTTCAGCATGGATAACCCTCCGGGGACCATCCATCAGCTCTACATGGTGGAGGGATTTGACCAGGCCTGGGCCAACCGGGATGGCACCCTTCTCACCGGCGTCAGCGCCACGGACAGTCATACGCTGGTGATTCGGATCACCGACCAGTGTGCCTATTTCCTGGATGCTTTCTGCGCCGGCACCTTGACCATGCCGGTGCGGCAGGATGTGGTGGAACAATACGGTGCCGGCTGGGCCAATGATCCGGAGTCCCTGGTTACCAACGGACCTTACCATCTGGCCCAGGATCTGACCGACGGAGGACTGCTGCTGGAGAAGAGCGAGACCTACTACAACGCCGCTTCGGTGAGGGCGGACGTCATTACGTTCTCTTGGGGCACCAGTGCGGAAAGTGCCTACCAGGATTTGCTGAACGGGGAATTGGACTTCCTGGTGGGCCTCCCGGAGGACGAGATCACCGCCCGGGCGGAGGACGGGACTCTCACCGTGGAGCCGGAACCCAGTACATACGCGCTGCTGCTGAACAATTTGGCCGCCCCCTTTGACAACGAGACGGTGCGCCAGGCATTTGCCGCCTGTATCGACACAGAGGAGCTGACTGCCGCCGTGGGGGATGCCACTCTGACGGCCGCAACCGGCTTTGTGCCACACGGCATCGCCAACCGGGATGACCAGTGGCAGACGGAACAGCAGGAGACACAGGATCCAGCCCTGCCGGAAGATCTCCTCAGCGGGGAGAGTGAGACTGAGGAGACGGTCTGGGACTACCGTGCAGTGGGAGACTACGATCAGACTACGGAGGAGGTCACCCGTCAGGAGCGTGCCGCCCAGGCCCAGCGGCTGCTGAACCAGGCAGGATATCCGGATGGACAGGATTTCCCGGAGGTGACGTATCTCTACGAGGACACTCCGGAGAATCAGGCAGCCGCTGCCTATCTGCAGAGCCTCTGGCAGGAGATGCTGCATGTAACTGTTACCCTGCAGCCTGTGACGGATGCGGACCTGCGCACACAGCTGCTCTCCGGGACATTCACTATGGCCGCGTTCCGGTTTGATGCTGCTTATGATGATGCCACGGCTTTCCTGAACCGCTGGGACTCCACGGCTGGAGCCATTGGCGGGAATTTGATCGGCTTTAACAACAGAGCCTATGACTTGCTGCTCTATGTAGTACCGGAGACGGCCAGCAACGCCGGTCGGGAGGCCTGCCTCCACGATGCCGAGCAGATCCTGCTGGAGAGCTGCGGCGTGGTGCCGCTGTTCTACTATGGCCGAACCTCACAATTGGCGGATGAGCTGGGCGGGCTTTATGGCCTAAGCGATGGAACGTACTTTTTCTGGAGTGTGGGGCCCGCAGACAGCGGACCGGCAGCATGATTGCAAAGCGGAAAGGGGGGCGCCTGCAGGCGTTCCCCTTTTGTAGTGGATTGCTGACATAATTTGTGTTAAAATGAAGCCAGCAATAATAAAAAGGAGGATTGCCATGGGAAGAGAGAGCACCATGGACCTGATTGATTTTATCGCTCGGAGTCCCAGCGCATTCCACGCGGTGGAGCAGGTGCGGCAGGCGCTGGAGGGAGCGGGATACCGTCCGCTGTTGGAAAGTGAGGCCTGGGATATCGAACCGGGGGACCGCTGCTATGTAAAGCGCAACGGCTCCTCTCTCATCGCCTTCCGGGTGCCCCGCACGGACTGGCGGGGATTCCTGCTCTCTGCCAGCCACAGCGACTCCCCCACCTTTCAGATCAAGGAAAATGGTGAACTGGAGGGGCCGGAAGGCTATTTGCGGCTGAACACCGAGCGATACGGCGGCATGCTTTGCGCGCCCTGGCTGGATCGCCCCCTGTCGGCGGCGGGTCGTGTCCTGGTGCGGACGGCGACGGGGGTGGAGAGCCGTCTGGCGGACATTGACCAGGATCTGCTGCTGATCCCCAGTGTGGCCATCCATATGAACCGGGAGGTCAACAACGGTTTCCGATACGATCCCAAGACAGATCTGGTACCGTTGATGGGCACAGCGGGCGACCGGGGGAGACTCCGCTCCCTGGCGGCAGAGGCCGCAGGGGCGCGGGAAGAGGATGTGCTGGGCATGGACCTCTTTTTGTACCTCCGGCAGCGGGGTACCATATGGGGGGCTGGAAAAGAATTTGTTTCCGCACCCCGGCTGGACGACCTCCAATGCGCATTTGGGTGTTTGAAAGGCTTTTTGGCAGCAGAACCCGGAGAGAGCCTCCCGGTGTACTGCCTCTTTGACAACGAGGAGGTAGGCAGCGGCACCCGCCAGGGGGCAGACAGCGATTTTCTCCAGCGGACGTTGGAACGGCTATGTGCGGCCCTTGGAGTGGAGGATCCGATGGCAGCAGCCAACAGTTTTCTGGTGTCTGCTGACAACGCACATGCCGTTCACCCCAATCACCCGGAATATGCCGATCCCACCCACCGTCCCCATCTCAACGGCGGAGTGGTCATCAAGCACAGCGCCAGCCAGCGCTACACAACGGATGCAGTCTCCCAGGCGGTGTTCACCGAACTCTGCCGGCGCGCGCAGGTTCCGGTGCAGCACTTCGCCAACCGCTCAGACCTGCCGGGCGGTTCTACCCTGGGCAACATCGCTTTGGCGCATGTATCTCTTTACAGCGTGGATATCGGTCTTGCCCAGCTGGCCATGCACTCCCCTTATGAGACAGCGGGGGCGGACGACACGGACCACCTGATTCGGGCAATGACTGCCTACTACAGTGCCTCCTTCTCTGTGGAGGGGGATGGCCGCTGCCGTTTTTAAAGTGAAACACCGCGGCCGTCCCTGGCGGCGCGGTGTGGGACTGCAGTACAAACAGAGAGGAGACGGCTCCGCAGCTGCGGAGCCGTCTCCTCTCTGTTTTTTTCCTTTATTGGAAGCGGGCCAGGGAAAAAGCGGGTGTCATGGCAAAATAGGTGTAGTTGGTGCGTCCGGTCTGATCCCCCCAGGTGGGGTCAATGTGGTAGGTGACCCCATCCAGCTCTGCAACAGTCCAGATATGATCAGAGGTAGAGGCGGTGGAGCAGCTGATGCCCTCCAGTTTCAGCAGCAGGTTATAGGCGGCGGTGTACCCGTCGCACACAGCGCTGCCCATGGTGAAAAGACTGTAGGCGCTGTGGGAGAGGGAGGTATCGGTGGCCCGGTAGTCGTAGTAGGCGTTTTCACAAATCCATGTGTAGTAGGTCCGGGCTTTTTCCCACTCCGACATGTCCGCGGTGATTGCACCGCTTTGCCATAAAGAGTCATGAACAGCGATGGCGGTCTCCAGAGTTTTCTGCCGGGCGGTGGGGAAGAGGGAATCAGAAAAGAGACTGCTGTAGAAACGGAAAGTGACGGTGCCGCTGCTGGTGCTGTAGTTGCATGTGACGGCGTTATACCCCTGCTCAATGTAGGTGCGCACGGTGGCAAGATAGGTATTCATCAACTCTGTTACAAAATCACGGGTAAGGGTCTCCCCGCTGTAACGCAGGACAATGGTGTCGTCATCGGTTTTCAGCATGTGGCGGATGTTGGCATCCACAGCGCTGCTGTCACTGATCGGGTGGGTGGTATAGTGGATCGTTCCCTCTGGAATCAGGTCGGCATAGGTGGTCCCCTTGGCAGAGTAGGCAGAGGACACGTCCCAGGTCAGGGCGATCCGCAGATCCGGATTTACCACCCGGGTCAGCATGGCGGCAAACTCGCTGCGGGTGATATGGGCACTTGGATGGAAGGCGCCCCGGGCATTGGAGCCGGTGAGAATTCCCCAGCGGTAGAGCTGGAGAATATCCGACTGGTAGGGCGTATACTCGTTCACGTCCGTGATATAGAGGCGCTTGGCGTATCCAATGGTGACAACGGCGTCATTGATGGGAGAAAATTCGCTGCTGGGGAGAGCAGAGGCCAGGATGTGAGCCGTCTGAGCGCGGGTGGCATAGCGGTCATACTGCCCGACAAACTGGGAGACGGGACTGAAGCCGCTGGACGAGAGGTACTGGAGATAAGGCGTATACCAGGGGCCGTCGGCGTCGGAATAGGATCGGGCGCCTGCCTCCGGATCCCCTGCGTAATAGGAACTGCGCACCCGGGCGGCAAAGCTCAGGGCCTCGCCGATGGTTATGCTGCTGTCTGCACCGAAATATGTGTCGGACTGGCCCTCAGTCAGGCCAAGTTCATAGAGATAAGCGACATTGTCATAGTACCAGCTGTCCTCTGACACATCCAGAAACCGCCCGTCATATGTCCTCCGGGGAGCAAAGCTTCCCATAGAGGTGCCGGACGCCAGTGCCGGCAGGGAGCCAAGCAGCACAGCAGCGCACAGAACCAGAGCGCAGAACCGCTTTTTCATCAGCTTGTACCTCTTTCTGCCCCGTTTCGGGGCGTCAGGACGCCGGAACCAGGATATCCATATCCTCCAGCGTCAGGGGCTGGTCATAGGGGTTGAAGGAGGTGTTGACCAGTTCCAGAACCTCCTCCGGATAAAGGATGTAGTAGCTGCCGCCTTTATAGATCCCGGTTCCGTCGCCGGGCAGGGTGTAGAAATGGATATTGTCCATGCCGATGGTGAGAGCCTGCTGGCCCAGCCACACCAGGTTTCCAACGCTCAGCTCCGTATCCACATATTTGACGAACAGATCGGCGTAGGTCTTGATCATATCAAGGCTCAGAGAGGAGAGCATCTGCTTGGCCACGGCAGTGAGGAAATTCTGCTGGGTCTGGATCCGGCCCAGATCCTCTGTGCCATAGCCGGTTCCGTCGTTGTTATGGCGGAAACGGACAACCTTCAAAGCATCCTCGCCATTCAAATACTGCATCCCTTTCTTGAAATGGATGTGGAGGTTCTGGGTGGGGTCATCGTAGTTCATGTCGATGGGTACCTCAAAGTTGACGCCGCCGATGGCGTCCACCAGTTCCACAAACCCCTCCAGGTCCACGGCTACATAGTAGTCCACCGGGATGCCCAGCAGGTTGGACAGCTCCTGGCACAGCCGCTCCACACCGCCAACGTTGTAGGCGGCATTGAACTTGGGCACGTTCCAGTCGGTGTTGATTAAAGTGTCCCGGGGGATGCTCACAGCGTTGATCTCCCCCTGGTCCGGGTCCACCATTACCAGAATATTGGTATCGCTGCCGCCGTTATCATCGTCGTGACCGGAGACAAGAATGGTAAAACAGTTTTTCCGGCGCTGGCGGACAGGCTCCGTGGCCGTATCAGTTCCGCCGCCGTTCTCCGGATCGTGTTCGTGGCCGGAAGTGCTATCGGCATCGGCGGCGGGATCCTGCACTTCCGGCGGACGGGCAAAGCAGAGCCAGGCGCCGACCAGAGAAGCGCAGACAAACACAACGATAGCGAGAACAAGGACTGTGCGCTCCCTGCGGGAGCGCCGGCGGTGGTGCGGTTTTTCTGAAAGGGACATGGACGTGAGACTCCTTTGTATGATGTATGAGATAGGGGAGCTGGGGTGACAGGCTTCCCTGGGATGACATAACACATTTATAGCACAAATTTTTTGGCTTTACAAGATGGCGGGAAGACCTGTCACTATTTGTTTTCGGTTTGTTTAAAAATTGTTACCTTTTTGCAGCAGCGCCCGAATTTCCTCCAGGGCAGTGGACTGTGCGTACAGGGCGGCGTAGATCCACTGGAGTCCCTCGGCAGGGATGAGACAGGCGGGCGGCGGGCAGTGGGCTGGAATGGGATGGACATAGCGCCGGGCAGGGACGCCATCTGATGGAGCGCAGCCCTGGGGAGCGGGACGAGAAGATGAACGCATGCTTTTTCCTCCGTTTCTTGTATTTCTGCCCCATTTTATGCGGCAATACCGGATTTGGTGCGATGCAGACGGGAGGAACGGCTGCCGGACTTGTCCCATGGACCGGCGGACCGGGGGGATGCCTCAAGCATCCCCGCGGTATTTTTTTCGGGTGGCGATCCCTCCCCGAATGTGGCGCTGGGCCTTGTTCTCATCCAGTATGGACTTTACCTGGAGGTAGAGGGGACGGTTGTACAGGGGCAGCCGCTCACTGAGATCCTTGTGGACTGTGCTTTTGCTGATGCCGAATTTCTGGGCGGCTGCCCGGACCGTGGCCCGGTTTTCTATGATGTACGCGGCCAGATCGCAGGCCCGCTCCTCAATGTTTCCCTTCAAACTGACACACTCCCTATCCCAAGTTGGTTCATATATATGCACCATGCCGGCGAACCATGCCGGGACAGGGGTGGGAAACGGATGTCAAAGCACAAAAACAGCCTGGAGATGCTGCCATCTCCAGGCTGTTTTCCTGATAGCTGTCTTAGGTTATTCCACGCTTTTCAGACTTTCCACCATGTCCACCTTTCTGAGCTTGAAATGGGCGGCGGCATTCACCGCCAGAGAAAATACCACTGTCAGCAGCGCTGCCAGAACATAGGCATAGGGCGGGGCTGTGCGGCCGAACATGACCATGTCCACCTCTACCGTTAGGACCAGCCAGCTGTGGAGCAGGCGCCCCATCCAAAGCCCCAGGAAAATGCCGAAGAGGGTCAGGAAGATATTTTCGCGGTAGACATAGGCCGAGACCTCCCCGTCGTAGAAGCCCAGAACCTTTAATGTGGCCAGCTCCCGGATGCGCTCGGTGATGTTGATGTTGGTCAGGTTGTAGAGGACCACGAAGGCCAGGGCTGCCGCGGCCACGATAATGATAATCACGGCATAGTCCACGCTGTTCATGCTCTCGGTGAAGGTGTCCCGGATTGTGGCAATGTAGGAGTAGGAGGCTACGCCGTTCATGGCCATAAGTTCTGTGGAAACCTGGTCAGACACTGCGGCAGTGTTGTCGCCGTAAGCCAACAGCAGCACGTTGTCGTGAATCTCCGCGCCGAAGAGCTGGGTATAGTAGTCCTCGGTGAGGTAGACGTAGTGCTGCACATAGTTCTCCACGATCTCAGCCACTGGGGCGGTGACACGACTTTCCCCGTCCAGGATGATGGTATCCCCCACGCCGACATCCAATAATTCCGAGAGCTTCTCCGAGAGGACCACGCCCTCCTGAGGGAGAGTTGCAGGGGCGTTATTCTGCCGGTGGCGCAGGTGGACGAACTGACTGAAATCCTCCTGCCCCGCCACCGCAAAGAGAGTCACTCCCTCCACGGTGCGGCTGTCGCTGGAGGCATCCAACGACTCCTGGTAGCTGGGGAGCCATCGCTCCACGGCTTCGCTCTCATTCAGATAAGAGGCGATGAGGTCCCGCTGCCGGTCAGTGAGGTGTTCCTCCAGGCCAACAGTAGCATCATAGAGGAAGATTTCGTCAAACTGCTTGTCGAGAATATCAAAGATGGAGTTGTGCAGGCCGAACCCGGTAACGATCAGAGCGGTACAGCCGCCGATGCCGATGACTGTCATCCAGAACCGCCGCTGATAGCGGAAGAGGTTGCGCATAGTTACTTTCCAGGTAAAGCTCAGACGCCGCCATACCGGGCGAATGCGCTCCAGAAAGACCCGCTTGCCGGCCTTGGGGGAGCGGGGGCGCATAAGACTTGCGGGCGAATCCATCAGGGTGGAGGCACAGGCCCACACTGCAGCACCTGTGGTACATACCACCGCTGCTGCCACCGCCAGGATGCAGATGCCAGGCTGAGGCAAAAATTCCAATGCAGGAATGGCATACATGATATTGAAAGCGTTTGCGATTACCAAGGGGATGAGTGTGCATCCGACCAGCAGTCCCAGCATGCCCCCCAGAAAACTGGCGGAGAAAGCATAGCCGATATATTTGATGCTGATGGCCGCCCGCCCAAAGCCAAGAGCCTTTAAAGAGCCGATCTGGGTGCGCTGCTCATCCACCATCCGGGTCATGGTGGTCAGACACGCCAAGGCCGCCACCAGGAAGAAGATGATGGGGAAGATGTCCGCCAGATTGCTCACCCGCTCGGCGTCCTGGGAGTAGCCCACCACGCCCACATTGGTGTTGCGGCTGAGGACGTACCACTCACAGTCGTCCAGGTCGTCCAGCTCCCACTGGGCCTCGGCCAGTTTGTCCTCTGCTTCACCGATCTCCCGATCGGCCTCGGCCTTGCCGTCCTCGTAGTCCTGGAGACCTTCGGCATACTCCGCCTCGCCGTCCTGAAGGTCCCGGTAGGCCTCGTCCAGTTCCGCCTGACCGTCTGCAATCTCCTGCTGAAATTCGGCTTTGCCATCCGCCAGCTCCTGGACCCCGTCATAATAGTCTCTCCAACCATCGTCCAACTCTTGCCGGCCTTCGGCATAGTCTGCTTCTCCATCCTGAAGCTGCTGCTTGGCATCGTCCAGTTCAGCTTTCGCCTCGTCCAGTTCTGCCTGTCCTGCATCGATCTCCTCTTCTGCCTCGTCCAACTGTTCCTCTGCCTCGTCCAGCTGTCGCTTGGCGGCGCGGAGCTGGGCGGAGCCGTCGTAGTACTCATCCCAGCCGTCGTCCAGTTCCTGCCGGGCAGAGAGAAGTTGACTGTAGGAACTGCGGACTGCCTCGGCATCCGCCGGAATATCCTCCTCCACAGCCGAGAGCTGATCCAGCAGGGCGCGGGCGTCGTCCACAGTCAGACCTTGCCCCGCCAAGCCCTGTTCAATGGCGGCGATCCCTGCATTTACTGCTGCCTGCTGAGCGAGAAGGCCGGGGTTTTCTTCGGTCCCATCTCCGTTTAGGGCGACCTCAAGTGCAGCTTGCTGCTGCTTCAACTCAGCCAACTGCTGCTGTAAACCGGGTAATGTGGGGTCATCGGGAGATAATTGAGCAATTTGCTGTTCCAGCAGAGGGATTTGTGTGTTCAGGCTCTCCAGGCTGCTCTGCATCTGGGGAATGTTGGCTGCCTCCAAGTCTGCCTTGGAGGCCAGGAGCATATCCAGCTGAGAAATGGCAGTGCGCAGTGCGGAGATCTGACTGCGCAGACTGCTGATGGCGCTGGTTACTGCCTGATGGACCGGCCCTGCAGTATTGGTGCCCTCCGCCACAAGGGCGTTCCCCAGGGCGCCTGCTGTCTCATAGGAGGTGTAGGGAAGCAGATAGGTTTGGACAAACTGGTCGAACTGCTCTTTGCCTGTGGCATACTCTGCCTCGCCGTCATTGAGCTGTGTCAGGGCGCGGTTGAGCTGCCGACGGCCGTCCTCATACTCCGCCAGCCCCTCTTCATAGGCCTCCACACCGTCCAGGTAGTCCTGATACCCCTCTTCGAACTCGTCCAGACCGTCCTGATATTCCTGGTAGCCCGCATAGTAGTCATCCCAGCCATCGTCCAGCTCCTTGCGGGCATCGGCAAGGTCGGCTTCCCCGTCGTTCAGTTCCGCCAAGGCGTCATCCAGCTCCTTCTGCCCGTCGTCCAGCTCCTGCTGCCCCTCAGCCTTGCCGTCCTGGAATTCCTGGAGCCCATCGTAATATTCGCGCCAGCCGTCATCCAGCTCCTTGCGGGCGTCGGCAAGCTCCTGCGCAGCATCGGCAAGCTCCTGTTCTGCTTCGGCTTTGGCGTCGTCCAGTTCCGCACGGGCATCGTCGATCTCCGCCTGCGCCTCTCCCACAAGACTGTCCTGGCGCAGCTGGGCCCGCTCCTCGGCCAGCCCGTCCAGACTGTCCACCAGGGACTCCACCTGGTCGTCATATTCATCGCTGTACCCATCCAGCTCCGTCAGCCCGTCCCCGGTGAAGAAGACCACGGTGTAGTAGTCCCAGGTGAAGTTCTCCGCCGGGATGTAGACGTAGGCCGACACGCTCCCGGTGCCCAGGGACGAGGTGCCCCGGTCGGTGCTGACATACAGGGGGCTGCGGACGGTGCCGACGATGGTGTATTCCTGCCGCGCCAGGGCATCAGCGTTGTCCTCGCCGGGGACGATGGAGAGGGTGTCCCCGATCTCCAGACCCAGATCCAGGAGGAGGAGCTCCTCTGTGACACACTCGTCGGGGCGCTCCGGCAGCCGTCCTTCCTCCACGGTGAGGAGATTGATCTCCTCCGGCAGAGAGCGGACAATGACAATGCTGTCCTCAGCTACCGCATCCACATTATAGCCGCCCTCCACTGCCGCGATGCCCGGAGCAGCGGAGAGGGCCGCCAGATCCTCCTCCACCAGACCCAGAGTAGAGAGAACATACCCGTCCATCAGGTGGGTTGCATCATAGTAGTTGTCCGCCGTGTACTCCATATCCGGCGCCGTGGTGCGCAGACCCGACAAAAAGGCAACCGCTAGGGCTGAGAGTACCAGAATAGAGAGAAAACGGCTTCTGGTGTGCCAGATCTCCCGCAGCGCGTCGGTGAGCAGACGGTTTTTCCTCCTCTTGCGCTTCACCACTCAATCGCCTCCACCGGGGTCGGGTGGCTGTTTTGCTCCATGGCCGCCACCTTGCCGTTTTTGATGTGGATGACCCGGTCCGCCATGGGGGTCAGGGCGGTATTGTGGGTGATGACCACCACGGTCATGCCCTCCTGGCGACAGGTATCCTGAAGCAGCTTGAGGATCTGCTTGCCGGTGACATAGTCCAGGGCCCCGGTGGGCTCGTCGCACAGGAGCAGCTTGGGATTTTTGGCCAGGGCACGGGCGATGGCCACACGCTGCTGCTCCCCGCCGGAGAGCTGGGCGGGGAAGTTGTCCATCCGGTGCCCCAGCCCCACATGCTCCAGCACCTCCGCCGCGTCCAGAGGCTCCTTGCAGATCTGGGCCGCCAGCTCTACATTCTCCAGGGCCGTCAGGTTCTGGACCAGGTTGTAGAACTGGAAGACAAAGCCGATGTCGTAGCGCCGGTAGGTGGTGAGCTGTCTGGGCGTATAGCTGCTGATGAGAGTGCCATCCACAGTAATGGTACCGCCGCTGCAGCTGTCCATGCCCCCCAGCATGTTCAGCACAGTGGTCTTGCCCGCCCCAGAGGGCCCCACGATGATGGCAAATTCACCCTTTTCAATCTCAAAGGTGATGCCGTCCACCGCATGGATGGAGACCTCTCCCATCTGATAGATTTTTTCTACATTTTCAAAGGATATATAGGCCATGGGCCGCCTCCTGTCTGTTAAAAAACAGGTGTTGATTATTTTCTTGTCTTCCATTATAGTAGGAACTGGCGGGAATACAAGGAGCAGATTTTGCTCTGCCGTCTGAAAACCGACAGCGATTCGTCAGTGTGTCGGATAATTCTGTAAACGATTTGTTAAGTTTTTTAGCCGGAGGCAGAGCGGGAGGGCAGCAGGATGGAGCAGAAATTGGACCGCCGGGTCCGGCGTACCCGGGAGCAGCTGAAGCGGGCGCTGACAGAGCTGCTGCTGGAAAAGCCTGTACGGGAGATCACGGTCCGGGAATTGACGGACCGGGCAGATGTGAACCGGGGCACCTTTTACGCACACTATACCGATTTGTACGATATGCTGGAGCAGATGGAGAACGAACTGCTGGAGGCCTTTCAGGCGCTGCTGGACCGCCATGCGCCGGATGATTTGACCCGGGATCTCTCGCCGCTGCTCTCGGATGTGTTCTGCTTTGTGGAGGAAAACCGGGCGCTGATGCCGGTTTTCCTGGGGCAGCAGACGGCGGACCGGTTCCTCCGCCGGTTCAGCCAGGTGATTTACCAGCGGTGCCTCACAGAGTGGGCAGGACTCTATCCCCTGGGGGATGTATCGGAGCCGAATTACTATCTGGAGTTCGTGGTATCCGGCACGGTGAACCTGGTGGGGACCTGGGCCCGGCGGGGGTTCCGGGAGACGCCGGAGGACATGGCGAAACTGGCGGGACAGCTGATTTTGCATGGACTCCAGTCCCTGTGGGAGAGGAATTGACAGCGGCCACCTCCATAGGCTATGATAGGATTCAGCATCACTTACAACAAAAGGAGAACGGCTATGTGGTTTGATGAAGCGGTAGTCTATCAGATCTACCCCCTGGGGCTGTGCGGTGCCCCGCAGGACAACGACGGTGTGACAGAGCACAGGATTCTCCGCCTTTTGGACTGGACGGAGCAGATCCGGAAGCTGGGGGCGGACACGGTGCTGCTCAACCCGGTATTTGACAGCGACCGCCACGGGTATGATACCCGGGACTACAATCAGGTGGACTGCCGACTGGGGACGAAGGAGGACCTGCAGCGCGTGTGCGCGGCATTTCATGCCGCCGGTATCCGAGTGCTGCTGGACGGAGTGTTCAACCACGTGGGCCGGGGCTTCTGGGCTTTCCGGGACGTGCAGGAGAAGAAGTGGGACAGCGCCTACAAGGATTGGTTCCACATTGATTTCAACGGCAGCAGCAACTACGGCGACGGTTTTTGGTATGAGGGCTGGGAGGGCCACTATGAACTGGTCAAGCTGAACCTGTGGAATCCGGAGGTGGTGCAGCACCAGTTGGACGCGATCCGCGGCTGGGTGACGGACTACGATATTGATGGGCTGCGTCTGGATGTGGCCTACTGTCTGCCGGTGGAGTACCTGCGGCAGCTGCGGTCTTTTGCCGACGGATTGAAGCCGGATTTTGTCCTGATGGGGGAGACCCTCCATGGGGACTATAACCAGTGGATGGGGGATGGGCTGTGCCACAGCGTCACTAATTATGAGTGCTACAAGGGCCTTTGGTCCAGTTTTAACTCCATGAACCTCTTCGAGATCGGTCACAGCCTGGCACGCCAGTTCGGGCCGGAGCCCTGGACGCTCTACAAGGGGCGGCATCTGCTCAGTTTCCTGGATAACCACGATGTGGAGCGTATTGCCACCATCCTCCACAACCGGGACCACCTGTTCCCGGCCTACGGTCTGCTCTTCGGTATGCCTGGGGTGCCCGCAGTGTATTACGGCAGCGAGTGGGGGATCCAGGGACGGAAAGGAGACGGCGACGCCGCCCTGCGCCCAGCTCTGGAACGGCCGGAGTGGAACGGCCTTACGGACTGGATTGCCGCCCTTGCAAAGGCGCGGCAATCCAGCCGGGCCCTGCAATATGGCTCCTATCGGAATGTGCTGCTGACCAACCGGCAGATCATTTTCGAGCGGGCTGTGGAGGGGGAGCGGGTGCTGGCAGCGGTGAACGCCGACGGCGCACCCTTTACTGCCCACTTTGATGCCCAGGCGGGCCGCGCAACGGATCTTATCACCGGCGCGCCCCACGATTTCGGCGGCGGCAGCGAACTGCCTCCTTACAGTGTGTCCTTCTGGCGGACGGAGTGAGGAGTAAAAAGATGTCCCGCGGCAGCTTGCCGCGGGACATCTTTTTAGATACGCGCCCGATTTATCCAGATCCGACAAAAACAGCGGCCTGATGCGCAGAGATTTTTTCGGAAGTTTTTGAGAAAATTCTTGACAACTTTAATTCCTACCATATAATAGGAATTACGGGAGGTGAATTCCCATGAAGGTCTCTATGAAAAGCCGGTATGCCCTGCGTCTGATGCTGGCCCTTGCTCTCCACGAGGAGGAGAATCTCTCGGTAAAGACTGTGGCCGCCATGCAGGGGATCAGCGAAAAGTATCTGGAGCAGGTCATCCCTGTGCTGGTGCGGGGCGGATTCGTCAAGAGCGTCCGTGGCGCCAAGGGGGGCTATCACTTGACGCGCAGCCCGGATGATTACACGATTGGCGCGATTTTGCGGGCAGTGGAGGGGAGCCTTGCTCCGGTTTCCTGCCTGGATGACGAGGTCAACCAGTGTGAGCGCTGCAAGGAGTGCGTGACACTGGAGCTGTGGGAACAGGTGGACCGGGCCATCGCCAACGTGGTGGATCACGTGACATTGGCAGATCTGGTGGATAAGCAGCGGCGTATGGAGCGGCGCTGCCGGACGCAGAATACGCCGACTGTATCGCAACTATCGTGAATAAATCCTATTTCCATATAGGAAAATAGGAGAAAGAAAAGGAAGTGTTAAAATGTTTGTCTATGCGGATAACGCGGCGACCACCGCTTTGAGTCCCACGGCTCTGCGGACCATGGATGCCGCTTTGCAGGATGTATATGGAAATCCGTCCAGTCTCCACCGGATGGGACGAGTGGCTTCCGCCGCCCTGAAGGGGGCGCGGGAAACTATGGCAAAATATCTGGGGGCAAAGCCGGAGGAGATCTACTTCACCGGCTGCGGCACGGAGGCGGACAACTGGGCGCTGCGTTTTGCCGCCCATGCCGGGGCCAAGGCAGGGAAAAGGCATCTCATTTCCTCAGCTATTGAGCATCACGCTGTTCTCCACACCCTGTCGGCGCTGGAGAAAGAGGGGTTTGAGGTGACGCTGCTGCCGGTGTACGGCAACGGCATTGTTCGCCTGGAGGATCTGGAAGCGGCGATCCGCCCGGATACCGCACTGGTGTCCATCATGTATGCCAACAACGAGATTGGTACCATCCAGCCGGTGGCGGAGATCGGCAAGCTTTGCCGAGAGAGAGGCGTTCTGTTCCACACCGACGCTGTCCAGGCCGCGGGCCATTTGCCCATTAATGTGGTGGAGCAGAACATTGACATGCTCAGCATTTCCGGTCACAAATTCCACGCCCCGAAGGGGGTGGGCCTGCTCTACTGCCGCAAAGGCATCCGCTTGACGCCGCTCATCTATGGCGGAGCTCAAGAGCGTGGCAAGCGGGCCGGGACGGAGGCGCTGCCCAGCATTATGGCCATGGCGGCGGCCTTTGCGGAGAGCTGTGAGAATATGAAATCCAGCGCCGAGCAGGTCGGCCGCCTGCGGGACAAACTGATCGACGGGTTGGAAAAGATCCCCTTTTCCCGGCTCACCGGAGACCGGGAAAAGCGCCTGCCGGGAATCGTCAGTTTTTGCTTTGAGGGCATTGAGGGGGAGAGCCTGTTGCTGCGTCTGGATATGGCGGGCATCTGTGCCAGCAGCGGCAGCGCCTGCACCAGCGGTTCGCTGGACCCCAGCCATGTGCTGCTGGCGCTGGGACTGCCCCATGAGATTGCCCACGGCTCCCTGCGGCTGAGCCTGTGCGAGTACAACACCGAGGAGGAGGTGGACTATATCCTGGAGCAGGTGCCCCAGGTGGTCCGCACCCTGCGGGAGATGAGTCCTGTGTGGGGCCACATGATGGAGAAGTATCCCAACCCCTATGCGGACTGCCCCGCCGCGGGAAACGATTGACAGAGAAAGGAAGGTGCCGGTTATGGCAATGGATTACAGCGAGAAGGTTATGGAGCATTTTGCACACCCCCACAATGTGGGCGTGATTGAGGATGCCGACGGCGTGGGCGAAGTTGGCAACGCCAAGTGCGGCGATATCATGAAGATGTACCTGAAGATCAGGGACGGCGTCATTGAAGATGTGAAGTTCCAGACCTTTGGGTGTGCCAGTGCCATCGCGACCAGTTCAATGGCGACGGATCTCATCAAGGGAAAGCCGGTGGAAGATGCGCTGAAACTCACCAATCAGGCGGTGGTGGAAGCGCTGGACGGCCTGCCTGCGGTGAAGGTCCACTGTTCTGTCCTGGCCGAGCAGGCCATCAAGGCGGCACTGGCGGACTATTATAAACGCCAGGGCATTGAGAATGAGGAACTGAATGCCTGTCTGGCCTGCGGCGCGGAGCACGACCACGGCGCGGAGGACGAGGCGTAATAGGCTTGACATCTGCCCTTGCTTTATATAGCATATAGCATATAGCATGGCCGAGGCCGCCGGGAACTCCCGGCGGCCTGCATTTTGATATAGGAAATCCGGGGGGCGGACAGCGCGCCGGGCACGAAGGGATGGAAACTTACAAGCTTTACGGATGACAAACCTTGAGAGCACAAAAGGTGCAGGGAGTGCCGCAGAACGGATTTCTCTTGCATCCTGGTGGGAAATTGGGTACAATACGAAGAAACCGGCAAGCTTGGGCAGACGGCAGAGACTGCGCCGTTAATGTCTGTGTCCGTCCTGCCCGTTTTTCGGTTCGCATAAATATTTATTATTTTATAATAGTATAGTAATTGCAGCAGTTTGACGCGCAGGCGGCTGGTTCCGTCGGCGTCCTGCGGGAGAAGGAGGCGGTTTGCATGAAAAACAAAGGCATCAAGGCGGCGCTGGTGGGTGCCGGCGTGCTGGCGGCGGGTGCCGGTGCAGTGGCGATGGCGGGATTCCGCACCGCTGTCGTGCGCCGGGATCTGACGCCGGAGCAGGAGGAAGAGCGTCTGGAGAAAAGTTCCTGGCGGGACCACCTGCCGGAGATCCGGGCGGGAATGGACTGGTTTGAAAAACAGGCGTTGGAGCCAGTGACCATTCGTTCCCGGGACGGGCTGAAGCTGTTTGGCTCCTATCTGGAGGCGCCGGAGGCCAGAGCATGCGTCCTGCTGTGCCATGGCTATCGTTCCCGGGGGGAGTTGGATTTTGCCCTGGTGCTGCGGCTGCTCTATGAGCACGGATGCAGCCTGCTGGTCATTGACCAGCGCGCCCATGGCCGCAGCGGCGGGAAATATATCACTTACGGGGTGCTGGAACGATACGACTGCCAGCAGTGGGCCTGGTTCCTCCACACCAAGCTGGGCGGACGTGTTCCCATTTTCCTGGAGGGGATGAGTATGGGCGCCTCCACGGTGATGATGGCAGCGGATTTGGCGCTGCCGCCATCAGTGGTGGGGATTATTGCAGACTGCGGATACAACTCCCCGTGGGAGGAACTGCGCCACTGCATCCGCAGCCGCTATCGCCTGCCGGCTTTTCCGGTGCTGCCGCTGACAGAACTCATGTGCCGTCTGGCGGCAGGGTTCAGTCTCAAGGGCGCTGCTGCGGCACAGGCTCTGGCTAACAGTCCCTTGCCGCTGCTCATTATTCACGGTACTGACGACGACTTCGTCCCGCCCACCATGACAGCGGAGAACTACGCTGCTGCGGCGGGCGAAAAGCGCCAGATTCTGGTGCCCGGCGCCCGCCATGGACTGAGCTATCTGGTGGATCAGCCCCGGCTGGAGAAAGAGCTGCTGGACTTTATTGACCGGCACATTGAGCAGTACCATGGCGCATAAGAAGCTCAAACTTCTGTATATCGCAAAATTCCTGATGGAGCGGACAGATGAGGATCACACGGTCACGGTGAAAGACATCATCGCCCATCTGGATGGGCTGGGGATTCCGGCCGAGCGCAAGGCAATCTATGACGACCTCCATCTGCTGGAGGACTTCGGCATGGATATTGTCCGCACCAAGACCAAAACCAGCAACGTCTATCTGGGCAGCCGGGAGTTCCAGCTGCCGGAACTGAAAATGCTGGTGGATGTGGTACAGGCTTCCCCCTTCCTGACGCAGAAAAAGAGCATGGAGCTGATTGAAAAGCTGGAGCGCCTTACCAGCCGCCCGCGGGCGCTGGAACTGCGGCGGCAGGTGTATGTGATGGATCGCATCAAGTCTCCCAATGAGCAGCTCTATTACCATATTGATGCCATCAGCCAGGCCATTCATACTGCCCGGCAGGTCACTTTCCGCTACTTTGACTGGGGGATTGATGGAAAGCGCTCCTATCGCCGGGACGGGGAGCGGTACGCGGTGAATCCGGTGGCGCTGTGCGTGGAGCGCTACTACTACCTGGTGGCCTATGACGAAGAGCGGGGATATGTCCACTACCGGGTGGATCGGATGAGCGATGTGGCCGTGTCGGAACAGCCCAGGGCAAAGCTGCCGGAGCACTTCGATCTGGCCCGGTATGTCCGGGGGATTTTCGACATGTACGCCGGGGAGCGGACGGTGGTAACGCTGGAAATGGACCGGAGTCTGCTGAATGTGGCGATGGACCGCTTCGGGACAGACGCCCATCTCCGGGCAGGAGGAGAATCGGGGACAGCGGTGCTCAGCGCCGCCGTGGAGATGAGTCCCACTTTTCTCAGCTGGGTCATGGGATTTGGAAGCAAAATGCGGATTCTCTCCCCGCCCCAGGCCCGGGAAGCATTGACGGCCCTGTGCCGGGAAACGCTGGCGCAGTATGAGGTGCAGTGATGGATGGATATGTCTTTCAGACGGCCCGGCTAACGCTGCGGGAGATGGAGCGGGAGGATTTCCAGGATCTGGCGGAGATGCTGCTGGACCCGGAGGTGATGTATGCCTATGAGCACGCTTTCTCTGAGCGGGAAGTATGGGAGTGGCTGGAGCGCCAGCAGACCCGCTACCGGCGGGATGGTTTTGGCCTCTGGGCGCTGGAGCTCCGAGAAACCGGAGAGATGGTGGGACAGGCAGGGCTGACGTGGCAGCCATGTGAAGGGGAGACGGTGCTGG
Source organism: uncultured Oscillospiraceae bacterium (assembly GCA_944386995.1). Taxonomy (GTDB): domain Bacteria; phylum Bacillota; class Clostridia; order Oscillospirales; family Oscillospiraceae; genus CAJFPI01. Next base: position 21,415 of record CALXDF010000020.1, read on the forward strand.
AGATCGGCTATCTGTTGAAACGAAAGCACTGGCACCGGGGCTATGCCCGGGAGGCGGCTGCCGGGTGCCGGGACTACGCTTTTACCCGATTGGGGGCACAGCGCGTCCATTCCATCATCAAGGCGGACAATACGCCGTCCATCCGGGTGGCACGGGCCATCGGGATGGAGCCGGAAAAGGAGTTTTTGGCGACGTACTACAGCGGACCGAAGCGGCAGATCCTGTATGGGCTGGATCGAAAAGCTTTTTTCCTTGACGGGCAGGGGAACAACTGGTAAGATAAGACACGAGGACCAGACTGAAAAGGTCTGGAGACGGTGACTGGTCTGCCCGGCAGGGCAGGATTTGATACCAAAGGAGAAGTAGACGATGAAAAAGTGTGTCATGATTTCCGATTCCTTCAAGGGCTCCCTGTCCAGCAGCGATATCTGCGCCATCGCCCGGGAGAGCGTTGGGAAGTTCTTTCCCGGCTGCGAGGTGGTGACACTGCCGGTGGCCGACGGCGGCGAGGGCACGGTGGATTGCTTCCTGGAGGCCTGCGGCGGTGAGGCTGTGAAGGTCTCCGGTGTCAGCGGCCCTTATGGGGAGAAAATCGACGCGGTGTATGCCCGGCTGGACAAGACTACCGCGGTGGTCGAAATGGCTGCCACGGCGGGCCTTCCCATGGTGGGCGACAAAAAGGACCCCTGCAAGACCACGACCTACGGCGTTGGAGAGCTGGTGCGCCACGCGGTGGAGCAGGGCGCCAAGCACATCATCCTGGGCTTGGGCGGCAGCGCCACCAACGACGGCGGCTGCGGCTGCGCGGCGGCCCTGGGCGTGAAGTTTACCGACAAGGACGGCAAGGAGTTTGTCCCTGTTGGCGGTACTCTGGACCAGATTGCCGGGATTGACGTCACTGCGGCCCGGGAGCTGTTGAAGGATGTAGAACTCACCGCCATGTGCGACATCGATAACCCCATGTACGGCGAGCGGGGGGCCGCTTACATCTTCGGGCCTCAGAAGGGCGCTGACGATGAGATGGTGAAGTTCCTGGACGGACAGCTCCGGGCGATGGATGCCGCCATTATCAAGTGCCTGGATCTCCATGTGGCGGATCTGCCCGGTGCCGGTGCGGCGGGTGCCTTCGGCGCCGGCTGCGTGGCTTTCCTGGGAGCGAAGCTGAAGTCCGGCATTGAGACCGTGCTGGACACGGTGGAGTTTGACCGCCGGATGGAGGGGGCTGACGTGGTATTCACCGGCGAGGGCCGCATCGACAGCCAGAGCGTCCACGGCAAGGTGATCGACGGCATCTCCCGCCGCACCACCAAGGCCGGCGTGCCCCTGGTGGCCGTTGTGGGCGACGTGCGGGACGACGCCTACGAGGCCTATGACATCGGTGTCACGGCCATTTTCAGCATCAATCGTCTGGCGATCCCCTTCAGCGAGGCCCGGCCCCGCAGCCGCCAGGACTACATTCGTACCTTTGAGGATGTGCTGCGGCTGATCAAGGCGGTGGAGGGATTCCGCGCCTGATCGCCCCTGTCAAATATCCCCCGGTCCGCTGCGCTGGACCGGGGGATTTCTGCTTTGTGAGGGGGTGCCAAAATTTTTGGGAAATTTCAGAAAAAATACCGAAAAAGAGCTTGACAAAACCGGCTGCATCCTGTATTATAATTAGGCTTGCGTTGGGTGTGCCGTATCCAGGCAGCCGCGCAGCACTGCGATGATGCGGGAGATTGCTCGTCAAAGCGAGGTAACTTCCGCGGAGTATGTCCGATCATCGGGCGGCTGAGAATGCTCTTTTCGTAGCGTAGATCGCTATGCCATGGGGGCAATACCGGCCATTTTGCGCCGGTATTTCTTATGAGCTGGAATGATACGCACGGATAAGCGGAAAGAAAGTTCTCGCCGTACAGAGTAAGGTCAAACGAAAATTACTTTGTACTAAATGGAGGAATCACCAAATGGCAAAAGAAATGATCCGTATTCGCCTGAAGGCCTACGACCACCAGGTCATCGACCAGTCCGCCGAGAAGATCGTCGAGACTGCCAAGCGCACTGGCGCCACTGTGTCCGGCCCCATCCCCCTGCCCACCAAGAAGGAGGTTGTGACCATCCTGCGCGCCGTCCATAAGTATAAGGACAGCCGCGAGCAGTTTGAGCGCCGCACTCACAAGCGCCTGATCGACATCACCAACTCCACCCCCAAGACTGTGGAGGCCCTGATGAGCCTGGAGCTGCCTGCCGGCGTGGAGATCGAGATCAAGCTGTAAGGGCTTGAAAAAGTTTGCCGCATACATGCTGTGGCAGAAGAATTTGTTTGCTGTCCTAGCCCATCGTCTTGCGAGATGGGCGGGTCATGTCGGCAGAGCAATGCTCCGCGGACCCAACCGCCGGGTATCTACGCCGACCAATAACCTGTAAGGAGGAAAATACATTGAAAGCGATCATCGGTAAGAAGGTTGGCATGAGCCAGATCTTCGACGCTGACGGTAAGGTTGTTCCTGTTACCGTTATCGAGGCCGGTCCCTGTGTCGTGGTCCAGAAGAAGACCATGGAGAAGGACGGCTACAGCGCGGTGCAGCTGGGCTTTGAGGACGTCCCCGAGCGCAAGCTGACCAAGCCGGAGATGGGCCACCTGAGCAAGGCTGGCGTGTCTCCCAAAAAGCACCTGAGAGAGTTCGACATTGAGGGCGACCTCAATGTGGGCGACATTGTGAAGGCGGACACCTTTGCCGAGGGTGACCATGTGGATGTCACCGGCATCAGCAAGGGCCACGGTTTCCAGGGTGTTGTCAAGCGCCACGGCGCGCACCGCCTGAAGGAGACCCACGGTACCGGCCCGGTTCACCGCCATGCCGGTTCCATGGGTTCCGGTACTGACCCCAGCCGGATCTTCAAGGGCAAGATCGGTGCCGGCCAGATGGGCGTGGATCAGGTCACCATCATGAACCTGGATGTGGTGAAGGTGGATCCCGAACTGAATATGCTGGTGGTCCGCGGCGCTGTCCCTGGCCCCAAGGGCGGGTTGGTGACCATCCGTACCACCAAGAAGACCATCGCCGAGAAGAAGGGCGAGGCCGCCGGCATCAGCGTCAACCCGCAGAAGGCTTCCGCCCGTGTCAATCCGCAGAAGGCCTCTGCGCGTAATAAATAAGGGAAAGGAGAGTGCTTGAAATGTCTACTGTGAAAGTTTTGAACATGGCCGGCGCCAGCGTCGGCGAAGTAGAACTGAGCGAAGCCGTTTTTGGCGTCGAGCCCAATATGGCTGTCGTTCACGAGGCAGTGAAGAACCATCTGGCCAACTGCCGGCAGGGTACTCAGTCCGCCCTGACCCGCGCCGAGGTTTCCGGCGGCGGCAAGAAGCCCTGGCGCCAGAAGGGGACCGGCCACGCCCGCCAGGGCAGCACCCGGGCACCCCAGTGGACCCACGGCGGCATCGTGTTCGCCCCCAAGCCCCGCAGCTATAGTTATGTGCTCAACAAGAAGGTGAAGAGACTGGCCCTGAAGTCCGTCCTCTCCGCCAAGGCCGCCTCCGGCAGCATCATCGTGGTGGACAATATCGCCATGGACGCCATCAAGACCAAGGATTTCCGTACCTTCCTGGATGCGGTGAAGTGCGACGGCAAGGCCGTTGTCATCACCCCCGAGGTTCGGGAGACCGTTGTCAAGTCCGCGCGCAACATCCCCGGCGTCATGACCACCACCGCCAAGATCCTCAGCGTCTATGATATCCTCAACGCCAAGTATCTGGTGATTGATCAGTCCGCGCTGGCCATCATCGAGGAGGTGTTTGCGTAATGACTGCTTACGATATCATCATCCGCCCCGTCATCACGGAGCGCTCCATGAACAGCGTGGCCGACAAGAAGTACGTCTTCGAGGT
>CALXDF010000021.1 GCA_944386995.1 uncultured Oscillospiraceae bacterium
GAATTTCCCTTTGTTCACCGCACCGCAGGAACAGGTCCAGCCGTCCGCTGCGGGCCGGGGCTTGCCGCACTCCGGGCAGAATTTTCCGGTGACGGCTGCACCGCAGGCACACTGCCAGCTCTCTGCTGCCGGCTTGGGCTCCGGCTTTTTGCTGCCGCAGTTAGGGCAGAAGCTGCCGGTGATGCCGCTTTGTCCGCAGGCGCAGGTCCAGCCAGGGGCGGCAGGCGGGGGCGTGGGTACAGGTGCGGGTGCGGGCTGAGCCTGTTGCTGTGCGCCCATCTGATAGAGGTTCTGGGCGTTCATGCCGCCCATCTGTTCAGCCATCCCCATGCCCATAAAAGCCATAGCGGGACCGGCATTGGGGTTGCTGGCCGCGGACTGCATGGCGCTGGCCTGTGCGCCCACCAGATGGGCCGCCGACCGGGTGGGGTCCATAAAGGCCGCGTTGCGCTGCAGCTCCTTGATCATCTGCTCGTCTTCCTCGTTGGCCTTGACGCTGGAGACGCCAAAGGAAACGATCTCCATGCCCCGCAGGTCCCGCCACCGGGAGGAGAGCTGCTCGTTGAGGGCTTCTGCCAGCTCCAGGGTGTGGCCGGGGAGAGCGGAGTAACGGATACCCATTTCCGAGATCTTTGCGAATGCGGGCTGCAGGGCGGTGAGCAACTCCGTCTTCATCTGCCCCGCGATCTGCTCGGTCTTAAAGTCCTCGCTGACGTTGCCGCAGACATTGGTATAGAACAGCATGGGGTTTTTCAGGCGGATGCTGTACTCGCCGAAGCAGCGGATGGCGATATCGATGTCGATACCCGCCCGCTGGTCCACCACCCGGAAGGGGACGGGGCTTGGGGTTCCGTACTTGTTGCCGGTGAGCTCCTTGGTATTGAAATAGTAGATGCGCTGGTCCTTGGGGGCCTCTCCGCCGAAGGTGAAGCGCTTGCCGATGTTCTGGAACACGCCCTTGATGGATTCGCCCAGATCGCCGGAGAAAAGGCTGGGCTCGGTGGACATATCGTAGGTGTACTCACCGGGCTCGGCACACAGATCCACGATCTTGCCCTGCTCCACGATGAGCATGCACTGGCCGTCTGCCACCGCGATGACAGAGCCGTTGGTGATGATGTTGTCATCCCCCTTGGTGTTGCTGTAGCGGCCTGTGGCCTTCTTCTTTCCCTTTACCGCCAGCACATCCGCGGGGATGGCTTCGCAGTAAAAGAATTCCTTCCACTGGTCGGCCATCACGCCGCCGGCTGCTCCCAATGCAGCTTTGATCAGTCCCATAATGCGATCTCCTCTCTTGTTTTATTTTGTTATGGTGTCAGGAATGTCCACCCATCCACCAGATACCCGTTTGTGTCGGTGATGGGCCAGAGGTACCAAAAATCCTCCCAGGGGCGCTTGATGTGCAGGCAAAGGTTCGGTACGCCTTCCGGGATCGTCAGGGAAAACCACCGAGGCTCATCAATGTTGAGCGTTTCGTCGTACAGGATCTCGTCCGTGACCCAATCCAGAAGCCGTCCGCTGTCATCCCACAGGGGCTCGCCCGTACAGAACCGGATCTGTGTTTCATACCAGCGCCCCACCACCAGCAGCCTGTCCAGTCCATCCGGCTCCAGCTTTGTGACCGGCAGTACCTCCAGCCATGCGGATACCTCCTCCGGCGGGTTGGTCCAGTAGAAAATCAGGCTGTCAGACGGTTCCTCATACAAAGCCGTCTGCAGCGTTTCCGGCAGGAATGCGTCTACCCGCTGGTAGACCGCCGTGCGGACTGCCGGAGCGCCGTCCGTCTCATAATGCTCCTGGAGATACAGCGTATCCGGATCGGTCAGAGTGAGAAAGAACTCCGCGCCGGTATCATCGTGAAAGAGCCGGACGCTCCAAAGCTCGTTGGAGAGGCCGTGGAACAGCGGTTCCTCCAGCAGCTCCGTCCGAAGCTCGGCTTCCTGCCGGTATTCCGGCTCATCCGTATCCAGAAAGTCCGCAAAGTAATAATCCGCTCTCAGCACATATCCCTCGATGGCGTCGCTCCACCTGCTTTCAAAAACCAGCGTGGAGGCCAGGCCTTCTTCCCGGGCGTTATAGCTCCAGCCCTCCACCTCGCCTGTGGTCATGTGCCATGTCCCATGCAGGTTTGCGATACACAGTTCGCCGCCCGGGCCCGGCCGCTCCGCTTTTTCAAAATAGAATCGATCCCCATAGAAGGATTCCAAAATGATGCAGCCATCTTCAATGCGGCCATTCATCTCACCATCTTCATCGCCGTCCGAACTTGTCAGCCGCAGGGTGTGATCCGCGCCGAGCCACCAGGTCCCGCTGCCCAGATAGCTGTTAAAGCTGTCGCCCAGGACCTCACGGAATTGCGCCGTTCCGTCCTCGTTGAGAAAGAGATCGGCCCACCACCGCTCCGTGGGCATCTGGCTCACCTCTGTGCGATCAAAGAGATCGTTGTAGGACTCGTGCTGTACAGCCGTCCAATAGGTACCGCCCAATGAACTGTCGGAGTTATGGTCGGACGGAGGGGCGGAGGTCGCTGTGTCATCAGGAGACTCGGGCGGCCCTTCTTCTCCGCCGCCGGGGGTGCCGCCGCAGGCCGTCAGGCAGAGCGCCAACAGCAAGGCCAGCATAGACATCCATACTCGTTTCATCTCACTGCACACCTTGACATCATCATTTTCCTGTTTGCAGTTACTTGCATGACGACACCTCTTTTCTTTCTGTTTTTGTTCCTCTGCGCTCTACTATGGTTTCATTTTACCGGGTGCCGCTGTTTTGCGCCCTACCCGCAGCAGGTAGTTTTTCGGACAAAACGCAAAAAAGCGGAGCGGCATTTGCCGCCCCACTTGGTAAGAATATCCTGTTATTATTCCATATGCCGATAGAGGAAGGTGACGACCTGGGCGCGGGTGCAGTTGTTATCCGAACCGAACAGGCCATTGCCGATCCCGCCAGTGATGCCCTTGTTCGCCGCCCATGTGACCGCGTCGGCATAGTAAGCGCCGGCCTTTACATCGCTGAATACACTTCCTCCGCTGACCGCAGGGCTGCCCGCCGCACGGTACAGGAAGGTGACGATCTGAGCGCGGGTACAGGTAGCGTCGGGGCTGAACTTACCGCCGCCCGTGCCGCTGGTGATGCCGTTCTCAACGGCCCAGGCCACCGCTTTGGCATAGTAGGCATCCGCGGGGACATCGGCAAAGCTGTTCATGCTCTTGGGGGCGGGAGATCCGGCAGCCCTCCACAGGAAGGTGGCCGCCTGGGCGCGGGTACAGATGCCGTTGGGGTCGAAGGTCACAGCGCTGGTGCCGCTGGTGATGCCCTTCTCAACCGCCCAGACAACAGCGTCCTCGTAGTAGGAGCCTGCGGGCACGTCGATGAAGGGGTTCTTGCCGGTGGGGGCAGAAGCCTTGAACGTGGCCGCCACAGTGACCTTGCTGGCGGGCATGGTGAAGGTATACTTGCCGTTCTTTTCGGTCAGCTTGAGATCCTTGTTGTTGCCGTCCAGAACGGTGAGAGTATCGATCACATAGCCCTTGTCGGGATCGACCGTCAGGGTGACGGTGGTGCCCTTGGATGCGGACTTGTGGCTGGCAATCACGTCACCGTTCTTGGAATCCTTCACGGTGATCGCGTAGGTGGTGACACCGCCGGTACTGCCGCCGCCTGTGCTGCCGCCGGTACTGCCCTCGGTGGCATCGAAGGTGTAGCTCAGGATCACGCTGTCCGCATGGGTATCGCCGGTCAGCATGGGGGTGGCAGTGGCCGTCTTGCCATCGATGGGGTTATAGGTAGACTTGGCGGAGAACACGCCTGCGCCGGAGGTCTCCAATGTGATCTTTGCGGTGTAGACCGTACCGGGCTGGAACTTATCGCCGATGACAAGGGGCGTGCCGTCCGCAGCCGTCCACTCGGTGTATGCCACAGTGTAGGCACTGTCGGTGGTGGTGGCCGCAGCCGCGGCAGCGTCCTTGACGGGCTTGGCAACGGTCAGATTCTCCACCTTGATGCTGGGCAGCATGGGGATCACGATGTTTTCGCTGCGCTTTGCGTGGCAGTCAACGCACTCCTCATGCTTCTTGCCCTCTGCATTGGGGGTTGCCGCAGTGTCTACCTTCCACTGCCAATTGTGGTTGACGGTTTCGGTGTAGGTGGAGCCGTCCGTCATCTTGCAGGCGGTGCAGTAGCGGCTGTGTGTGCCGTTTCCGTTGTCCGTCCAAGGCGTGAACTCGTGAGCCTGAATGTTGTAGCCGTCGCCTGCCTTGCACTCCTGATAGTGATTGCCGGGATCCAGATACAGGTACAGCTGACCGGAGTAGTCATGCTGGTGGTCGACCGTAACGGTGCAGGTAGCCTTCTTATCGCCGCAGGAGACGGTGATAATTGCCGTGCCCTGTGCATTAGCGGTCACCTTGCCGGTGCTGTCAACTGTTGCCACACCGGTATTGCTGCTTTCCCAAGCCAGGCCGCCCGGTGCGTTGACAGGCTCCTTCACGGCGGAGAGCTGATAGATGTCGCCGACATTCTCCAGATTTACCTTCTTCGGGGCAACGGTAAGGCCGGTAAGCGCAATCGTGGGAGCATCGGTCACGGTGACATAGAAGTCAGAAAGCGAACTGATCTTCGTGTTATCGGTCTTGTTGATGGCAACCAGCGCTATTCTGGTTTTGTTCGGTGCGGTATGCGAAGCTGTTGCCTCGATCTCGCCGTTCTCCAGCGTAATGTTACCGTCGCTCATCTTATACGAATGGCCGTAGGCTCCGACCTCGATAATGCGCCATGCCAGATCGTAATTCTCCAGCGCGCCCGCAGGGTACACAGAAACGTTATGCTCCGGCAGGGGCATGGTTTCGCCCTGATACATCGTCATGTCGGGGAAGCTGGGAGAGACGGTGATCTCGGCACCAGTACCGATGTCACTCACGTTCTCATACACATGGACTCTCCAAGTGCCGTAGGACTGCGCTGCCTGATAGCCGCCGTACTCCGCTGCCAATGTGCCCGTTCCCTTTGTATCGCCATGGATGATGACTTTGGAGATTTCAGCACCGGAGGCCACCGAATCAGTTGGGGCGGTCACGGTGAACGGAGCAGATGCATTGTACTGGGACTTGAAGGTGAAAGCAGACCATTTATTAGCGCCGTCGGGGTTCTTCGTGGCGGTGAGTGTCACGCTCTCGCCCTTTTTGATATAAATGGTGTTTCCGTTTCCGTAGGAGCTGTATTCCTTGCCGCTCGCGTCCGTCAGGATGATTCGGTTCAGCTTGGTTACATCGTCCAGCAGCACGCTGCTGCTGCTGATCTTGGAGCCTGCCGTCTGGGTGTCGGTCTCCTTGAAGCGGGTGTAGATGTAATAGGTGCTGCCCTCGTCCAGGCCTTCCACCGTAGCGGAGGAGATCGGCGTGCCGGTCGGCCACTCGTTGCCGGAGGTGGGGGCGCTGGTGGTGTAGACATACTCCTGATTGGAGTTGAAATCGCTGATTACAAACTTCTTGTAGGCGCCGCTATCGTCCTTCTGTGCCTCAACTGCCGGAGGTGCCGGAGTATTGTCGTTAGCAGCCTTGCTGACCTTCACCGGCGCGCCGACGATTTCGCCGAGATAGCCCTCCGCCGTGACCTTCACGCGGATGCGGACATTCTCGCCCATGTCAGCCGCCGTAGGGATATACTGGGCGTCGTTCGCGCCGTCAATATTCTCCCAGTCGCCGCCGTCCTCTCTGCGCTGCCACTGGTACGACTTGGTAGCTTCTGCGGGCGTCACACTGGCAGAGATGGAGATGGGGCTGCCGTAGACAATGCCGCTGGTGTAGTACACTGTACCATCGATGGTGGGATCGGGTTCAACCACCGGCGCTTCGTTCACCACCAGCTTAACGATATGCTCGTTGCTGATGATGCCGACGGAGCTGCCGTCCTTTTGCAGATTCAGCTGCAAATCATAGGAATAGACCTTCGGGTCTACACCTTTCTCAATGGTGACCGTATGCGAGGTTTTATCGGCAGCGATGGTATCTGTCTGCTGTACTGCAGTAGAACCGGAGATATAATGCTCGCACGTGGTTCGATAGGTATAGCCCGCATTTACCAATTCACTCGCCAGAGGATACCACTCGAACTTGAGGGTATGCGCCTCGTCGTTGGTCAGATTCTCAACGGTGCCATTCCAGTTCTTGAAGTAGTCGATGGGGTTGCCGTCCAGCGTGACGGACTTCATGCCCCATGCGTTGCCGATGACCTCGATGGGGCCCTTCAGGTTTAAATCCAGATAGTAAGACCCACCGTAAGGATTGTTGTCATGTTTCACGCGCGAGCCGATGTTCTCGGAGGTATAGATCTTCCCGTTCAGCTTTATCGCACTGTTCGGGAAGAACTTCATAACGCGCTCTATCACCTGCTGTTTGACCTGCGAACTGTACCCACCCTCTTTGGTGACACTGAAAATATCGAGCTTGAGATACTGGCCGGACGCGTCGAATACGCCGCTTTTGATCAGCATCGCCGGCTCGTTCCCCTCATAAAGTTTTTCCTTTGTTCTTTTGGCAACATAAAGGCCATCGTTGAAGCGCGCCCCGTCTATGACCATCTGCGTCTTATTTTCCAGCAGGCTGGTCACCGCAAACGGGAAGTTGAACTCGCCGTCGTTGAGGAGAACGCGCGGCTCCGCATCTCCCGCTTTCCACGACAGCTTATCTGTCCAGACTATGCCGTTGAAGGTGCCGCCGTTGACTGTGAGATTGGAATAGCGCAGCAGCAGCGCCGTCGGCATATACTCAACCTGCCTCATACTGGTATTGCTCCTGTCCCAGCTGTACGGGCAGTTGATCGTGCCGCCGTTGATCGTGATCTGCGGGCGCTCACCGCCCTCGAACGGAACAAAATAGTTGTCGCTGATGCAGCCGTTGTTTCCATAGACATTCGAATCTATCGGATTCAGCCTTGTCAGCGTGCCGCCGTTCATTGTGAATTTGGCAGGCGCGCCAGCACTGTCGGGGCTTATCATGATGATGCAGTGCCCCTTGGAGTCCCTCGCAAATTCAACCTCGATCGCGCCGCCGCCCTTGCTGTCGTACAGCGTGAATTCGCCGGAGCGAATTGTGATCAGGTTGTAAAACTCCGCCCGCTTGCTTGCGTCGATCCTGATCTTATGGCCGTTCAGGTCCAGTTTTTGGCTTTTCTTTATAAGGATCGCACCATCATCATATCCCGTCGTATAATCGATGTCATTTTCCAGCGTGAGATCTCTTGAAGTGGGCGAACTGAGATAGCTTTTAAACCCGCTCCAGTCCTTGATGTTGCCGTATCCGTAAGTATCATCCGCCGCGCTCGCCGTCACGCCCATGGCGGGCAGCAGTGAGAGCAGCATGGCCAGCGTCAGCAGTAAATTGGTAATTCGTTTTCTCATGTTCTATCTTCCTCCTGTTTTGATTGGATGCCCATTGTCCGCGCATTGTTTCTCGGCGTGCGGCCTCTTTTTTCCTCCCTTCTGCCCCCTAAAACCGCAGCACTTTTTCCGTTGTCTCTTGGTGTTCGTCGCCAGGCCGTCTTTGTGTATAAAACCGAATCGACCAGAGCCGGATCAACGCCTACCACGGTAGGCGTTGAAATGGGGGGTACCCCCCATTTCAAAATGATCTTTGCCTCTCTCAAAGGGATTGCAGACTGGCGGCCAAATAGTCCAGAGATACATCATAAAACACAAAGTCGTCGATCTCGCCCCTACGCTTAGCCTCGATGGCGCGGCTCACAGCCTCCGGCTGTCCTTCGGGGCACATCAGCATGAGCCGGCAGTGGGGCGTGACTTCCCGCAGCCATGCGCACAGGGCCAGACAGAAGTCGATGCCGTGATCGCCGTCCTCGGAGACCTCCAGCAGTGCCCCGGAGGCCAGATGGCTGCGGATGGCCACATCCGCGTTGGCATAGTCCGGCTCATAGCACAGCTGTATTCCCGGGGCGTCCCGCACTTTCGCCATCAGGCCCTGAGCCAGCGATGCCCGCCGCATGATCAGGAGCACAGTTTTCAGCCTCCCCACCTCCCATACCTTCTGTATTACAGATTTATTGTAGAGCTTATTTCGAATTTGCACCCTACCCGCTGCGGGTAGTCTTTTCCCTGAAACAAAAAATCCACCGGCACAAAGCCGGTGGATAGGAAGTG
>CALXDF010000022.1 GCA_944386995.1 uncultured Oscillospiraceae bacterium
CTGGCAGCTATGATTATATAAAAAATAAAGTGGATGCTCTGACCAGTACCAAGTTGGAAGATCAAAACTTTATTGTTGCCGATGGCCTGAAGAAAGAGGGAGATTCAGTTTGGCATGGGTTCTTCGGCTATAAATGGGACGACCCTGATACATCGTACTATTACTTTGATGGCTGGACGGCAGAAGACGGTAGTGAATATAAAACGGGAGCTACGGCGACTGCCAGCAGTATCCTCGCAGGGAACAACACCGAGATCAAATTCACAGGCGTTTGGAAGGAAGTTCCCAAATGGACTGAAGAACAATTGGCGAAGGCGGAACAGACAGTACCCTTGGATGTGTTTACCCGCGGTGATAATGGGGACCTTCTGATTGCCCAGTCAACGGACACACTGACGAAAGAGGACAACCTCATTTCTTATACCGTTTCCGCTGCGGTCAATCACGATTTGCTGCTCAAGAGTAATGTTCCGTTCCTGGGCAGGCAGTTTGCGACCTTTGAAATTATCGTAAATGTTGACCCCAACCTGGAATTTGCGAATCGGAACTCAGATGGCACCGTCACGCTTAATATGGAGTCAAAACTGGTCGTTCCGAAGACGATTACTGCAACAAACGGTGACTTCACCTGGACAGGCGACGGCAAAAATTGGACAGTCACCTTTGACCCTGGCCGGCTTCCATTGGGGGAAAATGGGTCGCAAATCTGCATCCAAGCGGAATTCACAGAGAAAGACTATGCAATTGTTTCCGACGTTATGACGCTGACCGGTCTTGACTTTAGGCTGAAGGAAGACGTATTTGAATCCACTGTTGGTGCGCTTCAAGTGAACACATCGGCCAACATGACAGCGAAAATGAATCTGAGAAATATGGCCGGTCCAAGTTTTGCTAATAACCGCTACCGCTTATGGGTAGTGGAGGGTTTGCTTGGGAAAAACGATGCCACTGGCGAAGCATGGCGCACATATTTCGAAGGCGGTGTGGATGATCCGACCGCTTACGTCCATGCCCTCCAGTTTCTTGATTACAAGCTGGCCGGTTACGATTTGAATGCTGATACCACTGCTACGCTGAAAGCTAATACGGTGGAAGCAGATATCCTTTATGGCACGGTCACTGTCACCCCCGCTGACATCACCATCTACATGGGCGGCGACGGCGGCTATGACGCGGTGGTAGGGGAGAGCGGTACCACAACCAGCAATTCCCTGCCCCATCCGCTGTTCAAGATTGAAGCACCCGATGGTATTGATCCCGAGGATCTAACCTTCACCAACGGGGATAAGACATGGACAGTCGTTTCCGACGGTAACGGCTACTATCATTTCTCCGAGGGCCAGGGGCAGGACAAGGTCCGCGTTACTTATAGCTACACGGATCAGTCCGGGAAGATCCACACGGTCACCAACGATAACTTTGATCCCCCCACAGTAGGCGATATGTATGCCACCCTCAAAATTGACCTCTATCCCGGTGGGAACGATATGTCTCAAGTGAGAGCGGAGTCTGACAATGGTGTACATTATGTTACATCTCAGTCCGGCACCCTGACCATTCGTGCCGTGGAAGATCAGGATGCTACCAGCGAGATTCAGGATGCTGCACCTACGGAATCCGTTGCAGTCGGCTCTGCTGTGGCCGTAGAACCGGAAGGCGGTACCACCTACACCCTGAACAACACAGGGGTAAGACTTCCTGCGGATTCCAAGCCCTCCCTGCTGTTCGACAGCATCATTGAGGATGAAGAATCTACCGCCCGCACCGACGCTTTGGAGGACAAGGTGGATGAAAAGCTGGGTGAGGTTGGCAGCAACACCACCCGCCACTATGAGATCAAGTATCTGGACCTGGTGGACGCCAACAACGGCAATGCCTGGATTACCTCCAGCGCGGGCACCGATATCTACTGGGGCTATCCGGAGGGAACCGATACAAATACCACGTTCAAACTGGTTCACTTCAATGGCCTGCACCGGGATGATATTGGTGGTAATTCCGGCTTTGACGTCACGGATATTTCTAACCTTGATCCGGAGAATATTGAAATAATCGATGTTGAAACCACCGAAAACGGCATCAAGTTCCATGTGGATGCCGGCGGCTTCTCTCCCTTCGCTCTGGTTTGGGAGACCACATCCGGTGGTGGCGGCGGTACGACCACCCGCTACACCATCACAGCTGAAGCCGGCGATGGCGGCTCCATCAGCCCCTCCGGGCGCGTGAGCGTGACCGCCGGAGCGGACCGGACCTTCACCATCACTGCCGACGACGGCTATGAGATCGCCGACGTCATCGTGGATGACAAGAGCGCGGGCGCCGTCAACTCCTATACCTTTGAGAAGGTTCGTGCAAACCACACGATCGAGGCCATTTTCGAGGAGGAGTCCGGCGTGGCCGACCCGGATGACACTGGTGTGTCCGGTTGGCTGGACACGGACGACCATGCTGCCTATCTCGAAGGATATCCCAATGACTTGTTCGGAGCCAACGACAACATGACCCGAGCGGAAGTGGCGCAGATGTTCTACAACCTGCTCCTGGATAAGGACGTGGACATCACGGTCACCTTTGATGATGTTGCCGCCGATGCGTGGTATGCTGATGCGGTGAATACTCTGGCCTCCTTGGGTATGATCGAGGGCGTAGGAAACAATCTGTTTGAGCCGGAGCGCTCTATTACCCGCGCCGAGTTCACCACCATTGCCATGCGCTTTACCAAGGGCACACTGGAAGGCGAGAACATTTTCCCGGATGTGAACCCAGACGACTGGTTCTATGACTATGTGGTGGGCTCCATTCAGTATGGTTGGATCAAAGGCTTGCCTGACGGCACGTTCGGTCCCAACAACACCATCACCCGCGCGGAGGTGACCACGATTGTCAACCGTATGCTGGACCGTAGTGCGGATGAGGACTATGTGGACAGCCATACCGCAAGCCTGCGCCAGTTTACCGATCTTGCAGATACCCACTGGGCCTACTATGACATCATGGAGGCCACCAACACCCACGATTATACCAAGGACACCGACGGTGAAACCTGGTCTGACCTTGGTTGAGTACTTAAAGCTGCTGCATGAGCTTAGTGGCAGAAAGAGAGATCCCGCAGAGGTGTCAACCTCTGCGGGATCTTTTTTGGTTCAGCGCTTTGCTCACATTCGGCTCAGAATTTCCACGTTGCCCGCCAGCCGGGGATCGGTAGGGGAGAGGGCCAGGGCCTTTTGCGCTTCCTCCCGAGCGGGGCCGATGCGCCCGGTGCGGAAATAGGCCTGGCACCGCAGGTCGTGGGGGAGGGGCCCCCAGGCCTCCGCCTCACAGATGTAGGTATCAGGCCGGACGGTGATGGCCAAAGCGACACCGGTAAAATACAGCACCCCGTCCCAGTTCTCCTGCTGATAGCATAGGGTAGCCAGATCCATCCAGGGCTCCCGCAGATGGGGGGCCTCGGCGGTGGCCCGGAAAAACCAGCTTCTGGCCTGGGCGGGGTCCCCCTTTTGTATGTAGGACTTGGCAATGTACCGCATGGAGGCTGCCCGCTCATCCTTCCAGGTGGCGGTGGGCATGGACAGGTGCCGCTTGAGGGTGACAATGCAGTCGTCCCACCGGCTATGGAAAAAGTACTCCCGGCCCAGGTAGTGGGCGTTGCGGTCGTCTTCCGGTTCCTCCTGTACCGACAGTTCCAGCAGAGGGAGATACTGGCCACGGGATTTGGAGGGGTCAGGGTAGTGATCCAGCTGCACCCCCAGCGCTGTTACCATGGGGCCGGGCTGACCAGGCTCCTCCCAGCGCAGGATCTCATGAACCGGATGAACCCAGCGGTAACCGTGGCGGCGGTGGATCTTCTCGTACCAGAACACCACGCCCTCGGCTCCATCGGGTCGGAAGGACCAGGTGTAGCGGTACCGGGCCTGACCTGCGCCGGGCATCCATGCCGCCTCCAGGGCTGCCCGCCAGCCGGGATGGAACACTTCGTCCAGATCGGTACACACGCAGATATCGGCGTCCTCATCCACCAGTTCCAGAGAGCGGTTACGGGCAGTGTCGAACCGCCAGGGAGAAATGGTCTCCACGGTGACAGCGGCTCCTCGGGCCTCCAGACGGGCCACGGTGTCGTCGGTGGAGCCGGTGTCCAGTACCACCACCTGATCGGCCTCCGACATGGAGTCCATCCAACGGTCCACAAACTGGGCCTCATTCTTGCAGATGGCGTAGACTACAATTTTCATAAGTGCCTTCTCCTTTCACAGAAGGAGAGGGGGGCAGACTGCCCCCCTCCCGCAGGATCAGGTTTCCATCAGGCCGGCGGCCTTCAGATTCTGGATAATCTGGTTGATGGCGTTGATAGCGTCGGTCAGGCTGGCACTGGTTTGCAGGGTGGTGACCGTGGCGGCGGCGTTGGTCTCACCGGCAGGGCCGGTAGGCCCGGTCGGGGCGATGTTATTAGGA
Source organism: uncultured Oscillospiraceae bacterium (assembly GCA_944386995.1). Lineage (GTDB taxonomy): Bacteria > Bacillota > Clostridia > Oscillospirales > Oscillospiraceae > CAJFPI01. Next base: position 4,450 of record CALXDF010000022.1, read on the forward strand.
AAGTGGCTATAACCCTTGAAAATCAAGGGAAAATCAAAAAATAAAATCTATCACATTACGCAAAGCGCCGTCCGTGGAGACCACCGGGCGGCGTTTTTGCATGGAGGTAGGTTTGAAGGAGGTGAGGAGCAGAAAAAACAGGCACAAAATTTTCGGCTTTAATTTTGTGCATCACTCCAAAAATTTATTTTTTAGAAGGAGGTAACGATGGCAGACGAAAAAAAGGCACCTGCGCCGGAGGAGCCGATTGCCGGAAAAACCCCTGACGCGGGAAAAACCGATACCCCGGAGAAACCGGAGGGTAGCCCTGTCGCAGATACGCCCCAGCCACCAGAGGAAAAAGCCCCGGAGAATAAATCCAAAACGGATGTGCCAGACAAGGATGGGGCTGAGGTCGTTGTCCCTATTGAAAAAATCAGTGAATTGATTGCCCAGCGCAATCGGGCAGCACGGGAACAGGTCGAACAGACTGACACCACGAGCAAACCCCCGGAGGACACGCAGACGAGGTTGTTTGAAACAGCACCCACGCCAAAACGCGGTGGCCGCCCCCCAAAAGTTGCAAAAGAGCCAAAGGATAAGCCGCCCCAGGAGAAAAAGCCCAGGGACAAAGTGTCCCAAGGCAAGCGGGGCAAGAATACCCTGGACAAGCCTGCCCCTGGTGGTGGCGGTGTTGGCGGCGTTTCTTCCATCCAAAATGATGCACCGACTCCCATAGCGGCTGAACCGGCTGCCCCGCCCCGTCCGGTGGAAGATCAGAAGGTCGTTTATCTGAAATTGAACGAGGTGCACCCGTTTCATACTTTCCGTGCTCATCCGTTCCAGGTACGAGATGACTCGAAGATGAAAGAAATGGTGGCATCCATCAAACTCAATGGCGTACTCGAACCCGGCTTAGTACGCCCAGAGAAGGATGGCAACGGCTACGAAGTGATTGCGGGTCATCGGCGTCATCGCGGCAGCGAGTTGGCCGGTCTGGAGGAAATGCCCTTTATTATCCGTGAAATGACGGACCACGAGGCTGTCCAGGCAATGCGGGACAGCAACAAACAGCGTGACGGTATGCTCCCCACCGAGCTTGCCCGTCTGCTGGATCTGGAGATGGAGGACATCAAGCACCAGGGCGTTCCCCTCAAAAATGTGGCTGAGGGGGACATCGGAAAACGGTCTGCGGAGATCGTGGGTGAGGCCCACGGCATGAACTACAAAAAGGTCATGCGCTATATCCGGCTCAATTCCCTTGTGCCGGAATTGCAGGCTATGGTGGACGGTCACGAGGACGAAAACGGGAAACGGGTTAAAGGACTGGGCTTTATGCCCGCCGTGGAACTTTCCTATATTCGCCCCAAGAACCAGCAGCTTATCGCGGTGTCCATCGAAGGCGAGCAGGCGTCCCCCTCGGTCAAGCAGGCCAAAAAACTCCGGGAGCTGGATCAGGAGGATAAACTGAGCGGCGATGTGATTGACGGTATTTTAAGCGAACAAAAAAAGGAGGTTGATAATGTGATCATCAGTACCGACGAACTCAACAAGTATTTTGGCAAGGAGGTCACTCCCCGCCAGATGAAGGACCAGATCATGGCCCTGCTGGACGAGTGGAAGGAAAAGCAGCCGCCGGAGAAGAAGGCGGAACTGGAGAAGTGAGCCCTTGGGACAATGTGTCCCAGGGGCTTTTTCCATTTCTATCTCAATATTTGGA
>CALXDF010000023.1 GCA_944386995.1 uncultured Oscillospiraceae bacterium
GTTTTCGCCCCGCTTTGGCGCCGGAGGAGCCGCGGGGCGAAAAAGCGTCCATATATGCGGTGGTTGCCAATGCTGAAAATTGCTGAAAGCATGGTTCAAAAACTGCTGAAAATCAGCAGTTTGCAGAAACATGATTTTACGCCGCATATATGGGCTTGTTTTGGAGCGGAGCGACGCCAGTTTTCTGCGGTGTATCATGCCGCATGACACGACTGCTGAAAACTGTAACTCGCGCTCAAACACTGCTGAAAATGCAGAAATTTCCTCTCACTGGAAAAGTGCTGAAATTGCAGATTTTCCCTCTCGCTGGAAATTCGGGGCCGTCTGAGCAGCAAAACGGCGGCGGTATCGTGATGATACCGCCGCCGCGCTCTCTGCGCCGGGCCTATGCCGTTTCATGCAGGGAAACGAAAAACCCGAATCCGTTGCCTACGGCAAACAGATTCGGATTTCTCGATTTTGGTACGCCATGAGGGATTCGAACCCCCGGCCTTCTGGTCCGTAGCCAGACGCTCTATCCAGCTGAGCTAATGGCGCGTGTCTTCATCAGACAGCTTAGTTATGATAGCACACCCAGCTGGAAAATGCAAGAGTTAATTTCAAGTTTTTTGAAAAATTTTGAAAGACAGCATCGTCACAGGAATTCCTTCATCTGCTCGATGTTGCTTTCCTCTGTCCGCAGCAGTTTATGAGCCAGCAGCAGCACCTCACCATCAGCGGCCTCACAGGTGTGGAGGCGGCGGGTCATCTGAATGGTTCCCATGGTGCTGCCTTGGATCATCATCTCCGCGATATGGCTGGGACTCCGGTCCTTCAGGGTTTTGGCCCGGATCATCATGCCGCTCACAAACTCCCGCATCTCTCCGCCCTCATTGGGCTCCATACCCCGCTGCCGCAGCAGCGTCTCTGCCCGTCCGGCGATGCTCTCATACTCATTGAGCTGACTTTGGAGCGCGTTTCGGAGTTTCGGCTCCTCCACCACCTCCAGTATCTGGGGGATCGTCCCCCGCCCCATTTCTGCGTTTTTGTGGACAAATTGCAGCAGCGCGTTGCCTTGCTCCATCTTCATCACCTCGTGGATAGTCTGTGGAGCATCGGGCCGGTTTATGTGCTGCCGCAGCCGTTCAAAAAACTTTATTTTGCCTCTTCCCGGGGACCGGGGCGAAAGCCCTCCTCCACCAGCAGGGGCTCCAATGTCCCCGCAGAGAGGTCCGTCACCTGCCCGACCAGTTCCTCCTGCCGCCGGGCCGGGAGCGTCACGGTCAGCAGGATATCCGCGCCGTACTCCGTGTCCTCGATGATGCCGCCGCAGCCCTCTACCAGCAGCTTCATCCGCTCATAGAGGGAGTAGGTGCAGGGCACCGCCATGGTGGCCCACAGGCGCATCCGGCTGACACCGGCGGCGTTGAGGGCGTCCTTGGCCGTGCCGCCATAGGCACGGGTGAGACCGCCGGCCCCCAGAAGGATCCCGCCGAAGTACCGGGTCACCACACAGCAGACATCCCACACGTCCTCCCGCTCAAAGACGTTGAGCATGGGCTGCCCTGCCGTCCCCTGGGGCTCCCCGTCATCGCTGTAGCGGAGGAGTTTCCCCTCCCGGATCCGGTAGCACCAGCAGTTGTGGCGGGCATCGTGGTGCTGCTTTCGGGTCGCCTCGATACAGGCGCGGGCGGCCTCCTCGCTGTCTACCCGCCAAATGTGTCCGATAAACCGGGACCTCTTCTCCACAACCTCCGCTGTGGCCTCCTGAAAGGGGATCAGGTATTCATCCATGGCCGTCTCCTTTCCACTGCTGCCGCAGCAGGACGTAAAACCGGGTCAGGTGTTCTCCGTTGTCGTCTACAACGGTCTCCGCCGCAACATAGGAGAATCCGGATTTCTCAATGACCCGGCGGGAGGCGGGATTCTCTGTGTAGTGGCTGCACCAGATGGCCTCCAGCCCCCGGTCCTCAAAACCGAACCGGAGCAGTTCCGCCACCACCTCCGTCATGATCCCGCGTCCCCACCAGTCCGGGTGGAGGGCATATCCGATCTCGTCAGAGGGACCGAACGCCCCCCGGACCGCGCCGGTGAATCCGGCAGAACCAATGACTTTACCGCTCCCCTTCTCCACCACGGCGAAGGTGTTGGGGGCGGAAAATACGGCGACAATAACTTTTTGGCTGTCGGCCACGCTCTTGTGCGCCGGCCAGCCGGCGGCGTCCGCCACCCGGCGGTCCCTGGAAAATTCGTAGAGGTCCGCCGCATCCGTGATCTGAAAGGGCCGCAGGATCGTCCGCGCCGTTTCCAACACAATCCGCTCCGCCATGTTACTCCCAGTCCTCCTTGGGCTCCACCCAGCCTTCGATATAGTCCTTCACCTGCCCAATGGCCCGGGGATTGCAGACCGCCACCACGTCGATGGTCTCAGCGTACTCCACGCTCTCCACCTTGGCATCCCGGTAGAGGAGATCCAGCAGGCCGCCCTTGTCATAGGGCAGGTGGATGGTCACCCGCCGCGTCCCCTTGTCCAGCACGTGGTCAATGGCCGCCAGCAGATCCGAGAGACCCTCTCCGGTCTTGGCGGAAATATTCACCGCCATCTCCCCGTGGGGCCGGATATCCCCCCAGAAGAGATCGGACTTGTTGTATACCCGCAGACAGGGGGTCTGCTCCGCCCCCAACTCCCGGATCAGGCTGTCCACGATCTCCGCCTGCTCCAGCCACTCGGGGTTGGAGATGTCGATGACATGGAGCAGCAGGTCCGCATACTCCAACTCCTCCAGGGTGGCCTTGAAGGCGTCCACCAGCTGATGGGGGAGCTTGCGGATGAATCCCACGGTATCGGAGATCACCACCTCCAGGGTATCGCTGACCGGCAGAAGGCGGCTGGTGGTATCCAAGGTATCAAAAAGGCGGTTGTTGGCTGGAATGCCGGCGCCGGTGAGGGCATTTAAAAGGGTGGACTTCCCGGCATTGGTGTAGCCCACAATGGCTACCACCGGGATCTCATTCTTCATCCGGCGCTGGCGCTGGGTCCCCCGGACCCGGCGGACCTCCTCCAGTTCCTCCTTGAGCTTGTCGATCTTCCGACGGATATGGCGGCGGTCCGTCTCCAGCTGGGTCTCGCCGGGGCCCTTGGAGCCGATGGGCCCCTTGCCGCTGGTGCCCGCCTGCCGCTCCAGGTGGGTCCACATGCCGATGAGCCGGGGCAGCAGGTACTGGTACTGGGCCAGTTCCACCTGGAGCCGTCCCTCCCGGGTCTTGGCCCGCTGGGCGAAAATATCCAGGATCAGGGCGCTGCGGTCCAGTACCTGAACGCCGAACTCCTCCGTCAGCACCCGCATCTGGGAGGGGGTCAGGTCGTTATCAAAAATCACGGTGGTTGCCTCCTGGCTCTTCGCCAGGTCCCGGATCTCCGCCACTTTCCCCTCTCCGATAAACGTACGGGGGTCCGGCGTGGTCCGGTTCTGCAGCACCATGCCCACCGTCTCGCCGCCGGCGGTCTCCACCAGGGCGCTCAGTTCCTCCATGGTGCTCTCGTCCGCATTGTCCCGGGCGCTGAGCTTGGGACTGTTCAAGCCAGCCAGTACTGCCCGGTCGCGGACCTCCTCTGTGGTGTGATGTTCCATAATACCTCGCTGTGTCAATGGATTTCTTTTTTACAAGAAGTCCAGACGTTCACTCTATCTGCAATAGTTTTTTCACTTCTCCCCGTACCCGGTCCAAGTCGCCGCAGGTAAGGAGAGGAATCAGCCGTGCGATTTCCTCCGCTGGCTGGTCCCACCACCGCAGCCGCTCCAGCAGCTTTCGGAACTCCGGGTCAAAGCGGCGGCGAATCAGCCGCGCCGGATTTCCCGCCGCAATGGTGTACGGCTCCACTTCTCCAGCCACTACGCTGCACGCGCCGATAATGGCCCCGTCTCCGATGCGCGTACCGGGCAGGATCGTAACGTTCTGACCAATCCACACGTCATTCCCTACGACTGTATCCCCCTTATACGGCAGATCCGCCAGATCCGGCGCCTCCTGTTCCCATCCCAGGATGTAGAAGGGATAGGTGGTAAGGGCGTTCATCTGATGGTTGGCGCCGTTCATGATAAACTCCACCCCGGCAGCAATCTGGCAGAATTTTCCAATAATAAGCTTGTCACCGTAAAATGGATAGTGATGGGTTACGTGGCTCTCAAAATCTCGGCCACTGAAGTAGCTGTATTCCCCCACTTCAATATTGGGGCGGGTAATAGTGGGCCGGATCAATGTCATGTCCGGCACATCTGCTCTTGGAAATATGTCATTGGGATCTGGTATCATTGGCTCCCTCCTCTCTGTTTATTTTTGGGCAGGCGCACTCTTCTCTGCATAATCTGTCAGGATCTGCCTCGCCCAATCCATGAGGTGATTGCTGAGGGGCAAAAGCATCTCTTCCGGTATTGCCCCGCCCGAGCGGATGTCGCACCGGTGCTCCAGGACGGTTCTGTCCGCCCCCTTCAGATACGCCAGAAGCGTATGGGCCTCGGGGCAATAGATCCCCTCCTCCAGCCAGCACTTTGCCTGCAGCAGAAAAAGCACGGGTTTATAGAGTTCCCTCAGCATCTCCAGACTCTGTGTGTGGAGCAGGTTGTGGACGCAGGCGTGGTAAATACCGCAGGCTCCGGTGTGAACGGCGCGCACCACCGCCTGACGGCCCAGCAGCGGCCGGAGGAACTCCAGATCGCCCCAATAGGGTCTAGTATCATAATAAAACTGAAACAGTTCTCCCCGGTCCCAGGCCATAAGTTCCCCTTTCCCGGAGAAAAAGCCGCAGGACCTTTCCCGCTTCGGGAGCTGGTCCAGGATCCGCCGGTACGTCAGGAGTTCCTCCATCCCCACCCGGTCCAGGATCACCACCAAGTCGATGTCGCTCTCCTCTGTCGCCTCACCCCTGGCATAGCTTCCCTGAAGTCCCAGGCAGATCAGCCTTTCCGGGAAAGCCCTCAGCAGCAGGCTCTGTGCCTGTTCCATATATTGACGAATCTCCATGTGATGCGCTCCTATGCGGTGATCTCCAAAATTTTTCGGGCTGTCTCCTCCACAGAGAGGTCCGTAGTGTCCAGATGGGGCAGTGGAAGTGCGCGGCAGGCGGCATCCCGTTCCAGAGCCCGCCGCACCTGCGCCGCATCGCCGCCCCGTGCCAAAATCCGCCGTTGCAGTTCCTGCGCCGAACAGGTGAGCACCACCGGCTCCCAGCACACATTCAGGTCGGAGAGGGCCGTCTCCAGTGCTGTCCAGGTCTCCGGAAGATGGAGAACCCAGGAAAACACAATCCGGTCAAAATTCGGATTCCTGGCAAAGCTGCGCAGCAGGTAACAAATATTGTCCATAGCCATGGCCTTTGTCTCCTCGTCAAAGTGCCAGTCCCTGCCCTGCTGCCAGCACCAGTCCCCATCCAGCCACACAGTCCGTTTGAGCTGTGCCATCAGCACCCCGGCAGCCGTACTCTTTCCTGTGCCCATGGCTCCCGCAATGGCAATAACCTTCCTCTCCCTCACTGGTTGCCCCTCCTTGCGAAAAAGCACCGTGCCGCAGACCACGGCACGGTGCGTTCTTTGTAATGCAATTACTTGTCCAGACCGAACTTCTTGTTGAACTTGGCCACGCGTCCGCCGGTATCGACCAGTTTCTGCTTGCCAGTGAAGAAGGGGTGACACTTAGAGCAGACTTCCACGCGAATATCTTTCTTTGTGGAACCTGTCTCAATTACATTACCGCAGGCGCATGTAATAGTAGTCTGCTGATAATTGGGATGGATACCTTCCTTCATTGCTCTTGTTCACCTCTTTCCTCCAAAAAATCGAGGACTTCCTAAAAAGCCGAATATGAGTATACCACGGCTTTTTCAAAAATGCAAGCACTATTTTCAGATTTTTCTTCCCCTCTGCAGCGTTCCATAAAACTGCTCCAGCACCTCGGCCAGTGCCTCCGGTGCATCCCGGTTCACCTCGTGGCCCGCACCCGGCACCACTGCAAGCCCGGCTCCCGGGATCCCGGCGGCCATCGTCTGGGCATCCCTTCGGTTGGCGCTGTCCTTCTCCCCGCAGAGGACCAGGGTGGGACATTGGACCCGGCCCAGCCCCGGCAGAAGATCCAGCTCACCCATGGAGGACATCAGGGCGAGCGCGTCCGCCTTGCTCAGGCCCATTTCCCGAAAGCTCTTCTCCCCCATCAGATGGAACAGCACATTCTGCACTTTGAGGAGAGCCCTGGGCGTCCGCACCCGTCCGCCGATGAGCACCAGGCTTTTCACCGCCGCCGGATGCTCCTGGGCATACTGGAGCGCCAGGACCGCCCCCAGGGACAGTCCGCACAGATGGAGTCCCCGTCCCCTCCCATCACAGTAGTCCGTAATCCCACGATAGAGGGCAGGGTAATTCAAGGTGGTGCCTTCTTTGACCAGAGAAAAGAGAGGCGGACAGGCCGCCTCCAGTTTGCCCGTCAGGGCGGCAACCGTGGGGTCCCAGCTGGATGGTCCCTGGCCCAGGCCGTGCAAAAAGATGACTTCCATAGTCGTCCTCCTTTGTTCCAGAGTCATTACAGCTCAACGATGGTCGCTGTATGGAAGTAATACAGGACCCGCCGGCAGACCTTCTCCTGGAAAATCTGCTCCAGCGCCGTGCTGTAGGCATTTACCTGGGGTCGGTACTCCTCTGTACGGCGGCACTGGGCCTCCCCAGTCACCCGGTCCGTCTTGAAGTCCACTACCGTAAGCCCCTGCTCCGTCTCAAAGAAACAGTCCACTACGCCCTGGAGCAGCAGTTCCTCCCCCCGGGCCTCCTCGCCCAGGTAGTCTCCGCCCTCCACCAGCAAAGAAAAGCGGTACTCCCGCCAGAGTTTCGGAGCGGCGCGCATCTCTTCTGCCAGCCGGCTGCGTAAAAACCGCTCCACCGCCGCTACGTCCACCGCAGCACCCTGCTGCTCCGTCAAGCGGCGCTGGGCTACCAGCCGGGCGATCTCCCCCGCCACGTCGGAGCAGTCCAGCGGAATATACTGCATCAAGGCATGGGTAGCGGTCCCTCTCTCTGCAGCATTGAGGGGCTGTTCTCCAGAGAGGAACCGGGGCCGCTCAAACCGCAGCGGCATCAGGGACGGCCGGGTCCCCTCGGCGATCTCCTGGTCCTTGGGACGGCCCTTGAGCTGGGTGGCAGTGATCTTGGTCTGGAGCCGTCCCGCCGATGCATGGGGGTATTGGAATGCCAGCACCTCCGGGTCAAAAGACAAATCCCCCACAGGGCCTGTCTCCACCTGCAGCTGACCGCCCCGCCGCCGCAGATAAGGAGACGCGTCGTGGAGGGCGATCGACCACGGATGGTCCCCCGTGGGGGCATAGGCCGCCACCTCCACTCCGGCATAGGACCGCAGATCTCCCGCCTCCCGGCGGCACAACAGCGGCAGAAGGACCCACTCGGCCATGGAGCCCGCCTCCTCCACCGCGTTGGGCGAAACAGGGCAGGAGGCCAGAGCGGCCAGTCTCCCCAACCGCTTGGCCGCCGAATTCATGGAGGCCACCAGGATCAGTTTCTCCTTGGCTCTTGTCATCGCCACATACAGCACCCGCATCTCCTCTGCCTTGCTCTCCCGCTCCAGAGCGGACTGGATGGCCGTGCGGGCAACGGTGGGGTACTGGATGCGGCGCTCCAAGTCGATACAGGTGGGACCCAGACCGCAGGCCGGGTGGACCAGCACCGGCGTCTGATAGTCCTGGCGGTTGAAGTCCTTATGGAGGTCTGCCAAAATCACGATGGGAAACTCCAGGCCCTTGGATTTGTGGATACTCATAATCTGTACCCCGCCGCCGGCGGCCCCGGCAGCGGTCTCCGGCTGCTCTCCCCGTTCCAGGAGGTGGCGCAGGTGGGAGACAAAGGCAAAGAGGCCCTTGTAGCCCGCCGTTTCAAAGGCCCTGGCATGCTCATAGAGGGCGATCAGGTTTTCCCGCCGGGCGGGACCTCCATCCATAGCCCCGAACACGCCCAGCACATGAAAGGTATTATAGATGTGCCACAGCAGGCGGTGGACCTCCATGTCCTCCGCCCGGCAGCGGAGGGTATCCACCGCCGCCAGAAACGCGCGGCTGTCCCCGCTGTCGTCGGCGGAGAGTGCCTCATAGAAATCCCCCGATGGATGGTTCCCCCGGATAAAGGCCAGCCGGTCCGGGGAAAACCCGAAGATGGGGGAGCGGAGGACGGAGATCAGGGGCACGTCCTGCCGGGGATTGTCAATAACCTGGAGCAGGCTGTAGGTCACGGCGATCTCCATGGTGGAGAAGAAGTCCTCCTGCTCCTGGGTGACGCAGGGGATCCCCTGCTCCCGGAATGCTTTGGCGTAATGCCGCAGCCGCGGCCCCGGTGAGCGCATCAAAATCGCAAAATCCTGGGGCACGCAGGGCCGCAGGCGGTCCCCCTCCTGGACAGGGAAGCCGCTTTGCAGCATAGCGGCTACCTTCTCCGCCACGAACCGGGCCTCCGCCAGGGGGCGGCTGGCGGTGAAGTCCTCCTCCCGGTCGATATCCACATCCAGAAGATGGAACTCCGTCCGGCAGTCCGTCCGGGGCAGGTAGTAGTCGGCGCCGCAATAGAGGCGCTCGTCGTCGCCGTAGTCCATCTCCCCCATCTCCTGGGAGAGGATGTTGGAGAAAACAAAGTTGGCCGCGTCCAGCACCTCCGGGCGGGAGCGGAAATTCTGGGACAGGAGGATCTTCCGGTCCTCCCCGTCCTCTGCCGCCTCTTGGGGGCGGAACGTCTGGTATTTTTTCAGGAAGATGGTGGGATCCGCCAGACGGAAACGGTAGATGGACTGTTTCACGTCCCCCACAGTAAAGAGGTTGTGCCGCTCACGGCTCAGGGCCTCGAAGATGGTGTTCTGTACCTCGTTGGTGTCCTGGTACTCGTCCACCATGATCTCCCGGTACCGGGCCGCCACCCGGCTGCACAGGTCCGTAGGCGCCCCATCCTCTCCCAGCAGCAATCCGATGGCCAGATGCTCCTGGTCGGAGAAATCCGCCACATTCCGCCGCAGCTTCTCCAGACGGTAGTCCCGGTCAAAGGCCAGCGTCAGGTCCAGCAGGGCCTCCATGGCCGGTGCCATGGCCCGGAGATCCTCCATAGACTCCTCTCCGGCGGTGCCGAACACCGACAGGGCCTCTTTCACCTCTTTTTTGCACGCATCCCACAGGGCTTTCATCCGGTTCTTCAATTCCCCGCCGTCGGCGTCCTTCACCGCTCCCAGCCGTGGGAATTCCACCGCAGCAGAGTGGAAACTCTCCCAGTCTGTTCCCCGCTCTGCCAAATCCAAAAGGGTCTCCCCGGTGGAGAGGAAACGAGGCAGGTAGCCCTTGGCCAGGGCCTCGTGGTCCGCCATCTCTTCCCCGGCGGCACACAGCGCCTCCCCCCAGTGGCGGAGTTTCCGCCCCGCCGCGGCTACCAGAATGGCGGCATACGGCGTGCCGTCCACCGTCTCCGGCAGGTCCTGCCAAAACTGTTTGGCATTCTCCAGCCACTTGCCGGGGTAGGCATGGCTCTGAACCTTGCTGTGGAGGGTCAGCACCAGATCCTCCAGATTCCGGTCATCCCTTCCAAAGCCAAACGTATCCGCCAACAGGGACTTGCCATCCCCCGGCTCCATTTTCTCATAGAACTCCCCAATGGCCTCCCGCAGGGCCCGGCGGCGGAGCAGTTCCGCCTCGTTCTCGTCCAGCACCCGGAAGTCCGCCGTCAGGCCGTAGGCCCCCTCACTCTTTAAGAGGTGGACATTCTCCCGCAGCAGAGCCGTACAGAAGGCGTCCACCGTCTTGATGTCCGCACGATACACCCGGTAGAGCTGCTGCTGGAGGTGGTAATCCTCCGTCTCCCCGGCAAGCCGCTCCCCCAGCTCCTGGGCGATGCGGCCCCGCAGTTCCGCCGCCGCAGCCCGGGTATAGGTGATGATGAGGAAATCGTCCAGGTGGCAATGCTCCTCCACCACATACCGGAACAGCCTCTCCACCAGCACCCGGGTCTTGCCGGAACCGGCGGCAGCAGATACCAGCAAATTTCCGCCCCGGTCCTCCACGGCAGAGCGCTGCTGCCCGGTCAGTTGGATGTCGCTCATGGCATTTCCTCCTCTGTGTTCTCATCGACAAACTGCCAGAACGTCTCCGGCTTTACCGGCCGGATGTACTCCAGGTGGTCCCGGTCCCGGCCATCCACAAAGTGGCAGGCCGAGGCAAACTCACAGTAGGTACAGGCGTTGTCCGCCTCTCCCCGCCAGCAGGGGTCGGCATCGATATTGCCCTCCCCCATCTCCCGGGCGATTCGGTGGAGAAGGTTGTCCACATACCGGCTCAGTTTCCCCAGCTGCTCCGCCGATGCAATGCCCCGGGTGATATTGTGGGAGCGGTCCAGGCTGAGAGGCAGGTACCGGGGCTCCTCCAGCGCGGTATGCTCCATGGCGGTAAGAACCCTGGTGTCCCCCAGGAGAAGCCCGCTGCGGCGCAGCTCCTTGTCCACCGCCTTCCTAAGCTGCTCCGGCGTTGCCCCCCGGTCCATGCGCAGGATCACATCTCTTGCCGGAAGATACAGCACACCGGCAGGGATGATATCCCGGCCGTAGAGCGCTTTTCCCTCCCGCTCCAGGGCGAAGAGATAGAGGAGCATCTGCACGTTGAGTCCATGACACAGGTCCGCCAGGTCGAAGGACTTTTTTCCGGTCTTATAGTCCACCACCCGGAGGTAGAGCCTGTCTCCATCCAGCCAGCCGTCCACCCGGTCCACCTTGCCGGACACCGATAGGGTATCTCCGGCCTCCTGAATCGTGATAGCCGGCAGATCCCCCTTCTCCCCAAACTCCAGTTCAAAGGACAGCGGCACAAAATCCGAATCGGCCAGCTCCCCTGCCACGTTGTCCATCACCGTGTGGATGGTCCGGCGCAGCCGCCGCAGCAGATAGCGGAACCGGGCCTCCTTTCCCTCCAGCGGTCCGATGGTCTGTGCGATATAGTCGTCGACAGACTGGTCCACCAGGGCGTGCAGTTCCCGCTCCGGCAGGGCGGAAAAGCCCCCCCGGTCCACAGCTGTGCGGGTGACATGTTCCATCACATAGTGAAGAAATGTACCGATCTGAGAGGGATCCAGGCCGGCAGGCCTTCTCTCTCTGGCCCGCAGCCCATACTGCATGAAGTAGGCGAAGTGACAGGATTTGACCTTGTCGATGCGGCTGGCGGACATGCGGAAGGTCTGTCCGTACAGGGAGCGCACCGCCGCCGGGCCAAGACTTCCCCGGGTCATATGCCGGGCCCGGTCCATTGCCCCAAGCGCCTCCCGGCAGTCCTCCCGCCCCGCCAGGAAGTCCCGGAGGGGGCTCACGGCACCCCCGACCGCCTCCATGGCTGGCTGAATCGCTGTTAAGCGAAATAGCTTGTCAACATCTTCTTTTTCAATTATCAGCTCCGGGAACAGCCGCTGCAGCCGTCCCACTATAAATGCCGGCCGGAGGGCGGTACCATTTCGGTCGGCAGCCGGATAGGTCACCCAGAGGGCCTCCGCAGGTTTCACCAAGGCGGCATAGATGTTCTGCAGCTCCATGGCCATCTTCTCCATGCCATGGGGGGCAAGGCGGATGCCGCCCTCCAGCAGCAGATCCCGATCCTCCTCAGTCAATATGCCGGTTTCTCCGCCAGTAGCAGGCAGGACGTGGTCATTGACCCCCAGAAGGAACAGCACCCTCACCTGGTGTCGGTCGTTCATGGACAGCTCTGAGAAGGCCACCTGATCCAGCGCCGCCGGAATGGTACCCACGCTGTACTGGCTCACCACCAGTTTAAAGAGCCGCGCAAACTCCTCGCGGCCTATGGGCATCTCTCCCAAAATCTCCACAAACTGGTCCATAATATGGCAGAGCAGTTCCCAGAGCTGCCGGTACTCGTCTGCCAGCTGCAGCTCTCCCTGCTCCCGAAGGCGATCCGTCTTCTCCTGAAGCTGCCGGGGCAGATCGACCTCCTCCAAAAAGGCATACAGAGCCGCCATTTTGTCCCCTGCAGCTCCCGCACCCTGCAGCCCCTCCGCCAGGTGGGCCAGGGGACCGCGGACCTTCCGCCGGATAATGTTCACCTCGTCCAGCCGCGCCCGCTGGGCGTCGGTCCACTCCTGGCTGTATCCGTCGGGATTGCCGTCCCAGTCCTCCTCCTGGAGCCACTGGCGGCCATGGAGATCCCACTGGATCGCATAGTTCTCCAGCAGGTCGCACTCCCCATGGGTGATACCGGCCAGCCCGGTCTTCAGGTATCGGAACATGTCCTCGTACTCATATCCGCCCGTCACCGCATCCAGGGCCGAGAGGATCAGCGTCATCACCGGATGCTCCAGAATGTCGCTGCGGCTGCTGCGGTAGACCGGGATCTCATAGCGCTCAAACACGCTCTCCACCGCGGCAGCATAGTCCGGAAGATTGCGCACCGCTACGCCGATCTCACGGTAACGGTAGGCCCCCGATGCCGCCAGGCGCCGGATCTGTGCGGCCGCATATTCCACCTCGCTGTAAAGGGAATCCGCCTCATAGAGATGAATAGGCAAGGCTTTTCCGGTATAAGGAAGGCCAGGACCGAAAAAACAGCGCTCCAGATGCCAGAGGGCTGACGTCCCTTCCCGGGCAGGCAGCTCCTCTGCAGCAATGGGCGTTCCCTCCCGCTCCGCCAATTCTATCAGCTGGTCGAAGGCCCGGTTTCCGGCCCGGAAACACTCCAGCCTGCTGTTCTTCTCCCCCAGCAGTGTCACCGTGACGCTGTTGGCGCGGCGCAGCAGGATGCGGATGGTCTCCAGCTCCTGGGCGGTGAAGTGGGCAAAGCCATCTAGATAGAGATCCTTGCCGTCGGCATAGCCACTCTCCGCCAGGGCGTGGTTGAGCCGGTCCATGTAGTCGGTGAGGTTCACCCCGTCCCGGCAGAGTCGGCCCAGATAAGCGGCACTGATAAGGGCCACATCCCGGAACTTGTCCGCCGTGTCCCCCTCCATTTCCTCCGCCCGGGCCATCAGGTCCTCCGGGGTGACGCAGTAGCGCTGCAGCTCCTCCGCCAGATCGATAAAACTGCGGAGGAACGCCACCTTCTGGGAGGGGCGGCGGTACACGGTCAGGACGCTGGACACGTCCTGAATGGCCCGCTGCATCATCAGCACCTTGCCGCCGTTGTCCAGCACCGGGTCTCCCAGGCCCCCGACAGCCTCCAGTACCCGCTGGCTCAACCGCCGGAAGGTCAGCACCTCCCCGAACCGGCTGGCTGTAGGGCCGCAGGCGCGGCAGAGATCCACCTCCGCGGCAAAGGAGGCGTGGTCCGGCACCAGCAGGATCTGGGGACGCTGGACACCGTTTTGGGCGATGCGCTCCAGCACCACCCCGGACTTTCCCGTGTTGGCCCGGCCCCGCAGCAGATGGAGCATTCTCCCTCCTCCTCTCGTTGTTTGCTGGGACTATTGTAGCATAGGGGGGCGCAAAGAACAAGAAAGAGGTCACCATTCAGTGACCTCTTTCCTGTACAGTGAACGCGACCGGTGGTTTACAGGCCGGCCAATGTCTCCAAAACATAGTCGCCGTAGGCGGCGCAGGTAGCGACGGTCCTGTCTCCGGTGACTACGACCTTCTTTTCCGTCTGGCCGCAGATCTCCAGCGCTTTCGCCAGCTTATCCGCGGCAGCGCCCCGGGCAATGTGGCGCAGGAGCAGCTCTGTGGCTTTGAAAATGCTGGAGGGGTTGGCATAGTCCCCCAGGCCCTCCTCGATCAGGCGGGGGGCGGAGCCGTGAATCGCCTCGAACATGGCATAGCGGTCGCCGGTGTTGGCGCTGCCGGCGGTACCCACGCCGCCCTGGATCTGGGCAGCCTCGTCGGTGATGATATCCCCGTAGAGGTTGGGCAGGACAAACACCTGGAACCTGCCCCGGATGTCCGGGTTCACCAAGTTTGCCGCCATGATGTCGATGTACCAGTCCTCGGCCTGGATGTCCGGGTACTCCGCCGCTACCTCGTGGCAGAGGGCGGAAAACAGGCCGTCGGTCTTTTTCATGATGTTGGCCTTGGTGACGATGGCTACCTTGGTCTTGCCGTTGTTTTTTGCATACTCGAAGGCCGTCCGGGCGATGCGCCGGGTGCCGGGGACGGTGGTGACCTTGAAGTCCATGGCCAGGGTGTCCGGCACCTCGATTCCCCGGCTCCCCAGAACGTATTCCCCCTCGGTATTCTCCCGGAAGAAGATCCAGTCAATCCCCAGCTCCGGCACAGACACCGGCCGGACATTGGCATAGAGGTCCAGCTCCCGGCGCAGCGTCACGTTGGCGCTCTCCATGGTGCCGCCCTTGGGGGTGGTGGTGGGACCCTTCAGCAGCACATCGCAGGTCTTGATGGCCGCCAGCACATCTTCCGGCACGGACTGCCCCAGGGCCAGGCGGTTCTCAATGGTGAGGCCCTCGATGGGCTTGAGGACAATGGCGCCAGCCGTAATTTCCTCCTTCAGCAGCGCCTCCAGCACCCGCTTGGCCTCCCGCATGATGATGGGACCGATACCGTCGCCGTCAATAAGGCCGATCACTACCTGTTTCTGGGCAGAGAAATCTTTGGCAGCGTGGTCCATCCGGGCGCTGCGCTCCAGCTGCTGCTCCAGCAGGGTGCGGAACTGTTTACAGGCCTGGTCGATGTAGTTGTTGTCCATTATTTGCCGCCCTCCCGTGTGTAGTCCAGCAGCCCGCCGGCGCGGAGAATGGCCTGCTGGCGCTCTGTGAAATGCCCGGTCAGGGGAATGGTTTCCCCTGTCGTCTCATCCAGCAGAGTGAACTGCCCGGATTGCAGTCCCTCGAACACATGGACCAACTTCAATTTGTCGTCCTGGCAGAGCTTGTCGTAGTCGTCCGCGTGGGCAAAGGTCAGGGGCAGGATCCCGGCGTTCACCAGGTTGGCCGCATGGATGCGGGCAAAACTCTTGGCGATGACGCACCGGACCCCCAGGTACAGGGGTACCAGGGCCGCGTGTTCCCGGCTGGATCCCTGGCCGTAGTTGCTGCCGCCCACCACGATGCTGCTGCCGGCGGCCTTGGCGCGCTCAGGGAATGCCTTGTCGCACACGCCGAAGCAGAACTGGGACAGATAGGGGATATTGGAGCGGTAGGGCAGGATCTTGCTGCCTGCGGGCATGATGTGGTCGGTGGTGATGTTGTCCCCCACCTTCAGCACCAGGGGGGCCTCCACCGTGTCGGTGAGGGGGCGGCTCTTGGGGAACTCCTTGATGTTGGGGCCCCGGAGGATCTCCACAGGCTCGGCCTCCGCCTCGCCGGCCGGGGGCAGGATGGCGCTGTCATCGATCTTGAACCGCTCCGGCAGGGTAATGGCGG
>CALXDF010000024.1 GCA_944386995.1 uncultured Oscillospiraceae bacterium
GTGGGAACAACTGGACTCGAACCAGTGACCCCCTGCTTGTAAGGCAGGTGCTCTAACCAGCTGAGCTATGCTCCCAAGTCCTTACCAGTTTTCCCGAACGGCAAGGGTTATTATACTAAAACACTTCTCAGTTGTCAACAGTTTTTTTCAATTTTTTTACTTTTTTTCGGAACGCCTGATTTTCTCCAGCAAATCGTTCAGTTCTTCCCCAGAAAAGCGATGAATTGTATCACAAAATTGGCACGTAAGTTCACACCCGCCTTGTTCCTCCAGGATCTTCTCCAGCTCCTCGGCTCCCAAACTGATGAGCGCACGCTCCACGCGCTCCCGGCTGCAATAGCAGCGATATTCCACCGGGCTGGTCTCCAGAATCTCCACTTCGAAATCCGACAGCACCCGGCGCAGCAGCGTCTCAGGGTCATCTTCTTCCGCCAGCAGACCGGTCACCGGTCCAGCGGCCATAACGCCGCCCTCCACCTTCGCGATGACATCCTCCCCGGCACCGGGCAGCAGCTGGATGATATACCCCCCGGCTGCTTTCACACTCTGATTCCGGTCCACCAGAACGCCCAGCGCACAGGCCGTCGGGATCTGCTCGCTCTCCACGAAATAGGCGGCCAGATCCTCCGCGATCTCGCCCCCCAGCAGCGCCACACTGCCCACATAGGGTTCCTTCATATTCAGGTCTTTGATAACCGTCAGCGTACCTGTATGGCCTACGGCTCCGCCCACGTCCAGCTTGCCGTCCGTGCGCAGCGGCAAGTCCACATGGGGCTGCTGCACATAGCCGCGGACATTCCCCAAGTTGTCCGAAACGGCCAGCACTGTGCCCAACGGGCCGTCTCCCTTGATCTGGAGCGTCAGGCTGGCCCCGCTGTCCTTCAGGGCATTTCCCATCATGGAAGCCGCCGCCAGGGCCCTCCCCAGGGCCGCTGTGGCCACCGGCAGAGTCGTGTGGATCTGCCGGGCACGCTCCGTAAGGGCCCGGCTGGAGATGGCAACGGCCTGCACCATGCCGTCGGTGGTCATTGCGCGAACAAGTTTATCCATGGAAAAACCTTCCTTTTTCTCCGAAATGAAATGATATATTATACAATGCTTCTCCGCCGTCAGAAAGCAATGGACCCCCGGGCACGCCCCGGGAGGGGGCGAAACTCTTCCGCGCTTTCGGACGACACCGCCGCTCCGCAACCGGAAAACAGCAGCCATCCTTCATCTCCCGGGACCTCTTGCTCAGGACAATGCAGGAGCACACAAATTTGGTCAAAGGCCTCCTGCGTTAATCCTGTGCCATCTGCCCGAACCTTTTATCCAATCCCTTCTGACAGCATTTTTTCCTTCCGCAATCGATATGTGGTAAACCCAGCATATTTTCATTCTCTCAAAATGCGGGGTCTATTCTTTACCATAACGCTTCCCGCTATACATACATTTGTGTTGCCGCCCGCCCCCAGCGCGCGGAACCGGAGGCCATGTTCCCGGCGGCTCTGACTGCAACCTGATCCCGGCACGGAAAGCTCAGTCCTTCCCCCGGTTAGCGCAGAAATAGATGCGCTCCTCGTTCTCCCGTGGAGCGCCCATGCGGCAGTCGCCGAAGGTGCGGATCTTGGTGAACCCAGCCTCCTCCAGATATTCTCTCAGTTCCTCCACTTCATAGGCCCGCTGTCGGTGGTACTCAAAGCTGCGCTGCCAGGTATCCCCCTGCTCTCTGGTGAAAAGATCCATGTAATAGGTACAGATTCGGCTGCGCTTCTCGAACTCCGTCCGCCAGACGCAGTACACGTCCTCCCGCTCGTCAAGGAACACTTGTCCGTCCAGGCCCTGGAGCTTGTAAGGGGTGTTGATATCAAAGATCAGCACTCCGCCGGGCTGGATAAACAGCCGCAGACGCCCCAGTGTCCGCCGGAGGTCCCGGGGACTGGTGAGATAGTTCAGGCTGTCCAGGCAGCAGATCGCGGCCTCCACCGTGCCGTACAGATCCAGCTTCGGCATATCCTGATGGATAAAGACCGGCGGCTCCCCGGGAAGCCCTGCAGCCTTCTCCCGGGCCACGGCCAACATATCCTCGCTGCCATCCACTGCGATCAGCTCGTAGCCCCGGCAGGTAAAGATGGCGGTCATGGTGCCCGTGCCGCAGGCCAAATCCAGCACCGTTTTCACCGGGATGCGGCTGCGGTTCATGAGCTTCTCAATAAAGTCTGCCCGCCGGGTATAGGCCACATCCTCCGTCAGTTCGTCATAGTGCCCTGCAAGGGCCTCATAGCTGCTCATTTCTTCTGCTCCGCCAGTTCCTTGGCCCGGTCAAAACAGATTTGGTAGCCGCCGCTGCCAAAGCTCAGGGAGCGGTTGACCCGGCTGATGGTGGCGCTGGACGCGCCGGTTTTCTCCAAAATCTCGTTGTAGATCATGCCCTCATTCAAAAGGCAGGCCACCTCGAAACGCTGTTCCATGCTGCGCAGCTCCGTGATGGTGCACAGATCCTGGAAAAAGCGGTAGAATTCGTCCTCTGTCTTCAGCAGCAGCAGGGCCTTATACAGCCCGTCGCTCTTCTCCTTTTTGGTAATCCGTGACATGTGTCGGCTCCTCCTGTCGTGATTGTTGTTTTATTTCTATTTTAACACTTCACTCCGTGAAAGTAAACACCCTGGGGAAAAATTTCAAATTTGGGCAGAAACTATCCCCGCAGCGGTGTCCGCTGCGGGGATGGCCTGTGGTTGACGGCGCAGGTTCCCGGCGGGAGGTTCTTATTGTTCCCCCTCCTGGTTTCTCTGCCTCTGCCGGTACCACAGATAGCTGACGATGGCCAGCAGCGCTGTAGAACCCAGCAAGCCCGCCATCAGCAGCACAAAAAACACCTGTTCCGGCAGCAACAGGCTGCACGGCAGCATTGCGCTCCCCAAGGCAAACCAGATTCGCCCGCCCAGAGCATGGGTCCGGACCCACACGTCCGGGTCTGCCAGGGTCCAGGGGGTACGGATCCCAAAAAAGTAGTTGTGTTTGATCTTGCCCATCATGTTGCCCAAAAGGATCAGCATGATGCTGACCAAGGCCGTCACCATCCGTCCAATGGACACAGTACCCGGGTGCAGGATCTCCATCACGACCATGCCGAACACCGCCAGCAGGAACAGTTCCATAAAGATGGCAAACTGGTCATAGTAGCGCTGAAACTTGGCATAATTTTGCTTTTTCGGGTCAATCCGCGGCAGGAATTGAAACATTAAAGCCATCAGCGGCCCCAGTCCGGCCAGCATCCACATCGTAGAGCGGGGGCCATAGGCGTTGATGGTCCCGTTAAACCCGAAGCTTGTGGGCACCTGCGCCGGGAGCTTTTCATAGACAAACATCAATATAATAGCCGGGACAACCGAAAATATCCACATCAGCACGATATTTCTTCTACTTTTCATCTGTAGTGTCCCCCCTCAGTCCGGCCAGCCAGCCGGTGATTTCGTCCAGCACCGACAGGTTCATCTCATAGTAAATCCACTTCCCCCGCCTCTCATCACTGACCAGCCCTGCCGCTTTGAGCACCGACAGATGGTGGGAGACAGTGGCTGCAGTCATGTCAAAGTGAGAACCGATCTCCCGGCAGTCTTTGCCCCATCGCGGAGGATGTGGAGAATCTCCCGGCGAGTGGGATCGCTGAGCGCCTTGAAGGTCTCCTGGAAGCCCATATCCACCCTCCTTACTTAGATTGTGATCTAAATAAAAGATACCTCAGAAGCGCGGCACTGTCAAGCATCTTTTCCACTGTGAGAAATGGGCAAGGGCCGGCCACAACTTTCTTTTTTCTCCTATTTTTGTCCAAAAAACCTGACGTTTCCGCCTCCTTCTGCATCTTGAGAAAATAATCTTGCAATGTGGAAAATCTTCTGCAATTTCCCTTGTATTTTGCCTTCAATCAAGGTATACTTCCCCTAGCATCCAAAAAGGAGGGACTTGCTATTACACGCCTTACTTCCAAACGCTGGAGCAGCTATCTGGCTGTGGCCGGACTGGCCCTGATCATGGCTACCAGCTATGCGCTGTTTGTCTTTCCCAACGCCTTTGCCCCTGCCGGCATCAACGGTCTGGCTACCATTGTCCAGTACCTGTTCCATATCAGCGTGGGCTATCTCTCCCTGTTGATTAACCTTCCCTTGATTTTGATTGCCTGGAAAAAACTGGATGCAGATTTCGCCAAAAAGAGTCTGGTGTTCACCCTGGTTTTCTCCGGCGTCACCCTGATCCTCAATCATGTAGATCTCAGCGGCATTGTCTACGACAGCGGCTCCTCCGCTATTCTCGGACCCGCGGCGGCCGGTGTGGTAAGCGGCGCGGTATACGGCCTTGTGATCCGGCTCAACGGCTCCACCGGCGGCACAGACATTGTGGCTGCCTGGGTTCATAAGCTCCATCCGGAGGTCAGTCTTGTGTGGATGATCTTTGCCCTTAACGCCTCGGTAGCAGTGCTCTCCTTTTTTGTCTATGGCTATCAGTTTGAGCCTGTGATCCTGTGCCTGCTCTACTGCTATCTCAGTTCCCGTATCAGCGACGGTATTCTCAAGGGCGGCAAGAGCGCATTGAAGTTTGAGGTGATTACCCGTCACCCGGAGGAACTCTCAGCAAAGCTTCTTCAGGAGCTGCACCACGGGGTTACTCTGATTCCGGCGGAGGGCATGTTCTCCAAAACCCCCAACTATCTTTTGATCTGCGTGGTAAACCGTCACCAGGTGGTCCAGTTCCAGAACATTCTCCGCTCTTTTCCGGACACCTTCGCCTATGTCTCTAATGTCAACGAGACCCTCGGCAATTTCAAACTGATTGCCTGACCCTCTCCGAAAGAAAACAGACGGAGGCGTTTTTCGCCCCCGTCTGTTTCTTTTTGTCTGCCGATGGATCTGTCCCGGCTGCTACTCCGCGGTCTGATACTCCACGACACTGGCGCTCTTTCCGCCGCTTTCCATGTCTGTGGCAGCTCCTTCCGCGTCCATAGCCTCCGCGCCCACCAGAATGTCCCGCGAAACCTCCCCGTTTTCGCTGGTAATGGTCACCGCCACGCCGATTCCATTGCGCTGGGTCGCCGTCCATTCTTCCGGGCTCCCGGTAACGTCCACGATGAAAACCTCCGTGTCCTCTCTGCCGTCCTCACTGGAGACCGTTACCTCATATTCGTAGTGGTAGCTGCCGTTCTCAGTCAGGGCGTCCGTGATGTCAATTTCCCGGTCGGCGTGAAGTATCAGCCGGCCATCTTCCTCGGTCACAAAGTCGATGCCGTCATCGGCGGACACCATGTAGACCTCATCTCCGGCCTCATTTTGTGCTACGAATTCCTTGTCACCCACCCACAGGATGGTGAACCCCTCCAAAAACGCCCCATCGGTGGCCACGTTGATGGCACCCGCCGTGACCACCAGGGCCATCATGGCCGCGGCGGCGATGCCCGCCACCCGGGCCGCGCCAGCCAGGCGCCGTCTGCTGTGCTTTCTGTTCTCTTTCATCTGTAAAACCTCCTGTTTCGCCCCATCGGAGGCGTGCAGTTGCGAAAAGGTCTCGTGAAATAACATCCTATCCATTGCGGCTCCATGCCTCCTTCAATGATTGTTGCAGCCGTCCCCGGGCCCGCATGAGCCAGGTCTGTACCGTGGACAGATTCCGGTGCAGGATTTCTGCGATCTCCCGGGCCTGATACCCCTCGTAGTAGTAGAGATACACCACCAGCCGGTAATTTTTGGGCAGCGCCATGACCTGGTCAAAGAGCTCGCTCTGCTCCGGCCGGTCGAATACCGGCGTGTCCACCTGCTCCTCCAGGGGCACCGTCCGCCGCAGCCAGGTGGAGCGGAGCGTTGACTTGCACTGGTTCACTGCCACCCGGATGAGCCACCGTTTCCGGTGTTCCTCGCTCTCGAACCGGCTGTCCTCCTGGTAGAGCTTCAGCAGGGTCTCCTGCATCACATCCTCCGCGTCAGGGCGGTTCTTGAGATAGCTGTAGGCCACGCGGAAGATCATGTCGCCGTAGGTCTCCACGGCTTTTTCAAACTGGGAATCTGTCAAGGGTTTCCCTCCTTGTGGGTGAGGACTTGTTGAAAGCGGCTTTCACTTGGTATACGCCTGAAGGGGCCAAAAAATCTCAGCAGCTGAAAAAACTTTTTGGAGGTTTCATCCGGACGCGAAAAGGGACGGAGCAAAAAGCTCCGTCCCTCTTTATCAGCATAAGGCAGCAGCGGCTGCAGCAGACTTTATTTCCTGTACGGCACTTTCCAGATCCGATCGGCATAGTCCGCAATCGACCGGTCAGCGGCAAAAATCCCGCTGCGGGCAATGTTGTGCAGGCTCATCTGGTTCCACCTTTTGCGGTCGGCATAAGTCTCCACCATGCGCCGCTCCGCCTCGCAGTAGGAGGCGAAATCCGCCAGCAGCATGTACTCATCAGGCGTTCCGCCGTTTCCAAAGAGCAGTCGCTCGTGCAGATCCTCGTAGCGCACACCGTCGCTGAAGCCATTGTTGATCTGATCCAGCACCGCGTGGATCGCCGGGTCGCGGCTGTACAGGCGGTAGGGGTTGTAGCCGTTGCGGCGGGTCTCCGCCACCTCCTCGGTAGTCAGGCCAAAGAGGAACATATTCTCATCCCCCAGCACCCGGTGCATCTCCACGTTGGCTCCATCCAGCGTTCCCACGGTGAGGGCACCGTTCATCATGAACTTCATGTTGCCTGTGCCGCTGGCCTCCTTGCCGGCAGTGGAGATCTGCTGGCTGACCTCGCTGGCAGGCATCAGCTGCTCCGCCAGGGACACCCGGTAATTTTCCAGAAACACCACCTGCAGCCGGTCCTTGCAGATGGGATCCTTATTGATCTGGTTGGCCAGGGAGTTGATCAGATGGATGATCCGCTTTGCCACGGCATAGCCGGGTGCCGCCTTGGCTCCAAAGAGGAAGGTATGGGGTACCATATCCATATTGGGGTTATCCCGCAGCATCTGATAGAGATGGATAATGTGCATGGCGTTGAGAAGCTGGCGCTTGTACTCATGGAGGCGCTTGACCTGTACGTCAAAAATGGCGTCGGTATTGAGGATCACTCCCTGCTCCTTCTTGGCGTAGGCGGCAAAGTTCTCCTTGTTGGCCTTCTTGATCTTTCCCAACTGCTCCAGAACTGCCGCATCATCGGCAAAGGCGTCCAGCTTTTCCAGAGCGGCCGGATGCATGAGGTAGTCCTTCCCCCCGGTAAGATCGCAGATCAGGTCATTGAGGCCCGGATTGATTTCGCTCAGCCAGCGCCGGTGATCAATACCGTTGGTAACATTCTTAAACTTGCCGGGCTCCATGGTATAGAAGTCGTGGAACAGATCGTCCTTGAGGATCTGGCTGTGGAGCTCGGACACGCCGTTGACTGCCATTCCCCCGGCAATGCAGAGGTTTGCCATGCGGACCTCGCCGTCCCAGATAATAGCCATCTTCTTGACGATGTTCTCGTCCCGGTGGTAGAAATCCTCCACCTTCTGCTGCCAGCGCCGGGCGATCTCCACCAGAATCTGCCAGATCCGCGGCATCAGGCTCTCCACCAGATTCTGGGGCCAGCGCTCCAGCGCCTCGGCCATAACAGTGTGGTTGGTGTAAGCCACAGAATTGGTTGTGATGTACCAGGCTTCTTCCCAGTCCAGGCCCGCATCATCCATAAAGATGCGCATCAGTTCCGGAATCACCAGGGCAGGGTGGGTGTCATTGACCTGAATAATGTTCTTCTCATGGAAGTTTTTCAGTGTGCCGTAAACCTGGATGTGCTTACGCACAATGGACTGAACAGTTGCAGAAACAAAGAAATACTGCTGCTTGAGGCGCAGGCTCTTGCCCTCGTAGTGGTTATCCTCCGGGTACAGCACCTTGGCGATTGCCTCAGCCATGGCAGTATCTTCACTGGCCTGGACATAATCACCCTTGTTGAACAGCTCCATGTCGATGGGCTTGGGACTCTTTGCATCCCACAGGCGCAGGGTGTTGGTGTGCTCGGTCTCATACCCGGCGATTTCCATGTCGCAGGGTACCGCCAGCACCCGGGTATACCCCTCGTTCACCACATGGAGGTACCCATCGTCCCAGAACTCCCGCAGCGTCCCGCCGAAATGGACCTCTTCCATCTCCTCAGGTTTTGGCACCAGCCACGCGTCGCCCATACCCATCCAGTCGTCGGGCAGCTCCACCTGCTGTCCGTCCACAATCTTCTGTTTGAAAATGCCCAGTTCATAGCAGATAGAGTAGCCGGTAGCCGGAATCTCCAGGGTGGTCAGGCTGTCCAGATAACAGGCCGCCAGGCGGCCCAGTCCGCCGTTGCCCAATCCTGCGTCGGGTTCCATATCAAAGATGTCTGCCGGCTTGAACCCCAGGTCCTCCAGGGCGCCCTTCAGCTCCTCTACACACTCCAAATTATAGGCATTTTTCAGCAGGCTCCTGCCCAGCAAAAACTCCATGGACATATAGTGGACCTGACGCTTATGCTCTTTTTTCGTGGTCGTCCGGGTATCAATGGCCCGGCTGGCCATCACGTCCCGCAGCACCATGGCGCAGGCCTTCATCACGTTTGCCTCGGTGGCCTCTTCGACAGTGCACCCAAAATTCAGGCGCAGTTTGTCCTCAATGGCCTTCTTCATCTGCTTTCTGGTGAAGTTCTCCATAAAATATCCTCACTTCCGAATAGTCT
Organism: uncultured Oscillospiraceae bacterium; assembly: GCA_944386995.1. Classification (GTDB taxonomy): domain Bacteria; phylum Bacillota; class Clostridia; order Oscillospirales; family Oscillospiraceae; genus CAJFPI01. The sequence continues at coordinate 8,678 of CALXDF010000024.1, forward strand.
GTCTGCAAAGCATAACCAAATCGGCCTGCCGGTAAACTTGGGTACGCCTTGCAGGTGCATGAAAACCGCTCTGCCCTCCCCGGAAAGCGGGGGGTATCCGATGATACCCCCCGCGCTTCTCCGTGTACTCAGCCGCGGATCATCTTGTATATATCATTATATGCCTGGGCGCTCCGGTCCCAACTGAAGTCGGTGGTCATGCCGTGGTACTGGAGCTGCTTGAAAGCGTCCCGGTTGTTATGGTACAGATCCACCGCCTGGCGGATCACATAGGCCATATCTCCGGAATTATAGTCGGCAAAGGTGAATCCATTGCCCGCGCCGCACCAGGCTTCATAGGGGTGGACCGTATCCTTAAGCCCGCCGGTTTCACGGACGATGGGCACCGTCCCATACCGCATGGCGATCATCTGGCTCAGGCCGCAGGGCTCGCTCTTGGAGGGCATCAGGAACAAATCTGCCCCGGCGTAAATCTGCATAGCCAGATCCTCGTTATACCCTCGGTAGAGGGCCATACGGCCGGGCAGCCACTGGAGCTTGCTCTCAAAGAACTGTTCATAGGCATAGTCGCCGCTCCCCAGCACCACAAACTGGCAGTGGAGGGACATGATCTCATCAAATGCCTTGCACACCAGATCCAGGCCCTTATGGCTGACCAATCGGCTGACAATGGCAATAATGGGGGTATCCGCCTCCACGTTCAGCCCCAGGCGCTGCTGCAAAGCCTCCTTGCAGCGCTTCTTTCCCTCCATGCGCTTGACGCTGTAATGGCTGGGAATATCCGGATCCGTAGCCGGGTCATAACGCACCATGTCAATACCGTTGAGCACGCCGTGGAGCTTCCAGGCGTTGAGGTTCATCACACCCTCCAGCCCGTGAGCATAGAACGGATTGCGCAATTCCTGGGCGTAAGTCGGGCTGACAGCGGTGATGGCATCGCAGGTCATCAGGGCGCCCTTCATCAGGTTCACATCCCCGGAAAAAGCGATCGTCCCATCAGCAAACCAACCGGGTGCCAGGCCGAACAGATCCTCCAGCGTCTCGCGCCCATAGCGCCCCTGGTACTCGATGTTGTGAATGGTAAACACAGTTTTGATCCCGCGGACTTCCGGCCAGCGGACACACTCATCCTTCAGGTACACCGGCACCAGGGCCGTCTGCCAGTCGTTGCAGTGGATAATCTCAGGCATCCAGTCCATGCTGGGCAGCAGAGAGAGGATCGCCCGGGAGAAGTATCCGAACCGTTCCCCGTCGTCGTAATGGCCGTAGAGCCCCTCGCGCTTGAAGTAATACTCGTTGTCAATGAAGTACCAGATCACTCCGTCGCGCTCCAGGCGGAACAGCCCCGCGTAGACCCGGCGCCAGCCCAGGGGCACATCGATGTGGGTGACAAAGGTCATCTGATCCTTCCACTTCTCCGATACCCGCTGGTAGAGCGGCAGAACCACTGCCACTTCATTTCCGGTTTTGGCCAGGGCCTGAGGCAGGCTGCCCGCCACATCCGCAAGACCGCCGGTCTTGCAGAAAGGTACGGCCTCCGATGCGGCAAACAAAATTCTCATGGAATCCACTCCTTCCTGAATCGCAGGACAGGGTACATATCCACTGTCCTATCATATCCTTTCGCGTCTCTTCCTACAATGCTCAATTTGGACAGAATTTTCAGCTATGGATGAATCCATTTTGACAAATCAAGCGCATTTTGCAAAATTTAGGTTAAATCTCGGAATTTTTGGCAATGGCCATGGGATATTTGGCATGGCCAATCAGAGTACGCCGCTCCGCCACCTTCACATTTTTGTCAGCGATAATGTGATGCAGCACCGACTCCCGGCCCACGGACGCATTTTGCATGAGGATGCAGTCCTTCACATGGGCTCCTTTGGCTACGGATACGCCCCGGAAGAGAATGGAGTTCTCCACCGTGCCCTCCACAGTGCAGCCGTCGGCCACCAGGGAATTGGTACACCCGCCGTCCGGATCCACATAAGTGGAAGAGACGTTGAGCTCTTTGGTGTAAATGGGGCGGTCCTTGGGGAAGAGCTCCCGGCGAATCGCCGGATCCAGCAATTCCATGCTGCGGTCGTAGTATTCAGCAAGACTGCGGATCTGGGCGGAGTACCCCTCCCAGACATAGGCGCGGATCTTCAGCTGACCGGCCATGTTCTGGAGCACGGCATTGCGGAAGCTGTAGTGGTCGTGGCCGCCGCACTCCTCCACCACATCCAGCAGCAGCTGCTTGGAGAGGATGAAAATATCCAGAGAGCGGTACTGCCGCGGTGTACGTATGCCGAAGATGGTGTCGGTGATCCAGCCATCCTGATCCAGCTCAAAATAAGTACTCTCCTCCACCGCGCCGCCGGGGGCAGCGGTACACACGCAGGTGATGTCCGCGCCGGAGGCCATATGGGCCTCGTAGACCTGCTGGAGGGGGATGTTGATAATCAGGTCACTGTCCGTCATGACCACGTGGTCCTGACGGATGTTCTCCAGGTAGGAGCGCACGCCGTACAGTGCATCCATCTTGCCGCGGAAAGTGCTGTCGTCCCGGTGCTGTACCGTGCCGAAGGGAGGGAGCAGCCGCAGGCCGCCGTGGATCCGGCTGAGGTCCCAGTCTTTGCCGCTGCCAAGGTGATCCAGCAGGCTCTGGTAGTTGCCGTGGAGAATGACTCCCACGTCGAACACGCCGGCGTTGACCAGATTGCTGAGCATGAAGTCGATAATGCGGTAGCGTCCGCCAAAGGGCACCGAAGCCGGAGAGCGGTGCTCTGCCAGTTCCCGCAGGGCGGGATACTTGTCATATGCAAAAATCAGTCCGTGCAGGCCTTTCATCTGTGTACCTCCTCATGGCAGCGGTTGAGCATGGTGTTGGGGGCCACGGTCTCCCCATCGGCAATAACGCCGCCCGGTCCGACCACCGAGATTCCCCACAGGTTGGGATCATAGTCCATGGGATCGCCCCCCACTGTAGCGCCGGCGCCGATCTGGACGTTCTCACCCAGAATCGCGTATTTTACCACTGCGCCCCGCTTGACCGTGACACCAGGCATGAGTACCGAATACTGCACATCGGCCCCTTCCTCCACGACCACGTTGTCGCTGAGGACAGAGTTGAATACGCTGCCGCTGACATCACAGCCCTGGGTCATGACACTGTGCTCCACCTTGGCGGTCTTTCCCATAAAGGCCGGCGGTGCAGAGGGGATCCGGGAGTAAATGGGCCAACTGCTCTCCAGCAGGTCCAATTCTCCCCGGGAGAGCATATCCATGTTGGCATCCCATAAGCTCTCCAGGGTCCCCACGTCTTTCCAGTACCCCTCAAACCGGTAGGCAAGCATCTTCTCCCCCGCCGCGAGCATCTTGGGGATAATGTTCTTTCCGAAGTCGTTCGAGGAATTGGGGTCGCTTTCATCTTCAATAAGGTACTGCCGCAGCTTCTGCCAGGAGAAAACATAAATTCCCATAGAGGCCAGGTTGCTCTTGGGCTGCTTCGGCTTTTCCTGGAACTCCACAATGTTGTCCTCGCCGTCCACATTCATGATGCCGAATCGGGAGGCCTCATCCCAAGGCACCTCCAACACCGAGATCGTGCAGGCTGCGCCGGCGTTTTTATGGGACTGGACCATTTTCATGTAGTTCATTTTGTAGATGTGGTCTCCGGAAAGGATCACCACATACTCAGGATCATACATATCCACAAAGCCGATGTTCTGATAGATGGCGTTGGCTGTGCCCTTGTACCAGCTGCCCTTGTCCCCCTCCACCATGTAAGGGGGCAGAATATGGACGCCGCCGTTGGCCCGGTCCAGGTCCCAAGGCTGGCCGGAGCCAATATAGCTGTTCAATTCCAGGGGCTTGTACTGGGTCAGCACGCCCACGGTGTCAATGCCGGCGTTGGTACAGTTGGACAGCGGGAAGTCGATGATGCGGTACTTGCCGCCGAAGGGAACCGCGGGTTTGGCCACATTGCCTGTCAGCACATACAGGCGGCTGCCCTGTCCGCCGGCCAGCAGCATGGCGATGCATTCCTTCTTCATTTGCTCGAGCCTCTCTTCTTTGTCGTTTTCTCTGTTTCTTCCGCACTGGAGGTTGCGGGGGCCGCTGGGGATGCCGGGGCTTTCTTCGCTTTTTTCACAACGGCTTTCGCCGGGGTGCGCGCTGTTGTTTTTTCCGCCGGGGCGGCCTTCGCCGCCCTCTTCCTGGGCTTGGGCCTGGCCCGCATCCTGCCGACGCCCTCAAAGAACACCGCGCCCAGGGGCGGGATGCGGATGGCGGCGGAGCTCTCCTTCCCGTGGGACTCCACCCACTCCACCGGCACGGGCAGCTCGTTTTTGACGCCGCTGCCGCCGAAGGCGGGGTCGTCGCTGTTGAAGACCTCCCGCCACTCCTTCACCGGCGGGCAGCCGAACCGGTAGTCCTCATAGACGTTGGGGGAGAAGTTGATGGCGCACAGGAGGGGCGTCCCCTTCCGGTCCCGGCGGAGGAACACCACCACGTTGTTGCTGTTGTCGTCCGGCACCAGCCACTCAAACCCCTCCCAGTCGAAGTCCACCTCCCACAGGGCGGGATGGTCCAGATAGAACCGGTTGACGGCCTTGATGTAGTCATGGAGCTGCCGGTTGTCCTCGTTGGCCAGCAGGCCCCAGTTCAGCTCTCTGTCATAGGCCCACTCCTCCTCGGTGCCCAGCTCCATGCCCATAAAGCTGAGCTTTTTCCCGGGGTGGGCCAGGGTGTAGGCATAAAAGCCCCGGACGCCGGCAAATTTCTGCCACCGGTCCCCCGGCATCTTGCCGAACACCGATCCCTTCATATGCACCACCTCGTCGTGGCTGAGGGGGAGGATGTAGTTCTCCGAGAAGGCGTACATCATGGAGAAGGTGATGTCCTTGTGATTGAACTGGCGGAACCAGGGATCCAGCTTGAGGTAGTGGCAGATGTCGTTCATCCACCCCATGTTCCACTTGAAGTTGAACCCGAGGCCGCCGTCCTGGGGCGGCTTTGTCACCATGGGCCAGGCGGTGGA
>CALXDF010000025.1 GCA_944386995.1 uncultured Oscillospiraceae bacterium
GCCAGGGGGTAGGCGGCGAAGAACCACCCCCCCCCGAAAAACTGCTTTTTTTGGGGGGTTCGGCGCTGCCCGGCCTTCAGATGGTAAATAGGGCCCCCCCCCCCCCCCCCCCCCCGCAGAGCGGACAGACAGGACGGATTTTGCAAACAGCCCGCGTCGGATTCCGACGCGGGCTGTTAACCTAATATCCTATGATTCAATTTTACAAATCACCCATGGAAAACGGATCGTACTGTTTGTTTCCTGATTCTTGCTGGATTTCGAATACTGAGGGTTCTGGAATATATGCCAAAGAGGCAATCAGCATGCCGAAGAAATTAAACCATCAAATCGTTGACTGCGTCGACGCTGCTTCCAGTGATTAGATCCCAGTGGTAAAACCAGTTTGCAAAAGGAACAGTGCTCGCGTTCTCTGCATGTGGGTCAAGTCTCGGTTTGGTTTGTTTCATCCATTACCTTGTACGAGTAGTTCATGCGGGAGGACTGTACCGGTCTCCTGCTGGGGAGATGGAGGACTCCTCCTGCATAGCTGACTTACTTGTACATGGGACTCACCCCTTTCTGCTTCCTTCTTTGTGCTTTTATTATACCGACAAGGGAAGAGATTGTCAATAGTAAACGAAAAATTTTTTTATATATTATAATATTTGTGCACTATGTTCAATATGAAACGATGCGCACCGGCAAAATCACGGCGGTACCGGCTTGCCAGAGGGAGGAAAAAGGTATAAGATAGGGGAAAACGACGGGAGAAGGGCCGGGCGTGTGCCGGCCGGTCTGCGGAGGGACTATGGAACAGAAGAAAAGCGATTTCAGCCGGGGCAGCGTCGCAAAAAATATCCTGAGCCTGGCCATCCCCATGACGGTGGCTCAGCTGACGGTGGTGCTGTACAACATGGTAGACCGGGCCTTCATCGGCCACATTGAGGATGTAGGCAAGGATGCCTTTACCGGTATGGGCCTGGTCATGCCCATTACCTATATCATTACTGCCTTTGCCAACCTCAGCGGAATGGGCGGTGCGCCCCTGTTTTCCATTGCCCGGGGCAGGGGAGACGACAAGCAGGCCGGACGCATTATGGGCAACGCCTTTGTGTACCTGATCGTGCTGGGCGTTTTGCAGATGGCGGTCTACTACCTGTTTCTGGACCCGATCCTGTACTTGGTGGGGGGCAGCCCGGACACGGTGCCCTATGCCCGGGAGTATGCCCTGATCTATCTGGGGGGCACCATTCCGGTAATGATCAGCCTGGGGATGAACCCCTTTATCAATGCCCAGGGCTTTGGCAAAACCGGGATGATGACTGTGGTGCTGGGGGCGGTGATCAACCTGGTGCTGGATCCCATTTTTATTTTCACCTTTGACATGGGAGTGCAGGGGGCGGCCTGGGCCACTGTTATTGCCCAGGTGGTTTCTGCGGCCTGGGTAGTGGTGTTTCTTGCGGGGCGGCGGGCGGTGGTTCGCCTGGAGCGGCGGAGTCTTGGCTTTTCCCTGCCCATCATTGGCAAGATCAGCGGACTGGGGCTGACGGGCTTTACTTTTTCTGTTACCAACAGCATTGTACAGAGCGTGGGGAACGCACTGCTCCAGTCCTACGGCGGGGCAAAAATGGGGGATCTCTACGTGGGTGCGATGACGGCGATTACCTCTGTCCGGGAAATTATTTACCAGCCCATCCGCGGGCTGACCCAGGGCGCCCAGCCGGTGATGGGGTATAACTACGGCGCCGGCCAGTACAGCCGGGTTCGGCAGTGCATCCGGTTTGTCACCTGGTCCACGCTGCTGTGCAGTGCGGTGACCTGGATGGCGGTGCTGATTTTCCCGGAATTCTGGGTGCTGATCTTTAATGATGATCCGGCACTGCTGGAGGTGGGAACCGTCACCATGCGGATCTATTTTGCTGCCTTTGTGATGATGGGGTTCCAGAATATCGGGCAGAACACCTTCGTAGCCCTGGGCCGGGCCAAGGAGGCGGTATTCTTTTCCTTGTTCCGCAAGGTGATCCTGGTGGTGCCCCTTATGTTCCTGCTGCCCCGGCTCTGGAACCTGGGGGCCTACGGCGTGTTTGCTGCGGAGCCGGTATCCGACATCGTGGGGGGGCTTGCCAGTTACTGTACTATGATGCTCACCGTGGGCCGGGCCATGAAGCAGCCGGACCGGCTGCCGGAATGACGGCATGGCGGAAAATGGAGTGCAAAAAGGGCGGGGCGCCGCAGCGCCCCGCCCTTCGCACATTATTCTGATGGATAGGTTCGTTTACAGACGCTCCGGATCTCCCGCTCCAGGGATTTCAGGTCATCAAAAGTCTCCGGCCGGCGGGAAGGGTCCCGCAGCAGAGCCGAGGGATGATACATAGCCATCATCCGAACGCCGCCCCGCTCAAACCATACACCATGCTCGCGGGTGATCTTGAAGTCCGGCTTGATGATCTGCATGGCTGCGATGCGGCCCAGACAGACGATGATCTTGGGGCGCAGCAGGGCGGTCTGCCGACGGAGAAATCCGATGCAGGCGTCCTGCTCCACCGTCAGCGGATCCCTGTTTCCCGGCGGGCGGCACTTGACAATGTTGGAGATATAGACCCGGGTTCGATCCAGGCCGATGATCTCCAGCATATCATCCAGAAACTGGCCAGCCCGGCCTACAAAGGGGATGCCCTGCTCGTCCTCGCTGGCACCGGGTCCCTCTCCCACCAGCATAACCTCTGCGGTGCGGCTGCCTGCATCAAAGACCAGATGTTTGCGCGTTTCCCACAGAGAACAGCCCCGGCACTGGCCGCACTCGCGCTCCAGGGTCTCCCATTGATCTGCCATAAAATCACCTCCCGGTATGGTTCTCTATAAAGCCGGACAAGCTACAGATAAACTTTGTCCGGAGGAGTGGGATAAATTTGGAGTGGCTGTGGCTTTTTTGTTTCTACAGTTTTCTCGGATATCTGCTGGAGCGCATGTTTGCCAAGATAACCGCCTCCCCCCGCCAGGTGCGCAAAGGCTTTCTCCTGCTGCCCCTGTGCCCGGCTTACGGCTTGGCCATGGTGGCAGATCTGGCAGCGGCGGATCTGTATGCTCTCAGCGGTTTGGCGCTATTCTGGCGGGGAATGGGGATCGCCACTGTGGTGGAATATCTGACCCATCTGTTCTATGACCGGGTCCTGGGGGTGTCCTTTTGGGATTATACCGGTGTTCCCGGGTGCTTGGGACGGGGGCGGATCTGCCTGCCCTTTTCGTTGGTGTGGGGAGTCCTGTCTGCCGGTGCGGCAGTGCTGTTTCAGCCGCTGCTGGCACCGCTGGCCCGGCGGATGCCGCCGGTGGTTACCTATGGACTGCTCCTTTTGCTGACAGCGGATGCCATTACATCTGCGAGCGTCCTGTTCCACAGCCGGGACACAGAATTGCTCAGCATTCGACGCCTCCGCAGCCGGCTCTCGGAAAACCGGGAGGGGCCGGGATCGGTTACGGCTCGAGACGGGCACTGAGCCAGTCCAGCACATCCTGGTAGACGAACCGGCGGCTCTTCTCGTTGAGGATCTCGTGGCGCAGGCCGTGGTAGAGCTTCATCGTTACGTCGGAGATCCCCGCTTCTTGGAATGCGTGGAACGCCCGGGTGACCCCCTTGCCCATGTCCCCCACCGGGTCCTCATCCCCTGAGATGAAGAACACGGAGAGGGACGGATCCATCTTGCGGATGTTCGACTCCTTTGTCAGAAAGGCGATGCCCCCCAGCATGTCCCGCATGAGCCCCAGGGTGGCGTCCTCGCCGCACAGGGGATCAGCAATATACGCATCTACATTGTCCCCGCTGGTACTGATCCAGTCGAATTTGGTGCGGGCGGGGGCAAAGTGCTTATTGTAGGTACCGAAGACCAGCGCGTCGGCTTTGGCACTGTAGGCGCTGGCACCCAGTTTCCGGATCTCCCGGTCCACGATCTTCCGCCCTGCGGCGATCAGCAGGGGGGACTGGTGGCCGGTGCCGCAGAGAACAGCGCCCCGGACGCGGCCGGGATAGCGGATCAGATAGGTGCGGGTGATAAAGGAGCCCATGGAGTGGCCGAAGAGAAAGTACGGTACACCGGGAAATGCGCTGGACACCTGCTTCTGGAGAGTATCCAGGTCCTCCGCCACGTGGTCCCAGCCGCCTGTTTCTCCGAAGTAGATCCGGGGCTGTCCCTCTGCCACAGAGCGCCCGTGGCCCAGGTGGTCGTGGGCCGTTACCACGAACCCATTGGCACAGAGAAATTTGGCGAAAGGTTCATAACGGCGCCCATACTCGGAAACACCGTGGGCGATCTGCACCACGCCTCGTACCGGGCGGGACACCGGGGTCCACTGGTTGACATGGATTAGGGTTCGCCCGTCGCTGGACGGGAAAAAGTATTCAGAAATAATGGTCATAGGAAAAGATCCTCCCGCCGTCGGATTAATCAGATTATAGTCCATTATATCATTGATTGCAGAGCTTGAACAGGGGAAATTTCCCAGGGAGAGCGGGGATAAATCACGCAAGGGGAGTATTGACACGGCTGTCATTCGGCCATACAATAGGGGACGGCAGAGCAGAAACGCTGGTAAAAGATCATATTGACTGTTAATTGGGGGATAATATGAAACTCGCCGTTCGAATTGCGAAGACCGATGCTTGGGATAATGCATATGTGGTATTCCGTGGTTTTGAGGCCTCCATCCGCAAGGCGAAAGAGCTTGGATATGACGGAGTGGAATTGGCTCTCAGTCAAAGCAGTGAAATTGACGTTGCACGGATTGAAAAGCTATTGCAGCAGAACAATTTGGAAATCAGCTGTTTAACAACGGGGCAGGTTTTTTCAAAGCACCATCTGTATCTGACAAATCCAGATCCGATCCTCCGACAGCAGGCTATTGACATGTTTTATGACCTGATTGATGTGGCGGAGCGCCTGGGAACGATGATAAACATGGGACGGACCCGCGGATTTTATTCCAATAATCAAACCCCGGAGCAGGCGGAGGCGCTGTTTATTGATGCCCTCTCCTACATTGTGGACAAGGCATCGAAAAAGCACGTGCCGGTGATCGTGGAGCCCCTCAACCGCTATGAGACGAATTTTATCAACACTGCACAGGAGTGTGCCAATCTGCTGCGCTGGCTGCCGCCAGAATATGTGGGGATTATGCTGGACCTTTTCCATATGAATTTGGAGGAGGCACGAATGGGAGAAACCTTTATCCAGTTTGCTGGACAAATCAAATATATCCAGATGGCGGATTCAAATAAGCTGGCACCGGGATGGGGACATATTGACTTTGCTGATGTATTTAATGGACTCCGAGAAGCGCGGTATGACGGCTGGTGCGGCGTAGAAGTCCTGCCGAAACCAAGTGCAGATGCAGCGGCGGCGCAGGCAATTCAATTTTTGAGACCTTATATCGCAGGGAAGTGAGTCTGCCGACAGAGGCAGGTGCGGTAGTTATGCCCAGCATAAGAGGGGATGAGAGATGATAGATTTACAACCAATCGCGGAGAAGATCGTCTATGACTTGCAGGCCGCTACCGGCCAGGAGGTTGAATTGATTGACCGGTATGGACGTTCCGTGGCAAGCTCGTCGCCTCGGCTGCACTACCAGTTGGAGAAATGGACAGGGAGTGGAGAGCATTGCCGTAACGGCGCTGTGGTAGAGGGGAGCGAAAAAAGTTCCGCAGTACACATTCAAGAACTTCTGGTACAGGAAGAAGTGGTGGGATATTTGGCGCTGGGAGGTGACTTGGCAGTTTTAGAGACGTTGAGCCGAACAGCGCGCTGGATCGCACAGACATTGATAGAGGAGTATGGAGGACACCCGGAGCAGATTACGCCAGAAGCATTGCACAGAACATATTTTGAGGATATACTTTTTTCTGAGCAGTCCAGCCAACTGATTTGCGTGAAGGCCGCCACAGCCAATATTGATCCGGAAACGTGCTGTTATATCGCAGTATTGCGGCTTTGGTACGATGTGATGGGGGAACTGGATCTTCAAGAATATCGAGAGATTTTAGGGCAGCTCACAGAACTGCTGGAGCAATTCTGCAAAAGAAATCCCGCTGCAGTGCTCCTGAACACGCTGGATAAACGAATTTTGATATCGGATAACATCGGCTTGATGCGAATCAGTATCCTCCAGTTCTCGGAGTTGGTAGAAAAAAGAAGCGGGGGGCGGTTCCGGGTCTATGCCGGAATCAGTAATCGATCAGTTGGTCATTACAACTTGCGTGCGTGTTATGAAAATGCCGCGGTAATCTGTGACCGCCTAACCGGCGAAGGACAGCGGATCCTTGCCCAGGATGAGTGCCGCTTGGAACTGCTGATGGAACGGGTCTCCATGGAGACCAAGCGGGATTTTGTGGCCCAGGTATTCGGAGACTGCCCGGAGGAGGACGTGGACGAGTGGTCCAGGATCATATCGGTCCTAAGCAAGAACAATGGCTCCATTAACCGCAGTGCAACAGAGTTGTTCATGCACAAAAATACGCTGCAATACCGTCTGATGCGGATTAAAGAGCGCATTGGATTGGATCCGCGGGTCTCGCAGGATGCTTTGGTTTTGCAGATTGCTTTTATTGCCAGAAACAGTATAAAGAGTGAGCGATACCGGCATTTGGAACTGGAGACAACATAGTAAAACAACTCCATCATAAAATAAGCCCCACAGCGGCTCAAACTGCTGTGGGGCTTGTCTTATTTTGACCAGTGGCACCGGGTCCTTTTCCGATGTTTTCGCAGGGACATTTGCGCTGCATGCGGTAGGCGGCGCAGGCAGCAGCGCCGATAGCCAGAAAACAGAAGGCGGCGACCCATTCCCCTGGGCTGAAAGCACTATGGATCGCGATATGGACGAACTGGGCACCGGCGGCCAGAAAGCCCAGCACGATCATCAAAACCGTACAGAACTGGAGGGAAACGACGCATTGGTCGTAGTCCATCCGCTCCAACTGCTGGGAGAGCCGCTGCAGACGAACCGTGCGTCCCAGTCCGATGAGCCCGGGAAAGCACAGCGCAGCGTAGGGCAGGATGACATAGATCGTGCCGCTGCCCCGAAGGGAGGATGGGTCGGCCAGGGAGGCGGCACACCACAGAAACACATAGAGAAAGGAGGCGGAAAGCATCAGCCGGCGGTAACGCAGCCACTGGCTGTCACTGACCGGACAGAGGTAAAAATCTCCATGATAGACAAGACGCTTCTTTCCCGTACTACCGCGGACGATCTCATAGTCAGATAGGTACCCGGCCTTTTTCTTAATGGTCATTCTGTTTCCTTCCTTCCTTCTGAATTTGTGCGTTTTTAACAGCATAACACATGGCGATGATTTTGTCCACAGCTGTGCGACAAACTGCAAAAGTTGGCTCTCTGTCTGCAAAAATGGAACAGAGGGTCAGCTTTTTTTGGTCTCTGTAACAATAGGAATTCGCTATGGGGTCTGCTAAAATACAACATAATTAACAGACAAGGCAGTCTTAAGAGTCGGAAAATTGTGCTGACAGACAAATTTAGGAGGGCAAAGACTATGGCAGCAAATACAGAAAAACCTATCCTTGGAATTCTGCTGGGGGATGCCACAGGGATCGGACCGGAGCTGGTGGCAAAGCTGGCAGTGTCTAATTTCTATGCAGATTATTGCCGCCCAATCATCATTGGTGATGTTCGAATTTTTCAGGCGGGATTGGATACCTTTCACGGCAGTGTTCCCTATTTCGTCATTGACAAGGTGGAGGATGCGGACTGGGAACAGGGGTATCCTGTTTTGGATATGAAAAACCAGGACCCCGCAAAGGTGACGATGGGAAAGGCGTCGGCCTACTGTGGAGCCGCCTGTGTGGATATGATCAAGCTGGCCTGCCAACTCTGCAAGGAGGGGAAAATCGAGGGCTTTGCCTTCGCCCCCTTCCATAAGGCGGCACTGAAGGAGGGCGGGTGCAAATTTGAGAGTGAACACTACCTGATGGCGGACCTGTTTGGCGTTACCGGGCCCTTCGGAGAGATCAACATGCTGGGGGATGTGATGACGGTGCGCACCACCAGCCATGTGCCGATTAAGACTGTCAGCGATCTGCTGACGGTGGAGAGGATTTCCCGTGCCATTGAATTGGGATACCTGACTGCGAGAAGCACGGGGGTCGAAAATCCAAAACTGGGTGTGGCGGCCCTGAATCCCCACTGCGGAGAAAATGGGCTGTGCGGAACGGAAGAGATTGAGCGGATCCAGCCCGCCATTCAGCAGGCCCAGGCCAAGGGATGGGACGTCGAGGGACCATTCTCCGGCGATATTTTGTTCATCCGGGCGTTCCAGGGGGAATTCGATGCAGTGGTGACCATGTACCACGACCAGGGACAGATCGCTCTGAAACTCAAGGGCTTTGACCAGGGGATCACCGTGGCGGGCGGACAGCCCTACCCGGTGGTGACCTGTGCCCACGGCACGGCCTATGGAAAGGCGGGTAAGGGGATCGCCAGCACCTCCGCCTTTGAGAATGCTGTGAAGATGGCCGCCAAGATGGCGGCGGCCCGTCAGAGTGTGCGCGCATAAAACCCGTCAGGGTTCTATGATAAAAACAGAAGGGAGATCAAACAATGAAGAAACTGATGGCATTGACTCTTGCACTGCTCATGCTGACTACAGTTTTGTCCGGCTGCGGCGGTACCGGCAATAACGGCGGTCAGACCAACAACGGCGGAGCAGCCACCGGCGGCGAAACGGCGGAGACGTCCAACGAGTTTACCTTTGTCATGGGCACGGAACCCACGACCATGGACGTTCACTTCTGCACAGATGCCGCTACCTCCCGTATCCTGCTGCAGGTCCACGAGACGCTGTTCAAATGGGATGAGAACAGCGAAAACGTGATCCCCTGGCTGGTGGAGACTTCCACTGAGGCGGAGGACGGCCTGAGCTGGACATTCAAGCTGAAGGAAGGAATCAAATTCCACGACGGCACGGACTTCAACGCGGAGGCGGTCAAATATAACTTTGAGCGCCTGCTGGACCCGGCTACCGGCTCCTCCAAGGCATCCGCCCTTCAGGGCGTGACTTCCATTGAGGTCCTCAGCGACTACGAGGTGAAGATCAACCTGTCCGGCCGGAATCTGATCTTCGAGCAGACGCTGACCAACTACAGCACCGCTATCATGAGCCCCACTGCCTGCGAGGAATACGGCCTGGAGGGTTACACCAACCATCCTGCCGGAACGGGCCCGCTGAAGCTGGAGTCCTGGGAACCCGGCGTAGAGATGGTTCTGGTGAAGAACGAGGACTACTGGGGCGAGGAACCCACCACGGACCGGCTGACGGTTCGAGCCGTTTCTGAGGATTCCTCCCGCGTGATGATGGCCATGACCGGCGACGCCGATATCTCCTGGGGGATTTCCCCGGCTCTGGTGGAGAATCTGGAGGGGAATGAGGATGTCACGGTCAACACGGTCACCGGCTACCGCACCATCTATATCGCAATCAACCAGAACTACGGTCCCCTGGCAGACTCCAGAGTCCGCGCGGCCATCAACTATGCGATCAACAAGCGGGAGATCGTAGACAACATCCTGTACGGTGTGGGCGGCACCTATCCCAGCGGTTACGAGTCCAGTGCTGTGGCCAATGCAGCAACGGACCTGGACCCCTATGAGCAGGATCTGGAGAAGGCCCGCCAGCTGATGGCGGAGGCCGGCTATCCCGACGGCTTTGATATCCGGCTGAATACCCCGGAGGGGCGCTACGCGATGGACCGCCAGATCGCTGAGGCTGTGCAGTACATGCTGGCCGAGATCGGCATCAACGCCACCATCGAGGTGCTGGAGTGGGGCACTTATCAGGAGCGGATGCTCTCCAAGGACTACATGCAGCTGTTCCTGCTGGGCAAGGGCAGCTCCACCGGCGACGTGGAGTTTGACTTCCTGATGCATGTGCTGAGTACCGGCGGCCAAAACTACTACGGTATCAACAATCCTGAGGTGGATGAGATCCTCAACAACCTCTCCAGCGCTGCTGATCTGGAGGAGCGCAGCCAGATGCTGTATGACGCGCAGAAACTCGTCAATGACGAATATGATTTTGCGACCCTGTATTACGAAAACCAGATCGTGGCTACCCGGGCGGATGTTCAGGGCCTGGTGATCTACAGCAATGAGACGGCTGATCTTGCCTGGCTGACCAGAGGCTGAAGACAGCGAGAAGTACAGAGATCTTGTTTTTGAACCCAACTGCCACAGCATTGCTGTGGCAGTTGGGGTTCAAATCAACCGCGCAAGAGCAGAGAAAGGCAGTTGATGGTATGCTGAAGTACATCTTAAAACGCATTGTTAGTGTGATTCCGGTACTGCTCGCTGTATCGATCCTTGTCTTTTTGATGGTCCATCTGATGCCCGGCGATCCGGCGCGCCTGATCGCCGGAGAGATGGCCACGGAGGAGGATGTGGAGCGTGTCAGGGAGAAGTACGGATATGACCAGCCCCTCTATGTACAGTATTTTCGTTATATGTCCAACCTGCTCCAGGGAGATCTGGGGACCTCCACCAGAACACAGCGCCCTGTAGCCACGGAGCTGGCGACCCGGTTCCCCAATACGCTGGAGCTGGCGCTGGTGGCAACGGCACTGGCGTCGATCCTCGGTATTGCCTTTGGACTGATATCGGCACAATTGCGGTACTCCATATGGGATAATATCTCCATGTTTATCGCCCTGATCGGCCTGTCGATCCCACCGTTCTACTTAGGATTGATGCTGATGCTGATCTTCTGTGTGAATCTGGGATGGCTGCCGATCTCCTCGGATGTGTGGTATATCGCGCTGATCCTGCCGGTAATCACGGTGGGAGCCAGGAGCATGGCGGTCATCGCCCGCATGACTCGTTCCAGTATGCTGGAGGTACTCAATCAGGATTATATTTTGAATGCCCGCGCCCACGGCTTTTCCGAGAAAAAAGTCGTGTTCGGCTGTGCGCTGAAGAACTCCATGAATACCATCGTGACCAGTATGGGACTTCAGTTCGGCACGCTTTTGGGCGGGGCTGTTGTGACGGAGAAAATATTCGGCTGGGTCGGGATCGGCGACTATCTGGTGACAGCGATCAAAGCCAGAGACTACCAGGTCGTGCAGTCCACCATCCTGGTGACCGCCGTGGCGTTTGTCTTTGTGAACTTGTTCATCGACATCCTGTACGCGTTCATCAATCCCCGGATCAAACTGAGTTAAGGAGGGCGATGAGATGGAAGAAAAAGTAACTGCCGAGAATTTATATGAGAAGTGCGTCTATACAGAGGAATTCGTAGACGATGAGATCGTCAAGCGGAACTCGGTCCGGCGTCTGTGGTATAACTTCCGGAAACGGAAGATCGCTGTGCTGGGGCTGTGTATCGTGGCGGTGTTCATTCTGATCGCCATTTTTGCAGACCAACTGGCTCCCTTTGATCCGTATGAGCAGAACCTGAGCCTTGCCAACCTCTCCCCGGCGCAGGCAGCGGAGCGGGGGACCGGGAATCTGCTGGGGACGGATGAGAACGGACGCGACCTGATGAGCCGCTTGATGTACGGCGCCCGGATCTCCATGTGGATCGGACTGTTCACCGCAGCGATCGGTTTCCTGATCGGCGCACCGCTGGGGGTTATCGCCGGATTCTTTGGGAAAAAGCTGGAGATGGTGATCATGCGGATCATGGATGTATTTATGGCATTTCCCCAGATTTTGCTGGCCATTCTTTTGACCAGTATTTTCGGACAGGATTTGAAAAATGCCATCATCGCCGTTGGTATCTGTACAATTCCGAACTTTGCTCGGACCTCTCGCGGAGAGACCCTCTCCATCCGCAGCAGCGAGTATGTGGAGGCGGCCCGGGCCCTGGGTGCCCGCAGCGGCCGGATCATTTTTTCCCACGTGATGATCAATGTGGTTTCCCCGCTGATCGTTATGACGACGCTGAACTTCGGTAACGCTATCATTACCACGGCCGGTATGGGCTTTTTGGGCGTGGGTGCCCAGCCGCCTACGCCGGAGTGGGGGGCCATGCTGAGCAACGGACGGCAGTTCCTGCTGGTGGCACCCCACATCTGTACGATCACCGGCCTTGTGATCATGGTCCTGGTCCTGGGGCTCAACCTGTTTGGTGATGGGCTGCGGGACGTGCTGGACCCGAGACTGAAGGATTGAGAGGGAGATAGCACAATGGGAGAACTACAAAAGGTATTTGACTATATTGAGGCGCATCAGCAAGATTATCTGGACGAGCTGTTCGCATTTCTGCGGCAAAAGAGCATCAGTACCACCAACGAGGGGGTCAGCGAGTGCGCCCAGCTGCTGGCAGGCATCATGGTCCGGGCCGGCATCGAACATGTGCAGATTTTCCCCACCAAGCGTCATCCGGTGGTATACGGCGACATTCTGGTAGACCCGTCCCTGCCTACTCAGCTGGTCTATGGACACTACGATGTGCAGCCGGCGGATCCGCTGGAGGAGTGGGACAGCGACCCCTTCGAGCCGGTGATCCGGGACGGGAAGATCTTCTGCCGCGGCTGTTCCGACGATAAGGCGCAGCTGTTTGCCTACATCAAGGGGGTGGAGGCCTACCGCAAGGTCAACGGTCCCAAGCTGCCCATCAACATCAAGTATCTCTTTGAGGGGGAGGAGGAGATCGGCAGCGAGAATTTGGAGGAGTTTATCGCCACCCATAAGGAGCTGCTGCAATGCGATGCGGCGATCTACTCCGACGGTCATATGCACGAGATGGGATATCCGATCCTGCTCCTGGGCCACAAGGGCATGGTGACCATGGAAATGACAGTGACCGGCGCCAACCGGGATACCCACTCCATGCGGGCCCCCGCCATCCCCAGCGCCATGTGGAAAATGGTGGAGATCCTGCACAGCATGAAGGATGAGACGGGGACCGTAAAGATCGAGGGGTTCTATGACGATGTGCGGGAGCCCAACCAATTGGAGCGGGAGACCGCGGAAAAGATCCCGGTGGATGTGGAAGGAATCAAGCGGAGCTACGGGATCGACCACTTCGTTCAGAACCGCACCGGTGATAACTACTATTATAATATTGTGTTTGAACCCACCTGCAATATCGCCGGACTGTTCGGCGGCTATATGGGCGAGGGTTCCAAGACCGTGCTGCCGCACAAGGTGACGGCTAAGATGGACCTGCGGCTGGTGCCGAATCAGGATCCCTATGATATCGTGGAGAAGATCAAAAAGCATCTGGCCAAGCACGGATGGGCGGACGGCGTGGAGATCACGACGTATCACGCCAATTTCCCGGCACGTACCCCCATTGATAACCCCTATGTCGCCCTCGCGGCGAAGGCTGTGGAGATGGGGTTTGGTGAGAAACCGGTCCTGTTCCCCAGCGTGGGCGGCGGCGGACCGCACTACATTTTCGACCGCCAGATGCACATTCCTGTCATCGAGATTCCCCTGGCCCGAGCGGATCAGAACAACCACGCCCCCAACGAGAGCATGGGGCTGCATGGATTCTTCTGCGGGATCAAGATGGCGACGGCGCTGATCGAAGTCCTTGCCGGGGCGAAGGAATAAGCCCTTGCCGGCAGAGGAAAATCCATCCGTGAGTCAGGAGGCAGCAATGAGTGAAAAGATAGAGACCAATGTGCGGGAGCAGCCGCTGCTGGAGATCAAGGATCTGAGCATCGAGTTCCGCACATTCGATGGCGTGGTAAAAGCGGTCAACCATATGTCGCTGACCGTGCCTCATGGCAAGACCATCGGACTGGTGGGGGAGACGGGCGCCGGAAAGACCACAACGGCACTGTCCATCCTGGGGCTGGTGCCCTCTCCGCCGGGAGTTGTGACGTCCGGTGAGATCCTGCTTGAGGGCAGAGACATCAACAAAATGAGTAAAAGGGAGCTGCGGGAACTGCGTGGCTCCAAGGTATCCATGATCTTCCAGAACCCCATGACCTCGCTCAATCCGGTCTATACCGTGGGGAAACAGATCGCGGATGTGCTGCGGCAGCATGACAAAAAGCTATCCAGGAAGGAGGCGGTAGAGCGGGCTGGCGATCTTCTGGAGATGGTGGGGATCCGGCGGGAGCGGATGAAAAACTATCCCCATGAGTTCTCCGGCGGCATGAAACAGCGCGTCTGCATTGCTATGGGGCTGGCCTGCAATCCCCAGCTTCTGATTGCCGATGAGCCGACCACCGCTCTTGACGTGACGATCCAGGCCCAGATCCTGGACCTCATGAAGGAATTGAAGGAGAAATACGGTACGTCTACGATCTTTATTACCCATGCGCTGGGGATCGTGGCGGAGATTGCCGACTATGTGGCGGTGATTTACGCGGGGAGCGTGGTGGAACAGGGCAGTATCAAGGAAATTTTCACCAACGCCAAGCACCCCTATACCATCGGCCTGTTCAACTGTCTGCCAGACATTGAGTCGGAGGAATCCAGCCGTTTGGCAGTGATCCGTGGTGCCATGCCCGATCCGATGAACCTTCCGGAGGGCTGCAAATTCTGTCAGCGCTGCGACGAGGCTATGCGGATCTGCTACATCCAGGAGCCGCCCGAGGTGCAAATCGCGCCGGATCACACTGTGAAGTGCCATCTCTACAGCAGGAGGACGGAAGAATGAGCGAGAATTTAATTGAAGTAAGGAACCTGAAAAAGTACTTCCGTGTATCTGATGGCCAGCTGCATGCTGTAGACGATGTGTCCTTTGCAATCGGAAAAGGGGAAAC
Source organism: uncultured Oscillospiraceae bacterium (assembly GCA_944386995.1). GTDB lineage: Bacteria > Bacillota > Clostridia > Oscillospirales > Oscillospiraceae > CAJFPI01. The sequence continues at coordinate 14,703 of CALXDF010000025.1, forward strand.
ACTGGGACTGGTGGGGGAGTCCGGATGCGGCAAGTCGACCATTGGCCGGGTGATTTTGCGGCTGATTCCCCATACCAGCGGGGAAGTGCTGTATGACGGGGAGAATATCCTGGAATATAGTAATGAGAAGATGCGGGAGATGCGCCGGAGCATGCAGATGATCTTCCAGGATCCCTACTCCTCCCTGAACCCCCGCAAGACCATTGGACAGATCATTGCTGAGCCGCTGCTGATCAACGGGCTGGTATCCCGAAAAGAGGTCACGGATGTGGTGCTGGACCTGATGGCAAAGGGCGGCATCCGGAAGAAACTGTTCAACAGCTACCCCCATGAGCTGGACGGCGGACGCCGCCAGCGCGTCGGGATTATCCGGGCGCTGGCACTGAACCCCAAGTTTATCGTGTGTGACGAGCCGGTGTCCTCCCTGGATGTATCCATCCAGGCCCAGATCCTGAACCTCCTGCAGGACCTGCAGGAGAACATGGGGCTCACCTACCTCTTTATTTCTCACGATCTGAGCGTGGTACGCCATATCAGCAACCGTATTGTGGTGATGTATCTGGGGAAGATTATGGAGGTCTGTGATTCCCGCGAGCTGTTCCGCAACCCGCTGCACCCCTATACCAAGGCGCTGCTGTCGGCGGTGCCTATCGCCAAGTACAATTACAATCGTGAGCGGATCCTGCTGAAGGGGGATGTGCCCAGTCCGGTGAATCCCAAGCCCGGCTGCCGGTTTGCCCAGCGCTGCTGGATGGCAAAGGAGTGCTGCTTTGAGAAAGAACCGGAATTGAAAGATGTGGGTGGTGGTCACTGTGTTGCGTGCCATCTGGTCAATCGAGAAGGATAAAATTGCAGAAAGGAGAAGAGAGGGAGTCTTGCCGGAGGCGGACTCCTTCTCTGCGCCTTATGGAAAAGCCCTTCCACGAAATTCGTTTTGGCCCCTTGCGGTTTGCGGCTCAGTGTTGTACAATAAAAAAAGTTACTGTGGATCGCGCAGTAGAAAGAAAAATTAAAAAAATAACGATTCAAAGATCAGGAGGAAGAACGATGAAACTTTGCTATCAGGTGGCTACCCCGGATGTGGCGATTGCTGAGTCTGTCACGGCATATCAGGGACCGCTGCAGAAAACTTTCGGGGATCTGGCTGCTCTGGGCTACGATGGAGTGGAGCTGATGACCATCGACCCGGGCAAGCTGGATTGGAGTGAGGTCAAGCGGACGGCAGCTGATCTTGGATTGGTTGTCGGTCTGGTGTGCACCGGCGAGGTGTTTGGCCAGCTGGGGCTGAGCTTTGCAGATCCGGACGCTGGCAGGCGCGCAGAGGCGATTGCTCGAGTGAATGGGTTGATTGATTTTGCCGCCTCCCAGAATGCCAAAATCAATATTGGACGGGTTCGCGGCCAGTATCTCCCTGGTATTCCTCACGAGCAGACGGAGGAATGGGCGGTGGAAGGGTTCCGCGCCATCAGCGATCATGCAGCACCGCTGGGCGTTCAGATTGCCTTGGAAAATGTGACGATTATGCAGACAAATTTTGTCAATACCATGGCGGATGCTCGCCGCATGATTGAGATGACAAACCGGTCCAACTTCAAGGCCATGATTGATGTATTCCACCTGAACATTGAGGAGAAGGATATTTACCAGGCCATCCGGGACAATGCGGATATCAATATCCACGTTCACCTTTGCGACAACAACCGTCGTTACCCCGGCAACTGCGGCATGGACTTCCCCAAAATCATTCAGACCTTCCACGATGTTGGCTATGACGACCTGTTCTGCACCGAGGTATTCCAGTTCCCCTCCATGGAGGAGTGCGCCAAACGGTCCATCGCTTATCTGGCCCCCATCTTTGAGAAGGTGTATGGGAGGAAACAGAAGGTATGAAACGGATCGCCTGTATCCACACAGTTTACAGTGTAATCGACTCCTTTACGCGCCAACTGCGGGAAGGGATCCCCGGGGAGTTCAAGATCCACACGCTGTATGACGACTTCCTCGCCTCCGACCCGGCAGATACCGGAAAATTCAGTGCTATCAACCATCAGCGCCTGCGTCTGGATTTCCAGGCCTGCGCCCTCACCGGGGCGGATGTGATTGTGGTGTCCTGCTCCACCCTGTCTCCCTCGGTGCGTCTGCTGCGGGGAGAGGTAAATGTCCCGGTAGTGGCGATTGATGATGCTATGGTAGCAGACGCGGTAGCCGCCGGCCGCCGGATCGGCCTGCTGGCTACAGCCGGCAGCACTGTGGGGCCATCCTCCAGCGCGCTGCGGGCTGCCGCTGCGGCTGCCGGAAAAGAGATTCAGCTCCAGGTACTGTGCAATGAAGCAGCCAACCGGGCGATGAAATCAGGAGATCCGGAAACCCATGACCGCCTGGTGATGGAGATGGCGGCACAGCTCCAGCCCTGCGATGTTGTGGTTTTGGCCCAGGCATCCATGGCCCATATGGAGACGGCGGTGGCGGAGCGTACCGGCACGCCGACCCTCTCCAGCCCTAAACGCTGCATCCAGCAGGTGCGGGCCATTATGGAGCAGCTGTAAAGAAAGCATCCGGCACATTTTTTACACAGTGTTTACAATCTAATCGGGAAAGCGTCTTGCGCCTGGAAAAGAAACTGGATATAATAGAGCCAACGAGAACGACAGATTTCTGAAAGGAGTTCGATTGGTATGGCATTCGTAGATGACTTCTCCCAGAAGGCCCGGGAGTTTGCCGATGCTGCTTCCGGCATGGCCAGGGATGCTGCTGACAGCGTGAAGACGACGGCCTCCATCCTGGCTGAGCAGCGGGAACTCGACCGGAGTTACCGGGCAATCGGCGCATGGTATGTCTCTCAGCTGGACGGAGAAGTGCCGGATGCGGTGGCGGACTTGGTTGCTGCTGCCCGGCTGTCCCAGACGCGGATTGAGGGACTGCGTGCTTCCCGGCAGAGAGAGGAGGGGGCAGCAATGGAGCGCAAATGCCCCCTCTGCGGTACGGTCAGCGAAGGGAAATTCTGCCCTAACTGCGGCGCTCCCATGGGTGAATAGAGATTTCTTGCGAAAACAGCAGGCCCCGCGCCACTGGCGCGGGACCTGCTGTGTCGTCTTATTGGAATGCGGCGAAAAGCGAAAGAGCGATGGAACGGGGCGCTCAGATCCCGTGCTTGACCCGGGCGTGTTCCTCAGCGGTTTTGGCGTTGTTCCAGCGGTCCATATCTCCTACCAGATAGCCGGTGATCCGGCGGATTCGGCCGAATTTCTGAGGCTGAAGGGTGTAAGACAGATCCACGTAGTCCCCGTCCACATGGATCTCCAGAGCTTCCAACTGGTTATGCGGGTATTTGCGGTAGGCGCGGGCAATGTAGGCATCCTGTTCCTGCTGTGACAGGGTGCCGCCGGTTACGGTAACCTTCATGGCAATTCCTCCTATAAAATAGCTGAATCTGGATATTTCACCTATTTACATTCTTTGGAAAATAGTATACCATGAGAGAAATGAAAAATCTGTTGCACATGCAACAAAATTGAAATTTATCACAAGATGTGGGATGGGTCATGAATACAAAACACAAAATCATGGATTACAGCAATTTCCCGATCTTTCAAAATATTAGTGCTGCCAGTATGGAACGTATGCTGGCGTGCTTTCATGTGCGGCAGTGCACCTATGCTGCCGGATCTGCTGTCCGGGAATATGGGGATGGCGGGAAAGAGGTCGGCATTATTACAGATGGGACGGCAGATTTGGTACGGATTGACTACGGGGGGACCCGCACCATTTTGGAGCATCTGGAGACAGGAAGCATTTTTGGAGAGGTGCTGGCCTTCACAGTGCAGACTGGAGACAGCATCAGTGTGGTGACAGAGGGCGGCTGCCGGGTGATGTACATGGATTACGATCACATCATGAAGCGCTGTGAGAATGCTTGCCGGCACCATAGCCAACTGGTACAGAATCTCTTTCAGTTGGTTACCGAGCAGATGCAGCAAATGGGGCAGCGGGTGGAGGTATTAAGCCGGCGGAGCATCCGGGAAAAGCTGCTGTGCTATTTTGCGATTCATGCGAAAAACGGCGCCTTCACGCTGCCATTCACCCTTAGTGCGCTGGCGGACTACATCGGCTCGGACCGCAGTGCCATGATGCGGGAGCTGCGCAAACTCCGTCAAGAGGGGTTGGTACAGGTGGACGGGCGTCAGGTCACTCTGGCACTGCAGCGGCAGGCGGGCTGATCGTCTTGCAGAGGAACCGCCGCCCCGACAAGAGATCTGTCGGGGCGGCGGTTCCTCTGCTGCAGAATGACTGGTCAATCGTCTGTGAAGAAAAACAGTTCTTCAACCGTGGTATGAAATACTTTGGCGATGTCCATGGCCAGCTTCAAAGAGGGGTTGTATCGTCCGTTTTCCAGATGGACAATGGTCTCCCGCCTGGCAGAGACCAGTTCTGCCAGCTCACTCTGCTTGAGCCCGGCCTTCTCCCGGTACTCCTTGATGCGCGTTTTCAGCATAGGCCCTGCATCCCCTTTTTGTCAATGACGGCAAAGAGCACCGCTCGAAGGAGCACGAGCAGAAGGAGGGCGGTGAGGATGGCATAGCCTGCGATCACGCCGGAGAAATCGGTAAGGACGCACAGCGCGGCGGCAAGGACCATCAGGGCAAAGGCGGCCTTGAGGCAGATGGAGTCTGTGGTCTTCAGGTTTTCCCGTGCAAACTCGTTGAAAATTTCCCGCTTTTTGGCATATCCGATCTGGCAGGCGGCCAATACGCCGGCAGCGGCAAAGACGGCGGTCTGCAGATAGAGATACCATGGGCGGAAATCCTCCCGGGTGCACATCCAGTAGTACACCAGGAGCAGGGCCGCCGGTGCGGCCTTCAGAAACATCCACGCCCGCAGGTTGATGGTTTTGGCTTTCATAGCAGAGACCTCCATGTGATATATTTATAACTTACTGTGTTATAAATATATCACTCGACAACGTGCCTGTCAAGAGAAAAAGTGAAATATTTTTAACTTTAAAAGTCTGCGTGGAGAGACGCTTTTGCCGCGGCGGGGCGCGGGAGACAATGGGCTTGTTCGGGAATGCGGTTGTGTTTTCAGCTCCGGCATGGTACAATACAATACGATCATGCAGCAGCGCAAAAAAGGCCCCTGGGAAGCAGGGCCATCTAGGAGAAGAAAGGAAAGGTTATGTATCGGATTGTCAAAAAACGCGTATTGAACCCAACCGTCACCATGATGGAGATCGAGGCGCCCATTGTGGCCCGGAAAGCAGAGCCGGGGCAGTTTATTATCCTGCGGGTGGATGAGAACGGGGAGCGCATCCCCCTGACGATTGCAGCCTATGACCGGGAGAAGGGAACAGTGACCATTATTTTCCAGATCGTGGGCGCCACCACGGAAAAGCTCAACCATAAGGAGGCGGGGGACACGATCGAGGACTTTGTGGGTCCCCTTGGGAAGGCTACAGAGACAGAAGGACTTCACCGCGTGGCTGTGGTGGGCGGCGGCGTCGGCACTGCCATTGCCTACCCGGTTGCAAAAAAACTCCATGATGAGGGCTGTCACGTGGACCTGATCGTGGGGTTCCGCAACAAGGACCTCATTATCCTCAAGGAGGAGTTTGAGGCCGCCTCCACCAACCTGATCATCGGCACCGACGACGGCTCCTATGGCAAAAAGGCGCTGGTGACCGATCTGTTAAAGGAGCAGATCGAGGCTGGTGCGAAATATGACCGGGTCATCGCCATCGGGCCGGTGATCATGATGAAGTTTGTCTGCCAGCTGACCAAGGAGTACAATATCCCCACCGTGGTGAGCATGAACCCCATTATGATCGACGGCACCGGCATGTGCGGCGGCTGCCGCCTCAGCGTGGGCGGGGAGACGAAGTTCGCCTGCGTGGACGGCCCGGAGTTCGACGGCCACCTGGTGGACTTCGACGAGGCCATGGCCCGGGGCGCCATGTACAAGGATTTTGAGCGGCACGCCTATGAGGAGACGTGCAATCTCTTCAAGCAGGAGGTGAAGTGAGATGGCAGCGAATATGAGCCCCAAGAAGAACTCTATGCCCCACCAGGACCCGGTGGTCCGTGCCGGCAACTTCAACGAGGTGGCCCTGGGCTACACCAGAGAGCAGGCCATGGATGAGGCCGCCCGCTGCCTCCACTGCAAGAATATGCCCTGCGTCAGCGGCTGCCCGGTGCAGATCCGCATCCCGGAGTTTATCGCCAAGGTGGCGGAGGGCGACTTCGAGGCCGCCTATCAGATCATCGCCGCCGACAGCGCCCTGCCCGCCGTGTGCGGCCGTGTCTGCCCCCAGGAGACCCAGTGCGAGAGCAAGTGTGTCCGGGGCATCAAGCATGAGAGCGTGGGTATTGGCCGCCTGGAGCGGTTTGTGGCCGACTGGCACAACGAGCACAACACGGAAAAGGCTGTGCGCCCCGCCTCCAACGGGCACAAGGTGGCCATTATCGGCTCCGGCCCTGCTGGCCTCACCTGCGCCGGTGACCTGGCCCGGAAGGGCTACGAGGTGACGGTGTACGAGGCGCTGCACCTGGCCGGCGGCGTGCTGGTGTACGGCATCCCGGAGTTCCGCCTGCCCAAGTCCATCGTGCAGAAGGAAGTGG
>CALXDF010000026.1 GCA_944386995.1 uncultured Oscillospiraceae bacterium
CCCCGGCGGCCTCATAGAGGACGGAGTGGTCGGTGACCTCCAGCACCTTGCTGGAGAGCTTGAACTCCATGCCCCGCTTGCCGTAGGTATCCATGAGGATCTTGCAGATCTCCTCGTCGGTGGGGCCGGCGATTTTGGGCATCATCTCCACCACGATCACGTGGACGCCCACGCTGGCAAAGTAGCAGGCCATCTCCAGGCCGATGACGCCGCCGCCGATGACCACAAGATCCCGGGGCAGTTCCTTGCGGTCCAACACCTCCCGGTTGGTGACCACAAAGCCGGAGGCCAGTCCCTCCTTCAGGCCGGGCACCGGGGGAATGGTGGTCTCGGAGCCGGAGGCGATCACCAGCCGCTTGCCCACATAGGTCTCGCCGCCGGCCTGGACGGCAAAGCCCTCGTCTGCGCGGCCCTGGATCTCCGCGGCGGCGCGGATCACCGTCACCTTGTTGGCCTTCATGGTGGACTCCACCCCGGAGACCAGGGTGTGGACCACCTTGCCCTTGCGCTCTACCACCTTGGCGTGGTCGAAGGTGACCTTTTCTGCTGTGACGCCGAAGGCGGCGCTCTCCGTGGCATGGCGGTAGAGCTTTGCGGAGTTCAGCAGGGTCTTGGTGGGGACACAGCCCTCGTTGAGGCAGGTGCCGCCCAGGTGTTCCTGCTCGAACAGGGCCACCTGCATGCCGCCCTGGGCAGCCCGCTCGGCACAGAGGTAACCGCCGGGACCGCCGCCGATGACAAGTAAATCATATGTAGCCATACTATTCCTCCTTTATTTGGACAGCAGGACCGTGAAGTGTTCCAGGTTGCTGCACAGCTGTTTCATGAAACGGGAGGCCGGCGCGCCGTCCACAGCGCGGTGGTCGTAGGTCAGGGACAGGCCCATGGCCGGGTAGAGCTGGATAGAACCGTCTGCCGCCTGGCGGGGCCGCTGGACCGTGGTGCAGACGCCCAGGATGCCGGTCTGCGGCGGGTTGATGACCGGCGTGAAGGACTCCACGCCGAAGGAACCCAGGTTTGTCACCGTGAAGGTGCCGCCGCTGAGGAGGTCCGGGCTGATGCTGCCGCTGCGGGCCTTGGCGGCCAGGTCCTTCACCTCCCGGGAGATCTCCAGCAGGCTCTTGGTCTCAGCCTGGAAGATGGTGGGGACCATGAGGCCGCGGGGGGTGTCCACCGCCACGCCCAGATTCACATGCTTAAAGAGGCGGATATTGTTGTCATCCAGCATGTGGGCGTTCAGGTCAGGACAGGACAGAACCGTGCGGGACACGGCGTACAGGACGATGTCGCCGATGGTGATGCCATCGTAGGGTTCTCCGGCAGCCTTCAGTTGCTTGCGGTACTGCAGGATCTCCGTAGCGTCGAAGGAGAAGTTGTGGGTCAGCTGGGCCATGGTGCTCAGGGAGGTGTGCATGGACTTGCTGATGGCCCGGCGGATGCCGCTGAACTTCACATCCTCGTACTCGGCCTCTGCCGCGGGTGCGGGAGCCGGTGCGGCAGCCTGAGCCGGTGCAGCGGCCTGGACAGGCGCGGAAGCCGCGGCGGGAACGCCCTCGGCCAGGAGCTTGCGCACATCCCGTTCAATGATCCGGCCCTTGGGTCCGGTGGGGGTGGCAAGAGAGGCGTCTACCCCTGCATGCTCCGCTACCTTCCTGGCTCTGGGGGAGATGGCCGTCTTCCCGGCCTGGGCGGTGGCAGTGGGGGCCGCAGCGGCTGCGGGCGCTGCCTGGGCGGGAGCGGGTGCGCTTTCCGGAGCAGCCGTCTCCCCATCGGGACGCAGGGCGGAATAGTCCTCGCCACGCTGGCCGATGACGCAGACATTGGTCAGGCAGGGGACCTCGTCCCCGTCCTGGAAGAAGATGTCGATCAGCTCGCCCTCGGCGGTGGACTCGCACTCAAAGGAGGCCTTGTCCGTCTCGTAGCTGAACAGGACATCGCCCACCTTGATCTGGTCGCCGATCTTCTTCTCCCACTTGCCGATAATGCAGGACTCTACGGTAATGCCGGCCTTCGGCATCACCACAGCGGCAATATGCTGCGGGACAGGTGCGGCAGACTTGGCCGGGGCCGGAGCTGCCGCAGGTGCGCTTGCCGCCGGAGCCGGGGTGCTTTCTGCGGGAGCCGCCGGAGCGGCTGCTGTACCGGGGCGCAGGGCGGAGACGTCCTCCCCCTTGGTGCCGACGGCACAGACGTTGGTGAGGCAGGGGACCTCGTCCCCGTCCTGGAAAAAGATCTCCAGCAGCTCGCCCGCGGCGGTGGATTCGCACTCGAATGCCGCCTTGTCCGTTTCATAGGTGAACAGAATGTCCCCTACTGCCACCGGATCTCCCACTTTTTTCAGCCATTTGCCGATGATGCAGGACTCTACGGTAATGCCTGCCTTTGGCATGACTACTGCGTTTGCCATATGGTATCTCCTCCTTCTTCTTTACCTTGCCGTTATCAAATGGGTCAACGGGCCCGCAGGCCCTTGCGCTTACTGTTTGCAAATGAGCTGTACCTTCCGCTGCTCCAGCAGCTGCTGCCATTGGGGTGTTGGCATCTGGTCGGTGATCAGGTAATCCACATCGTCCAGCCGGCCCAGAGAAACAAACCCCGTGCGGTCAAACTTCCGATGGTCGCACAGCAGCACCGTGTCGTCTGCCGAGCGCATCATGGCCTGCTTGACCTGAACGATCTCCTCGGAGGAGTCGGCGATCCCAAGCCGGTCGTTGACCCCCCGGCAGGACAAGATGGCCCAGCGCACATGGTAGGTCTCAATGGACCGCACCGCCTGGGGCCCCACCAGGGCCATGACATCGCTCTTGAGGTGGCCGCCGGTGGAGATGACCTGCCAGGAGTCCTGGTGCCCCATCTCCTGGAGCATCTCCTGGGAATTGGTGATAAGCGTAATGCCCCGCAGGTGGCGCAGGGCCCGAACCGCATAGGCAGCCGTGGAGCTCTCGTCCACCATAATGGCGTCCCCTTCCCGGATCATGGGGGCCAGCAGCTGGGCAATGGCCACCTTTCCCTCCACATTTGTGTTTTTTCGAACCGCATAGGGCGGCGGGACCCGGTCGTTATTTTTCAGCACCGCCCCGCCATAGGTGCGGGTGGCGACACCCTCTTTTTCCAGCCATTCCAGATCCCGGCGGATGGTCTCCTCCGACACACCGAACTCCGCACTCAGATCCGCTACAACCACCCGAGAGGCTGCGTGCAGCCGCTCCAGGATCACCTGTCTGCGCTCGGCCACCAACATGGACAGTCCCCTCCTCTCTTGTGCCGTTTCTGCCGTTAGCATATCCCATCCCTGTCCCCTTGTCAAGAGAAAACCAACAGAAACAAAAAATATTTTTGGATTTATGTGAGTTCTCACTGGCTTTCTGTGTGGAAAACAGACAAAATTTGAAGAGCGCATTTGGCAATATTGCCAGTCTGTGCCTCTGCCGGACCGTTTTTCCGCCTTTTAGGGGAGAATGATCCGCTTTTTTCGGGAAAAGCGTTTGCGAAACGACTGTCCCTATGGTATACTAACCCCATTAATGAACCGCTGGCGAAGCGGACGTTGAAAGCGAGGACCTTGAAATGAACGAACAGAGAGCGGCTGCCCACGGGTGCCGGGAGGCGGCGCGATGATTCGGGAACTGCGGGTATGCCTGGGGGAGGGGCATGATCCCTATTTTAACCTGGCAGTGGAGCAGTGTCTGCTGGAGGGAGCGCGGCCTGGATGCTGCACGCTGTATCTCTGGCAGAACCAGAATACCGTGGTGATTGGCCGCAATCAGAACGCCTGGAAGGAGTGCCGCACGGAGCTTCTGGAGGCTGAGGGCGGCCGCCTGGCCCGGCGTCTCTCCGGCGGCGGAGCGGTGTTCCATGATCTGGGCAATTTGAATTTTACTTTCCTGGTACCGGCAGAGGACTATAGCGTAGCGCGGCAGCTTTCGGTGATTGCCGCAGCCTGCCGGAATCTGGGAATTGCGGCGGAGACATCCGGGCGCAACGATCTGCTGGCCGACGGGCGGAAATTTTCCGGCAACGCCTTCTATCAGAGCGGCGAAAACTATTACCACCACGGTACGCTGCTGGTGGATGTGGACATGGAGCGGATGGGGCGGTATCTGTGTCCCTCACAGGCCAAGCTGGCAGCCAAAGGCGTCTCTTCGGTTCGCTCCCGGGTGGTGAATCTGCGGGACCTGCGGCCGGATTTGACGGTCCCGCTGCTGAGCCAGGCCCTGACGGAAGCTTTTTCACAGGTCTATGGACTGCCCTGGACACCGGTCGGCGTGGAGACGTTGGACCGGAATGCATTGGCCGCCATGCGTGCGCGCAACGCCTCTTGGGAGTGGATTTATGGGCGTAGCCTCCCTTTTTCCTTTTCCTGTCAGGGACGGTTTCCCTGGGGAGAAATTCAACTCCAGTTCCAGGTGGAGGAGGGGGTTGTCCAAACAGCGCGGGTTTACTCCGACTCTATGGACTGGCGCCTTGCGCCGGTGCTGGAGGCCGCGCTGGCAGGGTGCCGGTTTGACCGGGCGGCCCTGGATGCGCAGCTGGCACAGGCGCTGGGGCCGGGACAGACGTGCGAGGACCTTCGCGGCCTGCTGGCGGCGCAGGATCTGTAGCCCCCGCCCGATACGGACGCATGGGGGTGTTCGCCGCTGTCTGCTGTACACGACATTACATTACTATATTAAATTAAGATTAAGGAATTGTGATGAGCTGTGCTCCCAAGAGAAGCGAGCGGATTTGGAAAACAGTTAATCATTATTATTAGATGGAAAGGGCCGCACCGCAGACCCGCGGGCGCGGGAAAGAAAGGGAGGTATTCCGGTGAAAGCGTCACACGATGAAAAGGCCATCCTCAGCACATCAATCCTAGAGCAGCTGCCGGCAGTGGACGAGGCGGCGGTTGACCGGCTTCTGGCGGCGGAGATTCGTGCCAACCGGGATGTGTGGATTGTGCTGGACGACGACCCTACCGGCACGCAGACGGTTCATGACGTGTCGGTGTACACGGATTGGTCTGTTCAGAGCATCGCCAGCGGACTGCGGGAAGGCCGGAAAGTGGTCTATCTTTTGACGAACAGCCGCTCCATGTCCCGAGAGGAAACCGCCTCTGTCCATCAGGAAATCGCCCGCAATGTGATGCAGGCTTCGGCGGAGACCGGGGTGCGGGCGGTGATTATGAGCCGCAGTGACTCCACCCTCCGCGGACACTATCCGCTGGAGACAGAGCAGCTGCGCCAGTGCCTGGAGTCGTCGGGCCAGGCGATTGACGGGGAGGTTCTCTGTCCCTTTTTTAAAGAGGGCGGACGATATACGCTTCATGGCATTCATTATGTCCGGGACGGGGAGCGGCTGATTCCCGCAGCTCAGACGGAATTTGCCGGCGATGCAACCTTCGGGTATACCCATTCCGCGCTCCCGGCTTATATTGCGGAGAAGACCGGCGGACGCTTTCCCGCAGAGCGGGTGGCTCGCGTTTCGATTGAAGAGCTGCGGCGCCAGGACTATGACACCATCCAGGAGAAACTGGAGCAGCTCAGCAATTTTGAAAAGATCTGTGTGGATGCGGCGGACTATTGCGACGTCAAGGTGTTTGCCGTGGCCCTGTACCGCGCCATGGCCAGGGGCAAGCGCTTCCTCTTCCGCACGGCGGCAGGGCTTGTGAAGGTGGTAGGCGGAATCACAGACCGCCCGCTGCTGACACGGGCGGAGATGGTGACTGAAAACACAGCGGCCGGCGGGCTTGTGGTTGTTGGCAGCCACACCCACAAGACTACTGCGCAGCTGGAAGCGCTTCTGACGCTGCCGGGTACGGTAGGCATTCCCTTCAACAGCGACAGCGTCCTGGACGGCGAGGCAGCGCTGGAACAGGAGGTCCGGCGGTGCCTGTCTGAGGAGGAGAAAGTGGTGCAGGATGGCAAGGTGGCTGTTTGCTACACCTGCCGCACACTGCTTCAGGTGGCTGGCGATACCAAGGAGGCTGTTCTGCGGCGCAGCGTCCGGATCAGCGACGCAGTGCAGCGTCTGGTAGGGGAACTGAAGGTGCGTCCGGCCTTTGTGGTGGCAAAGGGGGGGATTACCTCCAGCACGGTGGCCACCCAGGCGCTGGGAATCCGCAAGGCGCTGGTGCTGGGACAGGTTCAGCCCGGCATCCCGGTTTGGCAGGCAGACGCCGCCAGCAAATTCCCGGAGATTCCCTATGTGGTCTTTCCCGGGAATGTGGGGGAGCAGGATACGCTGCGCCGGGTAGTGGAGATCCTGACAGCTTCGAATTGAATACAGGAATGAATATCTGAATATTTCGGGAAAGAGACATTTAAAATACCCTTTTTTGCTGCGGCTTTGTCCGACGGCCTTTACAAAATTCTGCTATACTCTACTTAGCTTTTTGGATGATATCAATAAAATTGGTGAAACTCTACAAAAAATGTATACGCATTTTTGCATTTTATGCTAAAATAGGCTCGACAACAGAAACAGGAAAGTCTTTGCCGGCAATATTGCCGGCTTGCAAAATTTGCTTGGGAAATTGGTTTTGGAGGAGGAGCGATACACAATGAATGAAAGCTATGTGATCCAGTCCATGTATGATTATTTCCAGCTCAAGGGGAAAACAGCAATTGTTACCGGCGCTGGAAACGGCATTGGGAAAGGAATTGCAGAGATGCTGGCGTCCCTTGGCGTGAATGTGGTTGCCTGTGATATCGAGGGGGACAGTGTGGAAAATACCGCAAAGGAAGTTGCTGAAAAAGGTGGCATAATTCGGGCAGTGCATTGCGATGTCAGCAACATGGATGATGTGGATCGATCCATTCAAACTGCGCTGGATGTTTTCGGCGGCTTAGATATTTTAGTAAACAACGCAGCCGGATGCGGCGGCGGCGTCAAGTTGGACAATATGACCGACCAGGAGTGGGATCGGCTTATCAATCTGAATCTGACCTGTGTGTATAAGTTTATCATGCGGGTACTTCCGATTATGCGCAAGCAGCATAGCGGGAAAATTGTCAATATCAGTTCTGGCGCGGCAATCACCGGCGATTGGAGCGATCCCCATTATGCAGCAGCCAAGGGCGGTGTGATCAGCTTGGGGAGAGAATTGGCCGTGGAACTGTCCAAGGATGGGATTTATATCAATACAATTGCGCCGGGCTTAATCCGTACCCGCATGGTGCTGCCTTGGGAATCCGTTGAAGCCAATAACATTTTGGTCGGGCGGCTGGGTGAGCCGCGGGATGTAGCGGCGACGGTGGCGTTCCTGGCCTCCGCAGCTTCTGACTTCTATACCGGCCAGGTTCTGTGTCCCAACGGTGGTTCGTGGATGTATTGATATTAATCAATATTTCTGCTTGGTATAAATTACATCAAGAAAGATTAACTATTAAAAATCAACCCCGAAAATGAATGGTGGTGGTGAAAAAGGGATGGTTCAAAAAAGGTATAGCAAAGCTGAGGTCTTGTCAGACCCCTGCTGGCTATTCAAGTGGTTGCAG
>CALXDF010000027.1 GCA_944386995.1 uncultured Oscillospiraceae bacterium
CTGACGTTCACGATGCCGTTGGCGTCGATGTCGAAGGTCACCTCGATCTGGGGCACACCCCGGCGGGCCGGGGCGATGCCGTCCAGGTGGAAGCGGCCCAGGCTCTTGTTGGCCGCGGCCATCTCCCGCTCGCCCTGGAGGACGTTGACCTCCACGCTGGTCTGGTTGTCCGCGGCGGTGGAGAAGATCTGGCTCTTCTTGGTGGGGATGGTGGTGTTGCGCTCGATGAGGCGGGTGCACACGCCTCCCATGGTCTCGATACCCAGGGACAGGGGGGTCACATCCAGCAGCAGCAGACCCTTCACATCGCCGGTGAGAACGCCGGCCTGGATGGCCGCACCGATGGCCACGCACTCATCGGGGTTGATGCCCTTGAAGCCCTCCTTGCCGGTGAGCTTCTTCACCTCGTCCTGCACGGCGGGGATCCGGCTGGAGCCGCCTACCATCAGGACCTTGGCGATATCATTGCCGCTCAGGCCCGCATCGCTCATGGCCTGGCGCACCGGACCGGCGGTGGCGTCCACCAGGTGGGCGGTCAGTTCGTTGAACTTTGCCCGGGTGAGGGTCAGGTCCAGGTGCTTGGGGCCGGTGGCGTCGGCGGTGATATAGGGCAGGTTGATATTGGTGGAGGTGACGCCGGAGAGCTCGATCTTGGCCTTCTCCGCGGCCTCCTTCAGGCGCTGCATGGCCACCTTGTCGCCGCTGAGGTCCACACCGTCGCTCTTCTTGAACTCGCCCACCATCCAGTCCATGATGCACTTATCAAAGTCGTCGCCGCCCAGGCGGTTGTTGCCGGCGGTGGCCAGCACCTCGATGACGCCGTCGCCGATCTCCAGGATGGACACATCGAAGGTGCCGCCGCCCAGGTCATAGACCATGATCTTCTGGTCGGACTCCTTATCCAGGCCGTAAGCCAATGCCGCGGCGGTCGGCTCGTTGATGATCCGCTTGACCTCCAGGCCGGCGATCTTGCCGGCGTCCTTGGTGGCCTGGCGCTGGGCGTGGGTGAAGTAGGCGGGGACGGTGATGACCGCCTCGGTGACGGTGGAACCCAGATAGGCCTCAGCGTCCGCCTTCAGTTTCTGCAGGATCATGGCGCTGATCTCCTGGGGGGTGTACTTCTTGCTGTCGATGCTCACCTTGTAGTCGCTGCCCATCTCACGCTTGATGGAGGAGATGGTGCGGTCGGGGTTGGTGATGGCCTGGCGCTTTGCCACCTGGCCCACCATACGCTCGCCGGTCTTGGAAAATGCCACCACGGACGGGGTAGTGCGGTTGCCTTCCGCATTGGGGATGACGACGGCCTCGCCGCCCTCCATCACAGCCACACAGCTATTGGTTGTACCTAAGTCGATACCGATTACTTTAGACATATTCATTGCCTCCTAAATCTATAGAAAAATTTTTTATTTTAACAATTTTGTATTGGAATACGCATCTTAATTTCGCTTTTCCCAAGGACATGTGCCTTGGGAAAAGCACCTCTCAGCGCGCAAACGTGCGAGCGCAGCGAGTGCGCTGCCGCGCGCTGTTTCTCGTTTGAAAGGCTGAGCCTTTCAAACGAAATTTTAGTTGGCCACCTGCACCGTTGCAAACCGGATGACCTTATCCCCCAGCAGGAACCCCTTCTGGAACACCTGGGACACCACGTTCTCCCCCAGGTTCTCGTCCTCGATGTGGAGCACCGCGTTGTGCCTCTCCGGGTCAAAGGGCTGGCCCGCCGGGTCGATGACCGTAACGCCCAACTTTTCCAGGATGCCCTGGAGCTCGTGGAAGATCATGGTCATGCCCTTCTTGTGGACGTTATCCTCGTCCCCCTCCTGGGAGACCGCCCGCTCCAGGTTGTCATATACCTCCAGAAACTTGCCGATGGTATCGGCCTTGGCGTCCTGGTAGATGGATTCCTTTTCCTTCTGGGTGCGCTTGCGGTAGTTGTCGTACTCGGCCATCAGACGCAGGTGCTGGTCGTTGAGCGCGCTCAGCTGCCCGGCCAGGCCCTCCATCTTCTCCATCTGTTCCCTGGTGAGCGTGAAGGTCTCCGGCGTCTCCGCCCCGGCGGCCTCCTGCTTTTCCTGCTCCCCGGCTTCGGCACCCTGGGCCTGTTCCTGGGGGGCGGTGTCCTCCTGCTCCGGCTGAACCGGCTGGTTCTCCGCCTCCGGAGTCTTCTTCTCTTCTTTACTCATGTCTGTCGTGATCCTCCTTGGGAACGGGAAGCAGGCCCTCTTTCTCCTGCTTTCCGAACATTTTCGTCAGGCCCTCGGCAAAGTAGCTCAGCCGGGCGGCCACAGTGGCATAGTCCATGCGGGTGGGTCCCACCACACCGATGAGCCCCCGCATGTTGTCCCCGATGTCATAGCTGGCAACCACCACACTGGTGTCCTTCAGCGCCTCGTTGACATTCTCCGGTCCGATGAGGATCTGCATGTGGGCCCCCTCTGCCGGGACCGGCAGGTCCTCCGGGTTCTCCACCATGAAGCTCATCAGCTCATGGGCCTTATCCGCATCCCGGAATTCCGGGAGCTTGAGCAGATTGTTCGCCCCGGCAGTGACAGCCCGGTTTTTCTCGCTGCCCTGGAGCACCTCAATGGCGTAATTCACGGCCACATTCAGTACAATAAACAGGCCCGGTGCCGTCTGCCCCGCCAGATCCATCAGCCGCCGGCTCATCTGGGAGACATGCAGGTGGGTAAACTGCTCATTGAGCAGCACCGCCAAATCCGCCAGCGCATCGGCGCGGACGGGCAGCTCCGTGTGGAGCAGGCGGCTGCTGACCCGGCTGTCCTCGGTCATCACCACGGCGATGAAGCTGGTAGCGTCAACGCCCAGCAGGTCAAAGCGCTGGATGGCCAGCTCGCTCTTTACCCCCGCCATGGCGTAGGCCGGGTAATTCACCAGAGCTGCGGCCATTTGTCCGGCCTTGGAGATGACCCCGTCCAGCTCCTGCATCTTCATGCGCAGGGCCCGGTTGATCTGCTCCGTCTCCTGCAGGCTCAGTGCCCGCTGCTCCATCAGTTCGTTGACATACAGCCGGTACCCCTTTGGGGAGGGCACCCGGCCGGCGGAGGTGTGGGGCTGCTCCAGATAGCCCATCTCCACCAGATCCGCCAGTTCGTTGCGGATGGTGGCGGTGCTGACCTTGCTGGTGAGCTGCGCCGCGATGGCTTTGGAGCCCACCGGCTCAGCAGTGGAGATGTAACTCTCGATCACCACTTTTAATATTTCCTTTTTCCGTGGTGTCAATTCCATAAGGCAACTCCTTTAGCACTCCATCCCCCGGAGTGCTAAACCGAGTGTACCACCAGTTGCCCCCCTTGTCAATGGGTAGAGGGCCTTGGACTTTGAACAATTTGTAAATTCAAGGAAAAACGACCCGCCGGCCGGGTTTCCCCGGCGGACGGGCCGCCTGTACTGGATGGTCTGTATTCTTGCAGAACTATCGTCCCCCGCCGAAGCCGCCGCCCCGGCCGCCGCCAAAACCTCCCCCGCCTGCACGACCGCCGAAGCCGCCGCCCCGGGAAAAGCCGCCTCCGCCGCTGCGGCCGCTGCCGAAGCCGCCGCCCCGGCTGAAACCGCCGCCGCCAAAGCCTCCGCGGGAACCGAAGGATCCGCCGCTCCTGGGCGGACGGGGACCAAAGGAGCCGCCGCCAAAGGGCGGGCGCGGTCCCGGTCCGGGTCCCCGGGGTGGGCGCGGGGGACGGGGCGGCCGCCTCCGGCGCCACCAGGCCCCGCCGGGCCGGTGCCACCACAGGATGGGCCGGAACACCACCGGCGGCACCGGCAGACCGCCGTAGCGCCGGTACCAGGTGTTGTAGCGCATCTGGTCCAAAATGGTAAAAATGACCAGCAGCGCCACAATCAGAATCGCCGCCCAAACGCCGGCCCGTACGCCGTCGCTGGTGTGGGCCAGGAAAGCGGTATCCCGAAACAGCAGGTGAACGTTGGCAAACAGGTTCTCCACGCCCTTGTCATAATTCCCGGCCATGAAATCCTCATAGAGGTAGGCGCCCAGGTAGTTGCTCTCTGTACCGCTGAAGCGGTCATAAAACTCGCCGCTGGAGAGGAGGTAGGCGTCCTGCCCGCCGATGTCCAGCAGCAGGATGGCGTCATTCTCCCCCAGCTGCAGCTGATCCGCCCAGTCCCAGGCCGCCTCCTCCGCAGTGCCGGAGACGGAGGGCACTGTCACCACAGACAATATGCTCCCCGACCACTCGTCCCAGTTGGCGTCATAGAGGGCCAGGGCCTCCTCCGTGCGGTCCGAGAGGACGCCGGCGTCGTCCACAATATACTCCCGGTAGTAGGCCGTGGACAGGGAGGTGTCCAGCGGGTCGCCCCCCTCCGGGGTGATCACCACCGGGCGGCGGCTGATGCCCCAAACCGAGGCCAGGACGATCGCCAGCACCATCACCAGGATAGCCACAGATTTTTTCTGGAAAACTTTCATGGATGGATCTCCTTTTCCCCGGACCGCAGGGATTCCCGTCCCACCAGGCCGTTCCAAGATACGTCAAAATAGTCGGCCGGTTTGATCAGCACCGACAGCTGCGGCTCCCGCTCTCCGCCTTCGTAATACCGATAGGCGCCAGGCTGCGCCGGCAAAAGGGGGATAGATCAGCCCCGCAGCTCCGCCTTTCCCCACCGGACCCGCTCCGCTGGGCTCCGGCGGGGACCCCTGGAGCCGGGCTGTCCGGATACCGTCTGCCGCACCTTAACCTCTTAATTCCAGGAGTTTCGCCTTCAGCTCACCCTCGATCCGGCCCAGCTCCACCTCGGCCTCCTTGCGTTTCTGGGCGCCGTCCTTCTGGATCTGGATCACCTCGTCCAGGGTGGAGATCAGCTGCTGGTTGGTGTGCTGCAGCGTCTCGATGTCGATAATGCTCCGCTCCGCCTCCTTAGCGGTGTTGATGGTGCCCATCCTCAGCATATCCGCATTCTTCTTCAGCAGTTCGTTGGTCGCCTCTGTGACGGCGGTCTGGGCGGCGGTGGCCTTGCGGCTGTTCTCCAGGCCCAGGGCCAGCACCATCTGGCTCTTCCACAGGGGGATGGTGTTCACCAGGGAGGACTGGATCTTCTCCACCATCAGCGTATCGTTGTTCTGGAGCATCCGGGTCTGGGGACCCATCTGGATGGACACCATCCGCGTCAGCTCCAGGTCGTGGAGTTTCTTCTCAAAGCGGTTGCACATCTGCACCATATCGTTGTAGGCCTGGGCGTCCTCAGCGGCGCCGGTGGCCTCCGCCTTTTTCCGCAGCTCCTCCAGCTCCGTGGCCTTGACCTCCTCCAATCGTTTCTTCCCGGCCAGGATATACATGGTCAGCTCCTTGTAGTACTTGAGGTTGAGCTCGTACATCTCGTCGAACATGGCGATGTCTTTCATCAGGGTGATCTGATGCTGCTCCAGCTCCCGGCAGATCTTGTCCACGCTGGCCTCCGCCTTGCCGTACTGGGCCTTCATGGTCTCCATCTTGTTGCCGGCCTTTTTGAAGAAGCCGAAGATGCCCTTCTTCTCCTCCTCATCCGCGCCGAAGTTCTTCAGCTCCACCACCAGATTGGTGAGGGTGTCCCCCACCTCCCCCAGATCCTTGTTGCGCACGTTGTTCAGGGCGTTCTCCGAGAAGGTGGAGACGCTCTTCTGGGCGGCGGAGCCGTACTGCAGCACCAGCTGACTGTCGGTAATGTCGATCTTCTTGGAGAAGTCCTCCACCATCTTTTTCTCCGCGTCGGTGAGCATGGAGTCGTCCAGCTTCACCGCCTCGATTTTTTTCTCCTCCTGGGCGGGCGCCTCCGGCGCCTCATTGCCCAGCACCAGCTGGGGCGCCTCCTGGGCTGCGCCGTCGTTGGGGGCCAGGGTCAGCTCTGGCATCATGCTCGCGTTGTTGTCGCTCATGGTTTCTTCCTCCGTTTATGATGAAGTTTCGTCCTCTCTTACCGCTCAGCCGCCCGCCAGGGCGCGGTCACAGTTTCAGGTCGATGTCGCTGCCGTCGGCATTTTGGGTCGTCTCCGCCTGCATCTGATCTCCGGCCAGCCCCTCCCGGGCCAGCATGGCCTCCAGCACACTCATCTCCGCCTTGATGTCCATGGCGTCGCTGCCGAAGAGGCTGTCCAGCTGCTTTTCAAAGGCTGTGACAATGGTGGACATGATCTTCTCCACCCGCTCCATGGTGGTGTTGATGTTCTCCCCGCTGACGCCTGCGGCGCCCATGCGGTCATAGGCGTTAAGGAGTTTCAGGGTGGTGGGCAGGTAGTAGTCCATAAACCGCCGGATCTCCGGGAGTTTCTTCGGCTCCGTCTTCACCTGCTCAAAGATCTTGGCGCTCACTTCCTCCAGCCGGCGGATCTGGGCGGAGATGGTTTCGTCCTCAATTGCCTCGTCCAGCCGCTTCATCTCCGCGATGGCCAGCTTTCCATCCCGGATCATCTTGTCCAGCTCCGCATTGCCGGTGGGCTTTTCCTCCGGCTCGGGCTGCCTGGGCACCTCTACCGCCACGTCCGGGCACACCGAGCGCAGCAGCAGAAACACTCCCGCCGACAACAGGGCCACGATGACAAAGTGAGACACCTGGTAGAGGTCGAACAGCAGGGCATAAACCACCCACGTCACGGCCACGCCGTAATAAGGTGCAACGGATTTTCGCAGGATCTTTTCCATGGCGCGCCTCCAGCAAAGGTTTCATTCTTGTCCATATCATACGACGAAATCAACCACTGGTCAAGAATCTTGCCCGAATTTACAGATTCTTAAAAAAGCGGCGGCCATCCTGGATGGCCGCCGGATCCCGCTCTGTTTGTCAGTCCCCCGCCTGTGCCACCGGAGCCACCTTTCCGTCCTCGTGGATATCCAGGAGCACCTTCCGGGGGCACTTGGCCACACAGGTGCCGCAGGAGGTGCACTTGGTGTAGTCAATAACCGCCACGTTGTCGATGACATGGATGGCGTCCTGAGGGCAGTTCTTCTCACACAGCTTGCAGGCGATGCAGGAAGCGGCACAGTTGTTCTTTGCCGCAGCCCCCTTGTCCAGGGAGGCACAGGGCACCACCACGTCGGCGGCGTAAGGAATGTCAATGATAAGATGCCTGGGGCAGGCATCCATGCACTGCCGGCACAGGGTACACTTGTCACGGTCCACCTCTGCCGCGCCCAGCGCGTTGATGTGAAGCGCGTCAAACTTGCAGGCCTTCACGCAGCTGCCAAAGCCCAGGCACCCATAGGCACACTCCAGCGGACCGTTGCCGGCAATCTTTACCGCCGCCTGGCAGTCGGCAAGCCCGATATAGTCATATTTCCGCCCGGCCCGGCTGCCGCCGGCGCAGCGGACAAAGGCCACCCGCCGCTCTGCCGGCGTCACCTCCACGCCCATAATGGCGGCAATCGCGGTGGTCTGCTCCCCGGAGCACACCGGGCAGGCATTTACCGGGGCGGCACCGGAGGCGATAGCCTCGGCGCAGGAAGCGCATCCGGCAAAGCCGCAGCCGCCGCAGTTGGCGCCGGGAAGGGTGCTCTGGATCTCCTCGATCCTGGGGTCCCGCTCCACGGCGAAAATCCGGGAGGCCACGGCCAGCACACCGCCGAATGCGCCCCCCAGCACGCCCAGGGTCAGCACTGCATAGAGAATGGTCCACGGGCTGATCGTCATAGCGTTACCTCCTTACCGCCAGATATCCAGGCCGCTGAACCCGCCAAAGGCCAAGGCCATGAGGCCCGCAGTAATGAGAGCGATGGGGAACCCCTCGAAACACTTGGGAATCTCCGAAACCAGGGCGATGCGCTCCCGGACGCTGGCAAAGAGCACGATGGCCAGCAGGAAGCCCACGCCGCCGGTGACGCCGTAGACCACGGACTCAATAAAATTGTAGTGCTCCTGCACGTTCAGCAGCACCACGCCCAGCACCGCGCAGTTGGTGGTAATCAGGGGCAGATAGACCCCCAGCGCCTCGTAGAGGGAAGGGATGGTCTTCTGCAGAAACATCTCCACGAACTGCACCAGAGCGGCAATGACCAGGATAAAGGTCACCGTCTGCATGAACTCCATGTCCAAGCTCTCCAGCAGCAGATTCACCGGATAGCACAGAGCGCTGGCAAGGCCCATGACGAAGATCACGGCGAAGCCCATGCCCACGGCGGTGTCCATCTTCTTGCTGACGCCCAGGAACGGGCAGCAGCCCAAAAACTGCACCAGGATAAAGTTATTGACCAGGATCGCCCCCAGGGCGATGGTCAAAAGGTTTTTCCAGTCCACTTATTTCTTCCCCTCCTTTTTCCGGTTCTGCGCCCACTGCACCACGGCGATGAGGGTGCCCAGGGTCAGGAACCCGCCCACCGGCAGCACCAGCATCAGCGCGCCGTACTCCGCCGGGAAGATGCGGATTCCCTCCCCGCCGTTGAGCACGCCGGCGCCAAAGGTTCCGCTGCCCAGGAATTCCCGGACCACGCTCATCACTAGCAGCACCAGGGTATAGCCGATCCCCTGGCAGATCCCGTCCACCGCGCTGGAAAGCACCCCATTCTTGGAGGCGAAAGACTCCGCCCGGGCCAGAATAATGCAGTTAACCACAATCAGCGGGATAAACACCCCCAGACTCTCCGAGATCTCCTGGAGATAGGCCTTGAGCAGCAAATCCACCATGGTGACAAACCCGGCAATCACTACCACATAGGCGGCGATGCGGACCTTATCGGGGATGATCTTCCGCAGCAGGGAAATGAAAATGTTGGAGAGGGTCAGAATCACCAGCACCGACACCCCCATGCCCAAGCCGTTGCTCAGGGAGGTGGTGATGGCCATGGTGGAACACATGCCCAGCAGCTGCACCAGCACCGGGTTCTGGGTCAGAAGCCCCTCTTTCAACTGTCGCTTGAAATTCATGTTGCTCCCCCCTTACACCAAAACATCCGTGATGGCGGCAATCGCGGCGTTGACGCCGGCGGTAACCGCCTTGGAGGTCGTGGTGGCGCCGGAGACGGCATCTACCCCGTTCTCATCGCCGCCTACGGTAATCTCCCCGGTCAGCCCCGTAAACCGGCTCAGCACAGCCTGGTCCCCCACCACCTTGCTGCCAACGTTTGGCGTCTCGCTGTGGCTGATCACAGCCACGCCGGTGACGGTTCTCTCCATGCTAAGGCCCACTACCAAGTCGATGGCCCCGCCAAAGCCGTTGACCGTGACCTCCGCCACATAGCCGATCTGCTGTCCGCTCTGCATGGCCCGGTATAATCCGGTAACCGTCCCGGTCCCGGTAGCACTGTCATAGGACTCCCCCTCCACCGGGAGGGAGGCCACCGCCGGATACTCCTCCGCCACCAGCACCTGCTGCATGGCCGCAAGGCGTTTCTCCGCCGTGGCCGCAGCAATCACCGGGGCGGTGATGTAGTTGACCACACCCAGCAGCAGCGCTGTGATGGCAGTAATGGCCAGCAGGATCCCCGCCAGCTTCCCGATGTAACGCCCGTCCTGGGCCAGGTTCAAAAGCGGCGCCCTGGACGGCGCGGCCTGAACCGCCTGTTTTTTGTCTCTGCTCACGGCTCCCCCGCCCCCTTTCTGCGGAAGATGGGCTTTCTGGCCGCGCCGAACCGGCGGGGCTTCAAATACTTGTCAATCAGCCAAACGCACAGGTTCATACACAAAATGGAGTAACAAACGCCCTCCACATACGCGCCGAAGTACCGGATAAACACAGTGAGGACGCCGCATCCAACCCCATAAAGCAGCTGTCCTTTTCGGCTGACCGGGGATGTTACATAGTCAGTGGCCATGAAGATGGCCCCCAGCAGCAGGCCGCCGCCCAGAATGTTGTAGAGCATCCAGGCCGCCGGATCATTGCCCCGGGGGAAAAGGAAGGTCAGCACCGCCACCGTGCCCACATACGACACAGGGATGTTCCAGGTAATAACCCGCCGCCCCAGGAGAAACACCAGTCCCAGCAGCAGACACAGGGCGGAAACCTCCCCCATGGAGCCTCCGATGGAGCCGATGAACATGTCGCCCAGATCGTAGATCTTCTGCAGGCCGGTCAAATCCCCATTGTGGAGGAAGGACATGGGGGTGGGGTAGGTCGCTACATCCACCGCCCCTATGAGAGGCGTCCGGGAACCGGGCAGCACCCAGGAGCTCATGATCCCCGCCCAGGAGAAGAGGAATGCCCGGGCCGCCAGCGCCGGATTCAGGAAATTCTTCCCGAGTCCGCCGTAGAGCTGCTTGACCAGGACAATCGCGAAGAAATCGCCGATGAGCAGCGTCCAGTAGGGGATGTTCACCGGGCAGACAAAGGCAATCAGCATGCCTGTCACTGCCGCGGACAGATCTCCCGCCGTCTGTGGTTTTTTCATAAGGAAGCGGTAGAGGGCCTCGAACCCGACCGCTCCCGCCATGGATACCGCCGTGGCCGCCAGCGCCCGCAGCCCAAAGTTGTACACCCCAAAGGCCAGCGCCGGCAGGAGGGCGATGATCACATCCAGCATCACCGTACGGGTGTCCTCCCGGGTGCGGATGTGGGGGGAGGAGGAGGCGCGCAGCTTCAATTCCTTATAGTCGGTCATGCGCTCTCACCTCCCTTGTTTTCCGCCCTGGCTTTGGCAGCGGCCCGGGCGGCATTCACCTGCTGCTTGGCGGTGCGCATGGCCTGGACCAGATGGAGCCGGCCCGGACAGATGTAGGCGCAGGCGCCGCACTCGATGCAGTCGGTGACGTTCCCCGCCTCCAGCTCTGAAAGCATGCCCTTTTGCTGGTAAAGATAGAGGAACAGGGGCTGCAGGCGCATGGGACAGACACTGGCACATTTGCCGCAGCGGATGCAGGCGGGGTGCTCCACCGTGCGCTCCTCGTCCTTGGCAAAGGCCAGGATTGCGTTGGTACACTTGCCCACGGGTACATCGGCGCTGTACTGAGCGTTGCCCATCATAGGACCGCCCATGAGCAGTTTATAGGTGCTCTCGCTGACACCGCCGCAGCAGTCCAACAGATCGCTCAGCGGCGCGCCGATGGGGCAGGCCAGATTTTTCGGCTCCATAACGCCGGAGCCGGACACCGTGACGATCCGCCGGATCACCGGCATCCCCTGATACACCGCGCGATAGATCGCGGCGGCGGTATCCACGCTGAACACCGCGCAGCCGATGGCCGCAGGCAGTTCTCCCGGCGGCACCTGGCGGCCGGTGATCGACTGGCACAGCTGTTTTTCCGCCCCCTGGGGATAACGGGTGTGGAGGAGCTCCACCGCCACCGGCGCCTGATCAGCCTGGATCTTCTGTTGGAGGAGCTGGGCGGCGTTGCGCTTGTTATCCTCAATCCCCACATGGACCTTATCCACGCCGAAGATCCGGGCCAGCAGTTTTGCCCCGCCGATGACCTCCTCCGGGTACTCCAGAAGGATCCGGTGGTCGCTGGTGTTGTACGGTTCACACTCGGAGGCATTGACAATCACGGTATCCACCTTGCCAAGGCCTGAGGCAATCTTCACATGGGTCGGGAAGGTGGCCCCGCCCAGGCCCACCACACCGGCGTTTTTGATGATCTCCACCAATTCCTCTGCCGTCAGATCCTCGGGATGCTCAGCGGGCTTCACCGACGGATCCAGGGTGTTCTGGTAGTCGTTGTCGATCACCACGCTGAGCACATCCGTTCCGCTGAAATGGGGCCGGGGCTCTACCGCTACCACTTTGCCGGAGACGCTGGCATGGATCGGGGCGCTGACATAGGCAGTCATCTCCCCAATCAGCTGTCCCACGTTTACATGCTCACCCACCGATACACAGGGCCGGCAGGGGGCCCCAATGTGCAGGGACATGGGGATCACCACCTGGGCCGGCGGCGGCAGGGGTTCAATGGGCTTCTTATTGGTCGCGGTCTTTTTATCGTGGGGATGGACTCCTCCGAAGAAAGACTGTGCCATCTCCTTTTTCACCTCTTTTTCTCGAAATACAGTACCGGCAGTTCTCCCGGCAGCATGCATCTCCCTGTCTAAAACTTGCTATCAATATACACCAAATCTCCCGGAGTGTCCAGCATTTTCTACAAGAATTACCGTTAATATTTTATCATATTTGCCTGTTTATTCACAATCTCTGTATTTTTTGCCCGTCTTTTGGTTCTTTCCGCCGGCAGAGGGCAAAAAGCGGGCGCCTGCGGAACATCCTATTCCGCAGGCGCCTTGTTTTGAACCGGAAACCTGGAATTATTCCCCCCGGCCTCCGCCTTTTCTCTCCGGATCACTGCGCCGCCGCACTGCTGCCGCCCTCCTGGGCTGCCTGGCTCAGATGCTGGCGGTAGGCCGTGTAGTAAGCCCGCCGGTCCAGCGTCTCATAGGCGTCACGCAAGGTCACCTCCGCCTCGTCTCCGGCCTCCAGCAGCAGCTCTCCCAGATAGGCGTCCGCCACATAGTCCCGGATAGGTTTGCGGAGAAGCAGATGGTAACCGTACTCGCTCTCCACAATCTCGCTGACCTCCCCCTCCTCCAGGTGGAGCGCCGCGTCCAGAAAAGGCTCCACAAAGTCGGCATCCTCGGTAACCAGGTAACCGTTGGGGTAGTATGCGCGGCCGGTATCCTCGCTGTAGGTATCGGCGATGGTGTTGAACAGATCGATGCGGAAGGATCCCTCCGCCTCCATCAGGGACTGCCGGACCTGTTCCAGCGTGTCGCAGCGGATCTGGTTGTCCTCCGCGTCGTCGCTGGTGAAAAAGAGAATGTGGTCCACCAGGATGGTGTCGGCCGTGATGCCGTCATATTGATACAGCGTCTGGTCGTCGATATAGAGCGGGGCTCCCTCCTCTTTGGTCAGGTCCAGAAGGTTGCTGTAGAGATAGAAATCCGCCGTCATGCGGCGGTTGGCCTCGGCGCTGATGCCGATCTGCCGCAGATAGGTGGCATAGGCGTCCTCGCCCCCCAGCTGCTCGGCATAATAGGCGATCTCCTCGTCCACGGTCTGCTCCTCCTCGTCGGTCAGCTCCACGCCGTAGGTTTCCGCCCACTCCTCAATAAGCAGATAGAGTTTGGCCTGATTCAGCGCCTCCCCCACGATGTACTCCTCCGCCGTGACCCCGTCGGCATAGACGTAGTCCCAGTTCAGATTTCCCTCCTCGTCCACCGCGCCGGTGTTCTCCGCCACAGAGCAGGCATACTGGAGCCAGTAGAGGTAGAGCTCTGCGCTCACCTCCCGCCCGTTCACCGTCAGTATGATCTCCTGGGGATCCAGCCCCGCCAGCGTGTAGGCCAGGCTTTCCGTGTCCACGGCTCCGCCGCAGGCGGTCATCGCCAGCAGGCAGAGGCACACAGCCGCAGCAGCCAGCAGTTTCTTCATGGCGTCTCTCCTTCCTGATTGCCATCCTGTCCGGCAGTCTCCTCCCGGGCCAGTTTCAGATCCTCTACCAGAGAGAGGGCGGCCTCCAGCACATTTTCGTCCCTGCGCAGGGCCAAAGTGATGCAGGGCACCTCCCCCGCCGCCAGGCGGATGCGCTGGCGGTACTTGCTCAGGCCGCAGACTTTCACCACGGCGCCTACCTCCACCACAGAGAGGGTGAATTTCAGCGTATTCTGCCGCTGGGTGATGTCCGTCACCCCCACGGCAGAGGCCGCGGCCCGAAGCAGAGCCACATCCAGCAGGGCGTGGACGCTTTCGGGCGGCTCGCCATAGCGGTCGATCAGCTCGTCCAGCAGGTCCGAGGCATCGTCGGTGCTGCGGATGCCGGCAATCCGGCGGTACAGATCCATTCTCTGCTCGGCGGCGGGCACATAGCTGTCGGGAATGTTTGCCGAGAGCGTCAGGTCCGCCGAACACTCGGTGACCACCTTCCTCTGTCCGCCCTGTTCCTCCAGCACAGCCTCCTCCAGCAGCTGGAGGTACATGTCGTAGCCCACGGTCATCATATAGCCGCTCTGCTCCGGCCCCAGCAGATTTCCCGCCCCCCGGATCTCCAGGTCCCGCATGGCGATCTTGAACCCGGAGCCGAACTCCACATATTCCTTGATGGCGGTCAGGCGCTTGGTGGCGACCTCGGTGAGGACCTTCCCGGGGCGGTAAGTGAGGTAGGCATAGGCCCGCCGGGCGCTGCGGCCGATGCGGCCCCGGAGCTGGTGGAGCTGGCTGAGGCCGTAGTGGTCGGCATCCTCGATGATCAAGGTATTCACATTGGGGATGTCGATGCCCGTCTCGATGATGGTGGTACAAACCATCACCTGGGCCTCGCCGTCGATCATCTGCTGCATGACGGAGGTGAGCTGCTGCTCGGTCATCTTTCCGTGGCCCACCACCACGTTCACATCCTCCCCCAGCATCTCCTTGATCCGGCCGGCGGTGCGGTCGATGGTCTCCACCCGGTTGTGGAGGTAGTACACCTGGCCGCCCCGCTCCAGCTCCCGGCGCATGGCGTCCGCCAGGATGCCCCAGTCGTGCTCCAGCACATAGGTCTGCACCGGCTGGCGGTCCTGGGGAGGCTCCTCCAGGGTGGACATGTCCCGGATGCCCGAGAGGGCCATGTTCAGCGTCCGGGGGATGGGGGTGGCGGAGAGGGTCAGCACGTCCACCTGCTTGGCCATCTCCTTGAGTTTCTCCTTGTGGCTGACGCCGAACCGCTGTTCCTCGTCGATGATGAGGAGCCCCAGGTCCTTGAAAATGATGTCCTTCTGGAGCAGGCGGTGGGTGCCGATCAGCAGGTCCACCTTCCCCGCCGCCAGCTCCCGAAGGATCTCCCGGCTCTGGCCCGGCGTCTGGAACCGGCTGAGCACCTTTACCGTTACCGGGAATCCCCGGAAGCGGGAGACCGCAGTGGCGTAATGCTGCTGGGCCAGGACAGTGGTGGGCACCAGGATGGCCGCCTGCTTCCCGTCCAGAATACACTTCATCACCGCCCGCAGAGCCACCTCGGTCTTGCCATAGCCTACATCTCCGCAGAGAAGACGGTCCATGGGCACGGGACGCTCCATGTCCTTTTTGATCTCGGCGACACATTTGAGCTGGTCGTCGGTCTCCGTGTAGTCAAAAGCCGCCTCAAATTCCTGCTGCCAGGGACTGTCCGGGGAGAAGGCGAAGCCTGGCTGGCGCTGGCGCTGGGCATAGAGGGCGATGAGCCCTTTCGCCAGATCCTTGGCCGCTGCCTTGGCCCGGCTCTTCTGTTTCTGCCAGTCGGTGCCTCCCAGCTTGTTCAGCCGCGTCCGGCGGCCGTCCTCGTCTCCGCCGCCGCCGATATATTTCGACACTAGGTCCAGCTGGGTGGCCGGCACATAGAGGCAGTCGCTGCCGGCGTAAGCGATCTTGATGTAGTCCTTCTCCACGCCGTCCACCGGCAGGCGCTGCATCCCCACAAAGCGGCCGATGCCGTGGTGGGCGTGGACCACCAGATCCCCGGGCACCAGGTCGGTATAGGATTGGATCTTCTGGCGGCTGCTGTCGTGCTTGGGGATCTTGCGCTGCTTTCCCGGCCGACCGCTGAGGGAGGTGGTGAGCTGCCCCTCGGTGAGGACGGCCAGCTTCAGCGCCGGCCACTCGCTGCCAGCCGAGAGGTTCCCCACCGCAATGCGGGCCTGGCCGGGGCCGGGCATCTCCTGGCCCTGGAAGTCCAGGGCTGCGGGGATCCCCCGCTCCTCTAAAATCCGCTGGAGGTTCTTTCCCCTGGTGGGGTTGCCGCACAGCAGCAAAACCGCATAGCCGGCGGAGCGGTAGTGTTCCAAATCCGCTGCCGCGGTATCCAGGCTCCCGCCGTAGCTGCTCAGCTGTTTGGCATTGACTGAGAGCAGGGCCTTGGGGGGCACCACGTACCGGGAGGTGGGCAGGGCCTCCATCATGCACAGAAGCCGGCCGCTCAGCTCCTCCTCCCACCGTTTCTGTGCGAGAAGCAGAGCGGTGAGATCCGCCTGCTCCCCCCGCTCCAGGATCGTCTCCGTATCCTCCTTTGCCTGCCACAGCACCCCTTTCACCCGCTCGGCAATCCGGGGGCCATCCCCCAGCACCACCAGGGCATCCTCCGGCAGGTAAGTAAAGGCGCTCTCCGTCCGCTCCCCCAGGGTGGCCGGCAGCACCAGGGCAGACCGGATATTCCGAGTGCGCCGCTGGGTAGTGACATCGAAGGCACCCATGGCGTCGATCTCGTCGTCAAAGAAGTCGCACCGCACAGGTTCCGCCATCAGGGGGGAGAACACGTCCAGAATGCCGCCCCGGAGAGCGAACTGGCCCGGTCCTTCCACCTGGTCGCAGCGGGTATAGCCGGCAGCCACCAGTCGTCCCGGCAGGGCTTCCAGGTCCACCCGCTCTCCCTGGCGCAGGGTGAGGGCCATGTTCCGGAAGCGCTCCCGCTCCGGCACCTTCTGCAAAAGGCCCTCTGCGGTGGCCACCACCACCTTTCCGCGGCCCTCCGCCAGGTCATACAGAGCGGCGATGCGCCGGTGCTCCCACTCCCTGGAGGTCACTGCCCCCGGCCGGATGTAGAGCTCCGCCCCGGAGAGGGAGAGGGGCTGCCGCGCAGTGAGCGACTGAAGGTCTCCCATAAGGCGGGCGGCCTCCCCCTCCTCGGCACAGACCATCACCAGGGGCCGCCCGGTCTCCAGAGCCAGGGCTGCGGCGATCTGGGCGCGATGGATGGGGGAAAGTCCCGTGATGGCAACAGGGGCCAGCCCCTGCCGAAGATCGGCGGCAGCCTCCGCCACCTCGGGAATGGTCAATAGGGTGCGCAGCAGGGGTTCCATGCCGTGCCGCCTCCTTTCCAACGTGAACATGCAGAATCAAGCGCAAAAGGGCCCACGCTTCCCGCCCTTCAGGGGAGGCGTGTGCCTTCTCTCTTCTCTCGTACGTGGGTATGGTATCCGCTTTTTCCCGGTTTGTCAAGGGGAGGGCCGTCGAGGGGCAAAAAGCGGCCCGGCCTGCTGGCCGGGCCGCTGTTAACAATCTGCCGCTCAGATGGGGGCGTAGATGAAATACCACCAGAAGACAAACAGGAGCGCCGCCGCAAACCCCACCCAGTAGAGCACCCGCCTGCGCCGGGTCTTGGGCTGTCTCTCCGGGTCAAAGTAGTCGATGACAGCCAGCACCAGGAAGAACAGGCAGAGCATGCCCACTGCCGCCGGCTTGGCGACGGTTTCCGTCCCGGGGGAGAGCACCATCCAGAGGATGCAGGCAAAGCAAATGCCGACAGACAGGCAGATCCAGATGGTACGGAGGGTGGACGCCTGTTTTCGGGTCAGCTTTTTCCTGTCCATCCCTATCCCTCCTTTCTGATTGGGTGGCGGATCACGGTCTTCCACTTCTCCGGCGCTGCCTTTCTGGGGTCGGAGAGATAGATCTCGTGGTGGAGGCGCGTATCGGTGAAGTCCGTGACATAGCCCCGCTCCCGGAGGTACGCCTCCATCCGCGCCACGCTCTCCGGCTCTGTGTCATAGGGGCCCAGGTGCATCATCTGCACGCACAGCCCCTCCTCCACCATGAGAAGCTCCGCGGCGGAGCAGTCCAGCTGTTTCTTCTTTTCCGCCGTCTCCACCGCCCAGGCGAAGTCCCCCGGCGTCACAAAGTCCGGCAGGCGGATGGCGGAAATCCAGCGGAAATCGTCCTTCCGGCCATAGTCCACCGGCCCGCCGCCCGCTTGCTGCCAGAACCCCTCCAGAGGCGGCACCACGTACTGGAAAAATCCCGGGATCTGATGGTCTGTCTTGTAGCTCATTTTCAGGGTATAGGCCACGGCGTACAGCACGCCGATGGCCTGCTGGTAGGCCCCGCCGGGGACGTTGGGATCCCCCTCCCCCCGCACGGCCACATAGCCCATGGCCGGGACGGTGACGATCTCCGGCGCATTTTTCGGGAGATAGAACTCCCGATACTCCTTCTTGAAATCAAAGGGCATGCTGTCCTCCTGTCCCCCGGCAGGTCCCCGGGCGTCTGATAAGGCCAGCATACCACACCGGCCCTCCCGCTGCAAGCGAAAAAGCCGCCCCGCCGGTCCTCCGGCAGGGCGGCCCCATGACAGACTAGTTTCTTTCCTTCCGGCGGCACAGTTTCTGGACCACCAGTACGGCTGTACCCGCCAGAAACAGCGCCCCCAGAGCAATCAGGCCCCAGCGCCCGGTACCAACGCCCACCCGGATGACCAGAAAGGAGATCCCCAGGAGGAACGCCAGCAGCACCACCCCCAATAAAATCCGGGCCCACAGGGGAACCCGGGGGGAATCCACGGCGTCCATGGCCCCGTCCACAAGAATGCCCGGCAGGAATTCCAGCAGGTCGTCCATGGGTGCTCCTCTCTCAGTTGAAGCGGTTCTGGGCCTCGGACACCCCGTACTCAATGACGCACGCCGCCGCGTCCAGGGCCCGGTCGATGGCGGCATCCACCACCTTGCGCTCCGAGGCGGTGAAGTTGCCGATGACCCAGTCCACCATGCCGTCGGGCTGGGCCGGAGCCCCCACGCCTACTTTGATGCGGGGAAAGGCGTCGGTCCCCAGGTGGGCGATGATATTCTTGATGCCGTTGTGCCCCCCGGCGCTGCCGCTGGCGCGGATGCGCAGCTTTCCCAGGGGCAGGGACACGTCGTCATAGAGGACCAGGATGTGGTCCGGCAGGATCTTATAGAAGCCCCCGGCCAGCTTCACCGCCTCCCCGGAGAGGTTCATGTAGGTCTGGGGCTTCACCACCAGCACCCGCTGCCCCCCCAGCTCCACCTCCCCGGTGAGGGCGCGGTACTTGAGCTTGTTGAACTTGACCCCGGTGCGCTTCTCCAGGACGTCGGCCGCCAGGAAGCCGATGTTGTGCCGGGTGTTGGCGTACTCCCTGCCCGGGTTCCCCAGGCACACCAGCAGCCACTGGACGCCGCCGGATTTCTTTTGAAAGAACATAAGCAGATAAAACTCCTCAGAAAAGGGCGGGGCGGCCCGCTGCCGCCCCGCCTGTGTCATACAAAATCCCGCAGCGTCCGCTCCCTGTGCGAATGAAGTAAGATCATTTTCTCCGATGACATGTGCATCGGAGAAAATTCTTCTCGGTCCGCAAGTGTGAACTTTGCCCGTTTGCTACGGGCAAAGTTTGCGCGTGGCGGGCCGTAAATGATTCCAAAAAGCGGCTATCGCCGCTTTTTGGAAAATTTCAGCCGCCTTGGGCGGCGACACCAGTCCGCAGACTGGTGGCGGGGGAGGTCGAGGGGGAGCCAGCTCCCCCTCGAAGCATCAAAGGAAGAGCTTGGACACAGAGATCTCCTGATAGATGCGCTCAATGGCCTCGGCAAACATGGGTGCCACGGTGAGGTACTTGATCTTGTCGCTCTTGACCGGATCAATGGCAGGAATGGTGTCCAGGAAGGCAAGCTCCGTGATGTTGCTGGCGTTGATCCGCTCAATGGCCGGGCCGGAGAGCACGGCGTGGGAGGCGCAGGCATACACATTGTGGGCACCGCCCACCTCCACCACCGCCCGGGCCGCGTTGCACAGGCTTCCGGCGGTATCCACCATGTCGTCGAAGAGGATGCAGTCCTTGCCCTTCACATCGCCGATGACGTTCATGACCTCGCACTGGTTGGCCTTCTGACGGCGCTTATCCACAATGGCCAGGTTCATGTGCAGCTTCTGGGCAAAGGCCCGGGCCCGGGCCACACTGCCCACATCCGGGGAGACCACCATCATCTCCTCGCACTTGTCGCCAAATTTCTTGGCGTAATAATCCACAAAGATGGGGTTGCCCAGCAGCACGTCCACAGGAATATCAAAGAATCCCTGAATCTGGGCAGCATGCAGATCCATGGTCAGCACCCGGTCGGCTCCGGCGGCGGTGAGCATGTTGGCCACCAGCTTGGCGCTGATGGGATCCCGGCTCTTGGCCTTGCGGTCCTGGCGGGCATAGCCGAAATAGGGGATCACCGCCGTGATACGCCCGGCGGAAGCCCGGCGCATAGCGTCGATCATGATCAGCAGTTCCATGAGGTTGTCGTTGACGGGCATGCAGGTGGATTGGATCAGAAAGACGTCGCTGCCCCGGACAGTCTCGTAGATGGAGGCGTAGGTCTCCCCGTCGGAAAAGCATCCCACCTCGCTCTCACCCAATTTGATGCCGATGTACTTGCAGATGTCTGCGGCCAGCTTGGGATTGGCGTTGCCGGAAAACACCTTGATGTCTTTGCCTCTGGAAATCATAGCAGTCTCCTTTTCATCCGTTGTGGATCATTTTCTGTTGTCTCTTCCTGGACACGGATTTTTTCTCTTCCAGGGTCTCGGTCTATATTTTAAAATGTATGTGCTACTGTTTCTTGCTTTTGGCCTTCATAGCCCGGTTGTGGCGGGCCCAGCCCTCCTTGTTCTCCTGCTTGGCCCGCCCGACAGCCAGGCTGTCAGCCGGGACATTCTTGGTTACAGTGGTGCCTGCGGCGATGTAGGAGCCCTCTCCCACCTCTACCGGTGCGATCAGGTTGGTGTTGCAGCCGATAAAGGCGTTGTCGCCGATCACGGTGCGGTACTTCTTGAACCCGTCGTAGTTGCTGGTGACCGTGCCGCAGCCGAAATTGACACCGCTCCCCACGTCCGCATCCCCCACATAGGTGAGGTGACTCATCTTGGTCCCCTCGCCCAGGCTGCAGTTTTTCAACTGCACAAAGGCGCCCACATGGCATTTGGGTCCCACCTGGCAGCCGGGACGGATATGGGCATAGGGTCCCACGTCGCTGCCCGGTCCGATGGCGCTGCCGGAAACCTGGGAGGCGTTGATGGTGACGCCGTCGGCCACCGTGCAGCTGTCTACCACAGCCCAGGGACCAATTTCGCAGCCGGCCCCGATCGTGGTCTCTCCCCGAAGGATCGTCCCCGGCAGGAGAACCGTGCCCGGAGCAATGGTGACCCGGGGGTCAATATAGGTGGCAGCCCCGTCCAGGATCATGACGCCGTTTTTCCGGTGTCCCGCGACAATCTCCCGGTGCCAGGCATCCTGCAGCTGTCCCAGCTCTTCCGGGGTGTGAAAAGCGATCATCATCTCGCCCCGCGGCATCAGCGGCTCCCGCACCTTCTCCACGTCCTCTCCCAGGGCCTCACCCTGGGCCGGTGCGAGCCAGGTCACATCCGTCCCAGCCGGGAAACAGGCCAGACCCTGCTGGCGCAGCGCCTCCTCACAGACAAGAAAAAACCGCTCCACGCCGCGGGACTTCCATGCTCGTACACACCAGGTCAATACGGGACAGAACAGAACCTCCTGCAGCATCAGCGGTTTGCGATCGTGGGAAAGGGCGCCGCCGTCCGGCAAAAAAACAGCCACTTTCTTCTGGTCCACTGGCTTCATCCCCTTCCTTATGATTGTATTCCCATTATATACATCCCGCCCCGCAAAAACAAGGGGGCAGGGGGGAATTTTCAAAATTTCCGGCCGTTTTTTCATCTTTTCTCTTTTTTACAGAAAACCATCCCCGCCGCTCTCCGTTTTTTTGTTAAATTCCGCAAAATTAGTGCAGAATACCACTACCTTGCTTCGATAATTTGTAATTTTTTCTCGTTTTTTCTATTGATATTTAACAAGTTTTATATTACAATGTGGTTCGATTATTAGAACATCCCCGGAAGGCAGGTGGACTCCCATACTACAGATCGTGCTGGTGGAGCCGGAGATCCCCCAGAACTGCGGCAACGTCGCCCGCACCTGCGCGGCCACAGGAAGTGTGCTGCACCTGGTAAAGCCCCTTGGCTTCGATATCTCGGAAAAGGCGGTGCGCCGGGCTGGTCTGGACTACTGGCATCTGGTGGATGTTCGGGTCCACGAAAGCCTGCCGGACTTGTTTGCCGCCCATCCCGAGGCCGCCGGAAACCTCTGGCTGGCCACCACCAAGGCCCCCAGGCCCTACAGCGAGGCCTCTTTCCAGGGGGATTGCTGGCTGTTCTTCGGCAAGGAGACCGCAGGTCTGCCGGAGTGGTTCCGGGAGCAGTACCGCCAGCGGTGCATCCGCCTGCCCATGCGCAGCGAGGCCCGGAGCCTCAACTTGAGCAACAGCGTGGCCATCCTCGTTTATGAAGCCCTGCGCCAGCAGGGATTTCCCGGTCTGCTGGGCGAGGGAGAGATGGCGCAGGCCGATTAGCCCGGGCGTTTGTGCGGCAGTGCCGCCTCCCATGGAATCCAAGGCCCCGCAGGATCCCTGCGCAGCAAGGCGGGCGGCGCGGGGAAGGCAACGGCATTTTGTTTTTATAATCCGAAAGGAGTTACGATACAATATGAATTATAACAAAAAGACTGTCAAGGACATCGACGTCAAGGGCAAAAAAGTCCTGCTGCGCTGTGATTTCAACGTGCCCCAGGACAAGGCCACCGGCGCCATCACCGACGACAAGCGCATCCGTGCGGCCCTGCCCACGATTCAGTACCTGCTGGAACAGGGCGCAGCCGTGATTGCCTGCTCCCATCTGGGCAAGCCGGAGCCCAACTTTGAAAAGTGGGTGAAAAAGCAGACGGAAAAGGGCAAGGATCCCGCCTCTCTCACCAAAGAGAAGTGGGAGAAATCCCTTGCGGCCCTGTCTCTGGCTCCGGTAGCCAAGCGTCTGAGCGAGCTGCTGGGCCAGGAGGTCGTCATGGCCGCCGACGTGGTTGGCAGCGACGCCAAGGCCAAGGCCGCTGCCCTCCAGCCGGGAGAGATCATGCTGCTGGAGAACACCCGCTTTGAGAAGGGCGAGACCAAAAACGACCCCGACCTGGCCAAAGCGATGGCCGGCATGGCCGACATCTACGTTTCCTTCGCCTTCGGCGCGGTGCACCGCGCCCACGCCGCCTCCGCCGGCGTTGCGGCCTATCTGCCGGCGGTCAGCGGCTTCCTCATTCAGCAGGAGCTGGAGATCATGGGCGGCGCCCTGGCCAATCCCAAGCGCCCCCTGGTAGCCATTCTGGGCGGCAGCAAGGTCTCCAGCAAAATCGGCGTCATCAACAACCTGCTGGACATTGCCGACACCATCATCATCGGCGGCGGCATGGCCTATACCTTTGCCAAGGCCCAGGGCGGCAGCGTGGGCAAGAGCCTGCTGGAGAGCGACTGGCTGGGCTACTGCAACGACATGATCGCCAAGGCCAAGGAGAAGGGCGTGAAGCTTCTCCTGCCGGTGGACACCATGGCCGCCAGCGAGTTTTCTGCCGACGCGGAGCCTGTCCTCTGTGACACCATGGCCATTCCCGACGACATGATGGGTATGGACATTGGTCCCAAGACCATTGCGGCCTATACAGACGCTGTAAAAGATGCGGGTACCGTGATCTGGAACGGGCCTATGGGCGTGTTTGAATTCCCCGCCTTCGCCGAGGGCACCCGCGCCGTGGCCAAGGCTCTGGCGGATACTGACGCCATCACCATCATCGGCGGCGGCGACAGCGCGGCAGCCGTTGCCCAGCTGGGCTACGCCGACAAGATGACCCACATCTCCACCGGCGGCGGCGCCAGCCTGGAATTCCTGGAAGGCAAGGAGCTGCCCGGTGTAGCGTGCCTGCTGGACAAGTAAAGAAGGGACTGCCTGCCGCACGCTTCCCCGCTTGATCATTCCCCTTTGTGCGTTTATCTCAGTTTCTGAGATTGACAGATAGAAATCAATATTCTTATAGGAGAGAAAACCGCTATGAACCGTAGATACCGTAAAACCATCATTGCCGGCAACTGGAAGATGAACAAAACCGCTTCCGAGACCAAGAAATTCGCTGAGGAGCTCAAGACCATCCTCCCCAAGGCCAAGTGGTGCGACGTGGTTGTGTGCGTACCCTTTGTGAACATTCCCGCTGCGATCCGCGCGTTCAAGGATATGCGTATTGCCGTGGGCGCAGAGAACCTGTACTACGAGAAGAGCGGCGCCTACACCGGCGAGGTGTCCGCCGACATGCTGAAGGACCTGGGCGTAAAGTACGTTATCATCGGCCACAGCGAGCGCCGGCAGTACTTCGGCGAGACCGACGTCACTGTCAACAAGAAGGTACACGCCGCTCTGGAGGCAGGTCTCCACCCCATTATCTGCGTGGGCGAGACCCTGGAGCAGCGTGAGATGGGCATCACCATGGAGCTGATCGCCCTGCAGACCAAGGCCGCCTTTGCCGGCGTGCCCGCCGAGAAGGCCCGCAAGTGCGTGGTGGCCTATGAGCCCGTGTGGGCCATCGGCACCGGCAAGACTGCCACCGCCGAGCAGGCCAACGAGGTCTGCAACGCCATCCGCGCCACCATCCGTCACCTGTACGGCGCCCGTGTGGCCCGCAGCGTCACCATCCAGTACGGCGGCAGCATGAACCCCGCCAACGCGGCCGAGCTGCTGGCCCAGCCCGACGTGGACGGCGGCCTGATCGGCGGCGCCGCCCTGGTGCCCGAGAAGTTCGTGGACATCATCAACGCCGCAAACCAGGAATAAACTGTGCCTTTTGCACCCCCCGCGGCCTGCCGCGGGGGGTGGAGTCCCTCCCGGCTGCCGGCCGGGATATCCCTTTCGATCACTTCCTAAAGAAGGAGAAGTTATGAGCAAAACACCGACCACTCTCATCATCATGGACGGCTATGGCCTGAACCCCGACAGCCAGGGCAACGCCGTGGCCGCCGCCAGGACCCCGGTCCTGGATAAGCTCTTTGCCACCTGCCCCCACACCACCCTCTCCGCCAGCGGTCTGGACGTGGGCCTCCCCGACGGGCAGATGGGCAACAGCGAGGTGGGCCACACCAACATCGGCGGCGGCCGGGTGGTGTTCCAGGACCTTCCCCGCATCAACCGCTCCATTGAGGACGGCAGCTTTTTTGAAAATGAGGCCTACTGCGCCGCTATGGACGCCTGCCTGAAAAACGACAGCTCCCTCCATCTCTATGGCCTCCTCAGCGACGGCGGCGTCCACTCCCACACCAACCACGTCTGGGCCCTTCTGAAAATGGCCAAGATCCGCGGCCTCCACAAGGTCTACATCCACGCCTTCCTGGACGGACGGGACGTGTCCCCCACCAGCGGCAAGGATTTTGTCGCCCAGGCAGTGTCCAAATGCAAGGAGATCGGCGTTGGCAAGATCGCCACGGTCATGGGCCGGTACTACGCCATGGACCGGGACAAGCGCTGGGACCGCCTGGAGCGGGCCTATGACGCCATGGTCTACGGCGAGGGCATCCAGAACAGCGACCCGGTGGACG
>CALXDF010000028.1 GCA_944386995.1 uncultured Oscillospiraceae bacterium
GGGGCGGTGATGTGGCCGCTGAAACTGCTGTTGTCATGGTTCCCCTGGGCGACAGCCAGCAGGTGGCTCCCCAGAAAGGACTGGCCCGCAGAGGAATGGGCTCCGCCGCTTTGGAATAGCAGTTCCCATTGCCGCTCACTGCGGGAGGAATCTGTCAAATCGCCCGCAATATAGGTAAAGGCCAGATCATCCCGCATGTTCAGTAAAGAGAACAGTGCCCCGGTGGCCTTGGCGTCAGACACAGATCCGATCTGCGGGTCGGCCAGAAAGGCAAACGTAAAGGCACCAGAGTCCGCGGGCGATTGAAATGCGCCGGAATAGGCGCCCGCGATCTCGTAGGTATAGGAACTGCCGGGGACCAAGCCATCCAGTTTGGCAGAATAGAGGTATTTTCCCGCCGAATCCGACCAGACAGGGGCGGCGGTATAGGCACGCATTCCTTCCGGCCCCGTGACGGAAACCGCACCTTGTGCCGCATCTGGGGCGGAATAGGTCAGGTAGACCGTGTCCGGTGTTTGTCCGATATGTAGGTTGATCTGGCTGACGCCGCCTGCCGCAAAGCACGGGAGGATGCAGAGCAGGCTCAAGAGCACTCCCAGGAACAGAGCAGCACTCCACCTGCCGACGCGAGAATTCATATCCCATCACACTCCTGATTCAGATGTGCCTATCATAGCGGTCAGAAATGAGAAACAGATGAAAAAAATTCATTTAACTCTCACGGGTCTCTCATTTCTGCGGCCTATGATGAAACCATCCAAAGCGAGTACACAGGAAACGGAGTGAAAATAATGAATGTTTGCGCGCTGATCCCCTCCTACGATCCGGATGAACGGCTGATCTCCACCGTGAAAACTCTGCGGTCGGCTGGATTCCATCACATCATCGTGGTGGATGATGGCAGCCGACTGGACTGCCTGCCGTATTTTGAGGCATTGCCCCCGCTGGGCTGCGAAGTCATTCACTTGGCGCACAACAGCGGGAAGGGCGAGGCCTTGAAAATCGGCTTCCAGACCTTTCTGACCCAGGGCTGGTCAGACGCCGGCATCGTCACTGTGGATGGGGACGGGCAGCATAACGGGCAGGATGCGCTCCGATGCGCCTATGAACTGCTCCGGCATCCCAAATCCCTGATTTTAGGGGGACGGGACTTTTCCGGCTCCCAGGTACCGGCCAAGAGCAAAAGCGGGAACCGGACGATGACCTTTCTTCTGAATCGTCTGTGCGGGATCCCGCTCCAGGACACCCAGACCGGGCTGCGGGCTATCCCGGCCTCCTGCCTGGCGGCGTTTTCCGGCATTTCCGGGGGCCGGTACGAATACGAGACCAATATGCTCCTCTACTGCAAGCGCCATCACATCCCCATGGTGGAGATCCCCATTTCCACCATCTACATCGACGACAACACCGGGTCACACTATCACCCCCTGCTGGATTCCCTGCGTATCGGCCTGACTCTCTGCCGGTATTTCCTCACTTCCACGGCAAGTCTCCTGGCCGGGCTGGTGGTCTTTGGGTACTTTATGCTGTGTGCATCTTTTGTGCCGCTGCCTCCGCTGGCCTGGATCTGGCTGGGCCTGGTGTCTGCCTATTTGGTTTCCGGACTCATCGGCTTCTCAGCCCATCACACGGACGCATCCCAATCCGAAATCGATGCGCAGCGGGAATCCGCCCGTTATGGTGCGGTGACCGCTCTGCAATGTCTTCTCAGCGGCCTGTTTTTGAGTTTTCTGGACACTTTTTTCCCCGGTGTTCCATTGTTCTTGGCCAAAGCGGCAATGGACTGCGTTCTGTTTCCCTGTTTCTCCCGGCTCCAGGACCAAATCGCGTTTTCCCAGGCGCTTGCCGAGGTGAGACGAGTACCTGTTTTGAAATAGATCCGGCGGCTCCTGGTGTTCCGGGAGCCGCCCATTTTCCATGTCGAGAGCCATGCGTCAAGCCTTGCGGGCTGCTTTCATGGGTCATCCGACTCCTTCGTACAGCAGATTTCCCGTGAAGTGTCTGCTTTCCTGTTTATGAGAAAAACTCATCTTGCTCTCACGGATGTCTCATAGAGGCTCCCTATACTGATGGGCAGAAAAGGAGGTAACCACCGTGATCAAAGCTCTGATGTCCCGATGCGGGACGATCTGCAAATTTGCGTCCAGCTCGCTGCTCAGCTTTGTGCTGGACTACTGTCTGTTCCTGCTGTTTTCCGCAGCGACCGGGAACTGGGCCGGGGGGCTCCTGCTCAGCAATATCGCCGCCCGGCTGATCAGCGCCTGCTTTAATTACACGCTCAACAAATATATAGTCTTTCACGGGGGCGGACAGGCCTCCCGGGACCTGCCTCAATATATGCTGTTAGCTACTGGGATCCTGATTGGGAACAGCATTCTTCTCCACGCTCTGACCACCCTGGGTCTGGCAGCGCCTGCCGCCAAGCTGATCACGGAGATGGCCCTGTTTGCCATCAGCTTTTCCGTCCAGACGCTGGTGATCTTCCGTGCAGGAAAGCCGAAAACAGAGGA
Organism: uncultured Oscillospiraceae bacterium; assembly: GCA_944386995.1. Taxonomy (GTDB): domain Bacteria; phylum Bacillota; class Clostridia; order Oscillospirales; family Oscillospiraceae; genus CAJFPI01. Next base: position 2,511 of record CALXDF010000028.1, read on the forward strand.
GGCTGTCGCCCATGCTCACGCATAAAAGATCGACCCCGGCAGCCGCCGTTCACCGCCGGTCCGCAGCACTGTTTCTGCTGGCGGATGTACTGGCTGCTGCGCTGCTGGTATTTGGGAACTATTTCTTTCTGTATGTCGCGCCCATACAGGGGCTGGGCGGAGCGTCCATGCCCCTCCCCCAGGTGCAGAACAACATCCAGCAGTCCTCGCAGCAGCAGATCACGGAGGTCACTGGAAGCGCGCCGGAACAGACCCGCCCCGTCAGCCTGCGGGAGAAGTTCGCGGAGCACTTCACGGACCCGGTGGTGTCCACCGGCACCTCCTATTCCAGCTCCGATCTCTCCGTGGAGGTCACGCAGCACATCCAGGGAAGCGGGAATGATCGGGTGACCTATTATGTGGCGGACGTCTACATGGCGGATCTCAGTTCCTTTCAGACGGAATTTGCCGGTGGGAAATATGACGCCAACGGCCGCCGGGAGCACCTGCATACCATGAGCCAGTGCGCGGGAGCAATCCTGGCCATGAACGGGGATTCCTATTGCTTCAACCGGAGCCACTGCAACGGGCTTCTGGTGAGAAACGGGAACGTGTACCGCTATAACCCCACCACCCAGGACATCTGCGTGCT
>CALXDF010000029.1 GCA_944386995.1 uncultured Oscillospiraceae bacterium
AGGGACTACACCGCCTACCAGGCGGAACTGGCGGAAATCACCTACAGCGGGGAGGACCAGACGGCGGTGTTCCGCAAGTCCCCGGGCAGCGGGGACATCTCCGGGAACTATGAGGACTTTGAAACCGTGTCGGAGGTGTCCGTCTCCCCCTATGTGGTCACGCTGAAGGGGCAGGCCGGGGCCTACCGGCTGGCCCTGTGGTCCGACGGGGAGTTCGCCTACTCCCTCCAGTTCTCCTCCGCCCTGCCGGAGCAGGACTGGGTGGACCTGCTGGTGGCCAATGCCGTTTCAAAATAGTGGCTTACCGTCAAAAGAGGCCCGGGACAGCCAGCTGTCCCGGGCCTCAGCCTGTCAAGTAACCTTTCCTGAGGGAAAGCCTCGCAGCGTTCCTGCGGCCGCGGCCGCAGGCGCGTTTCGAGGCCAACCGCCCCACAGCGGCGGCTTTTGGGCCGAGATGGCGAGCGGAAGAAACGATACAACCGCAAGGTTCCCTCCTCGCGGCGCAGCCGCTGCGGCCTACGCTGCAAACATGCCACTGGCATGTTTGCCCACGCTGCGGCGTCGGAAAAACCCTTTGCGCGGAGGGAGCGTCGAATCGTCCGCCATAGGCGGACGACCGAGGCGCAGAGCGCAGCGATTCCCCTTTGTCGGAAAAGGCGTCAGCCTGTTTCGACAGATTCACCCCTCCATGGCCTCCATGTCCCGGAGGGGGAGGGGGTCGTCGGTGAACTCCGGGTCCGGCGACATGGCGGGGGTATTGCCATCCCCCTCCGTCTCCATGTCCTCCGGGGGCTGCTGGGCTTCGGGGGACTCCTCCGCCGGGGGCTCCGCCGCCTCCTTCTCCCGGCCCACCAGCACGATCTCGCTGCGGCTCTGGTAGACGCTCCGGGCCTCCGGGGCAGAGAGGAGCAGGGTTCCCTCGGCGTCGTAGACATTGCGGTAAGTCTGCACCGTGTACCCGGTGTAGCCGCTGCGCGCCACCTGTGTCTCCCCCGGCGCCAGGGCGTCTGTCTCCCGGTACTCTGTGGTATAGGGGACAGTGGAGAGCACCTCATAGGTCATCTCCACCCGGCCCTCGTCCAGATCGGTGCCATAGAGGGTAATGGTGAGCTGATCCCCCTCCATGGCCGCGTCGATGCGCAGGGGATAGCCGGTGTCGTTGCGGAAGCGGAACTCCGGCCCGCCCCAGCTCACCGTGGCATCCATGCCCAGGGGGATGTAGCTGCTGACATAGCGGTGGTTCACCCGCTCTGTGATGGCCAGGTTGCTCCGCAGGGCCGCCAGATACAGGGTGCTGGAGGTCTGGCAGATGCCCCCGCCGATGTCGCTGACCGTCTCGCCGTTGACATAGGCCGGCGCCGCGCCGTAGCCCTTCGCCTCCGTCCGCTCCCCCACCACGGCGTTGTAGTCAAAGGTCTCCCCGGGGTTCAGAACCGTACCGTTGATGGCGGCGGCGGAGAGGCGGACATTGTTCTGCCGCACCGACGAGCCCCCCACCGTGGTGGTGCAGGCGCCCAGGGCGTCCCGGAACAGCACCTCCCGCAGACGGTCGGCGGTAATGTCCGGCTGCTCCACCGTCACCTGGAATCGCAGGTCCTTTCCCGGCGCCACTGCTCCCAGGGCGGCCTCCAGGGCGTCCAGATCCACCGAGACCCCCACGTGGCCCTCCACCACCTGCCCCGCCTCCTTGTCGTACCAGGCGCTTTGAGGCAAGGGCGGCAGGGCGGATTCCAGAACCTCCCGGCAGACAGTGACGGGCACGGTTCCCTCCGTCTCCTCCCTCCCGAAAAGGCGGTCCCAGACCCGGCGCAGACGGCTGAGCCAGCCGTCCCCTGAAACCCGATCCCGGGCGTAGGCGGCCTCCACCGCTGCCTCCAGGTCCGGCGCCGCCCCCGCCTCCTCCCAGGTCAGGGAAGCAATCAGCGTGTCCCCGTCACAGAACAGGATCTGCATGGACTGGTACTGGGGCAGGAGTTCCGCCTCCAGCCGCCGGAGGGCCTCCTCCGGCGGCAGGCCGCCGACATCCGTGCCCTCCACCGCAGTGCCCGGGCGGATGCGGCCGTCGTCCGCGCCGAAGTGGTAGATGGCCGCCGCCAGCAGCGCTGTCAGCACCAGCACGGCGGCCGCAGCGCCCCACAGCCGGGGGCGGCGCAGCTTTTCCAGAACCTTTTCCTTCACCGTTTCCCCCTCTTTTCCCCGCTTTTGGTTTGATTGTATCAGGGAAGCACCGCAGCTTCTGTCACTTTTTCGCTGCCCCAACGGAGAAAGAAATTTTTGCAAATCAGGGGAAGCTATGGTATACTGTAGCTAACATGTGCTGTATGATTCGTATGCGGAAAGGAGATTGACCATGAGAGAGTTTGTCCTGATGACTGACAGCTGTTGTGACCTCAGCCAGCAGATGGTGGAGGATCTGGGGCTGGTGGTGCTCCCCCTGTCTGTGTTGCAGGAGGGGAAAGAATACCGGGATTACCCGGATCACCGGGAGCTGGATCCCAAGGTATTTTACCAGAAGCTGCGGGCAGGGGCCATGGGCAGCACCTCTGCGGCCAACGTGGAGTCCTTCCGGGAGGC
>CALXDF010000030.1 GCA_944386995.1 uncultured Oscillospiraceae bacterium
GCCCTCTCCGCCAAGGGGGAGAACCCCCACCTGCTGGTCATGTCCGCCACCCCCATCCCCCGGACTTTGGCCCTTATCATCTACGGGGACCTGGACGTCTCCGCCATCGACGAGCTGCCCCCCGGGCGGCAGAAGGTGGACACCTTTGCCGTGGACAGTTCCTACCGCCAGCGGATCTACGCCTTTATCCGAAAGCTCATCCAGGAGGGACGGCAGGCCTATGTCATCTGCCCCATGGTGGATGGGAACGACGCCTTTCCCGACGACCGCAAGGCGGTGACCGCCTACGCCAAAGCCCTTCAGGAACAGATTTTTCCCGACCTCAAGGTGGCGTATGTCCACGGGAAAATGAAGCAAAAGGAGAAGGAGGCCGTGATGGCCGCCTTCTCCGGCGGGGAGACGGATATCCTGGTCTCCACCACTGTGGTGGAGGTGGGGGTGGACGTACCCAATGCCGCCGTGATGCTCATTGAGAACGCCGAGCGATTTGGCCTGAGCCAGCTGCACCAGCTCCGGGGCCGGGTGGGCCGGGGGCAGCACAAGTCCTACTGCATCCTGCTCTCCGACAACCAGAATCCGGAGACCCGGGAGCGGCTGAAGGTCATGACCCGGACCAGCGACGGGTTTCGCATCGCGGAGGAGGACCTGCGCCTGCGGGGGCCGGGGGACTTCTTCGGCCAGCGCCAGCACGGCCTGCCCGCCATGAAGATCGCCGACCTCTCCTGCGACATGGCTCTCCTCCAGGAGGCCCAGCAGGCAGCGGCAGACCTCCTCGCCCGGGACCCCCAGCTCACCGCCTGTCCCCTGACGGCCCGACGGGTCCGGGAGCTGTTCGACGAAAACCGGGATGCGCTGAACTGAGTGCTTTGCGTCAAAGACGGACGGCAGCACACCGCAAATGTCCATCTCTCAGTCCAGCTTCTTCCCCCGCAAGCATATTTTAACGAGGCGGGGTGGTGGCCGCGTCCAAAACTGCCCCAGGGATCCGGAGTGGAGAAAGCGGTCAAGCGGTCTTTGACCCGTCAAAGCTTTTTTGAACCGCGCTCAAAAGTATCTTGAAGTGGACTATACAAACCGCCAGGAAGCACACACCGGACCAAACTGGCCACATTGGGACAGCTGCCTCCATCAGAACACACTGCATCCCCAGGAGTAATGCACTGGGCACAAGCTTACCGATATTCCAGCGAATGCGAAGCATGGATCTGGTGTGAACAACCCGAACCAAAAAGATCAGAATATAACTGAACAATGTGGAAATGGCAGCTCCCATGGAACCCATAGACTGAATTAGGAAAAAATTTCCAATAAGATTGCATACCGTTCCCAGCAAGGTTGTCGCCAGCGTGGCGGTGCTGCGCTGTTCCACCATATAGATCGAGGACAGGAAGGATCCCAGGCAGGCAAATGCCGTAGCCAGAGTGAGAACCGGAACATATCTCCACGCCTCATAGTATTCCGGTGCTGCCAGCAGGCGCGTGGAAATCTGGGCAGTAAGGATAACGCCGGACGCCGTTACAAAGGCAATGGCCGCATAGACTGCGTACACGTTGGAGAAAAAGCGCTCTTTCTCCCCTTTCGGTTGTTCTGCCAGAGCAGAGATCTGCCATGCAGATGTAAAGATATTGGCGATTGTCATGAGAATATTGGGAACTTTATTTGCGATTGCGTAAATACCGGTCGCAGCATTTCCTATCAGCAGGGCAATCAGGTAGCGGTCAGAGATATTGATGATCCAGCTGCAAAGGGTGCTGGGAACCAGCGGCACGCTATATCGCAGCATACGGCCGGCTTCCTGCTTGGAGAATGAGGCCAGACGGAAGTACCGCCATTGCTTCGCCCGGAAGAAAACAAAAGCCGTGGCAATTCCGTCGGCCAGCACATTGGCCAGCACATAACCGGCGACGCCTATTGGAAACACCGCCAGCAGCAAAATATTGAACAGGATTGTCAAACCCGTGCGCAGGATGCCGTCCAGCGCAAAGAGGCGGACATGTCCCATGGATCGTGCGAATTGGTTGCAGACAGAGTGAATATTCGCCGCCAACACATAGAGAAGAATCAGCCACACATATCCGGAGAGGAAAGGGATCGCGTCCAGAATCGGCGATACCAGCAGCAGGAGTATAAAGCCAGCTGCTGTTGTCAGAAGGCCGATGGTAAAGATACTGTTTTTGTTCGTACTGCGTTCCAGTCCATATCGGATGACCCCGTTGGCGATTCCGATAGAGGCAATCGGAATGATCAGATTGCCGGTCTGGATCAGCAGGTCGGTGATGCCGTATTCGGTGCTGGAAAGAACACGGGTATAGAAAGGTGTAAGCAAAAAGGTGAGAAATCGCGCACCGAATGTACTGATTCCGAACAAGACAGTATTCGATATCAAATTCTTATATGGATTCAAAGGCCTGCCCCCCAGCTAAAGGTTATGGTCAGATTGATGGAGGATCTTTCTTTCACATCATTTTATATTACCTGCAATTTTTAAACCATTTATAAACCAGAAATAAACAATTTCTCTGCCAGCCCAATTGAAAAGCAGCCCTCTAAGTGATATGAAACAGCTTAGAGGGCTGCTTGCTTCAGAGATCAGATAGATGCATCCGGAGCGCCTGATCGCCGGACCATCTCTGCCATGGGATCATCATCCCGCTCCATAGCGGCGGCTGTGCTCCAGCTTCGCTTCCACTGTCCAGGCTGGCAGCCCGGCCTGCCGTTTCTTCCTGTGCAAATGCACGGCATTCACCAGGTACCGGACAAGGAAACCATCTTCTCCGCGGGCAGCGCGGAAGTTCCCAGGTGAAAATTCGCCATACGCCTTTCACCCCAACAATGCCCTGTTATAGCATCCGGTCCGTGGCTTGTCAACCGGGTTTCACCATGTTTTATGAGCCACAAGGCAAAACGCAGGACCGGTTTTTACAAGCGGCTGCAGCCCCCTTCACAAAGCGCAATCGTACTTGTCGGCAAAAATATCCGGCATTCCCCTGTGCGGAAAAGCCCCTTGCTCTGTGGTGATGTGATATAGTTTATTCACAGTTTAAGAATCGGGAGAAAAAATGTGCTATGATATTAAGTACGGGAAGGAGGCAGCTGGAATGACTATCAAAAAGCGCCTGTTCTGCTCCAATATCCTGATGATCGTCGTGCCTGCGGCCATCGCGGCTTTTGTCGGTTTGCTGTGCATGGTTCTGCTCTGGTCCACACTCCAGAGCGGCGAGCGCATGCGGCTGGAGGACGGAGAAGACCTTACCCATCTGGGGCAGAGAATAACCGAGCAGATCCAAGGCTTCATGACCCATACGCCCTGCTCGTGGACCTGCGAGATGCGCGGGCTGGAAGCCATGACGGGATCCGGAGTCCTCCGCATTGTCGTGGAACAAAACGGAGGCCTTGCGTATGTTGCGGGAGAGGAACAGCCGGAAGACGGACAGCTGATCCGGGCTGCGGGCGGCATGGATGGATCCGAGGTATTCATCTCTGTTGGAAATCGCAGCATATATCGGACAGACAATGCATATAGCGGCGGTACCTGGTCCCTGTATCTGTTTGCAACCCGGCAAGAACATCTGGACAACGGGCTGAAAGTGATTCTCGTTCTGTCGGCCATTGGGCTGGTCTTTATTGTATTTCTGACTATTTTGATGACCAACCGATTTCTTACCCGGTTTGTGGTCCGCAAAATTGAAGAACCGCTCGACCTGTTGAGCGAGGGGGCCGGAAGGCTGGGAGCGGGTGACCTGGATTACCGGATCGCCTATGGCGGAAAGGACGAATTTGCTCCGGTATGCAGTGCCTTTAATGAAATGGCCGCCCGTCTGAAGGATTCTTTGGAGCGCACCCGCCGGGACGAGGAAAGCCGCAAGGAGCTGCTGGCGGGCATTTCCCATGACCTGCGCTCCCCTCTGACCTCCATCCGCGCCTATGTGGAGGGGCTGCTGGATGGGGTTGCTCAAACAGCGGAGGCCAAACAGCGCTATCTCCGCACTATCTATACCAAGGCGGAGGATATCGACCGGCTGGTGTCTCAGCTCTTTTTATACTCTAAGCTGGATCTGGAGGGCGTGCCCATGGAAATGCAGCCCATCCGTCTGGATACGTTTATCGCAAGTTTTGTAGAGGATGCCGCCCCGGACAGCCATACACGCGGACTGGAGGTCTCGGCGGAACAGCTGGCCCCGGTGACCGTCTCCGCCGATCCAGCACAGCTGTACCGGGTGCTCTCCAATATTTTGGAAAACAGCATCAAATATACGGACAAAGAGACCGGGCATCTCCGGATTACCTTGGAGGAGAGCGGCCGTCTGGTTCTTGCGGATGACGGTCTGGGCGTGCCGGCGGAGGACCTGCCCAAACTGTTCGACGTCTTTTACCGCAGCGATCCGGCCCGGAAAAACCCCGCCGGCGGCAGCGGCCTGGGCCTGGCCATTGCCGCCAAAGCGGTTCGCAGCATGGGCGGAACCATTCAGGCCTTCAACGTCCCCGACGGAGGGCTGGCCATTGCAATTATGCTGCCAAAGGAGGAGCGCGGAGATGCAGAAGATTCTGATTATCGAGGATGACAGGGATATCGCCGCCATCGAGCAGGATTATCTGGAGCTGAACAATTTTCATGTGGAGATTGCCGCAGACGGGATCTCCGGCCTGGAGCAGGGGCTCCACGGGGACTTTGATCTGATCCTGCTGGACCTGATGCTGCCTGGCATGGACGGCTTTGCCATTTGCCGCCGCCTGCGGGAGGAGACCAATGTACCTATCCTCATGGTAACCGCCCGCCGGGAGGATATCGATAAAATCCGGGGGCTGGGCCTGGGGGCGGATGACTACATTGAAAAGCCCTTCTCCCCCAGCGTACTGGTGGCCCGGGTCCGCGCCCACTTGGCCCGGTACGAGCGGCTGACAGGCGGGCAGAAAATAGCAAAGCCGGAACTCCGGGTTGGCGGACTTCGGCTAAATACTGAGACCCGCCGGGTCTTTGTGAACGGACGGGAAATCGAACTGAAGAACCGGGAATATGCGCTGCTTCACTTCCTTATGCTTCACCTGGATATGGTCTTCAGCCGGGAGGAGCTGTATGAAAAGATTTGGGGGCTGGAGGCCATGGGGGATAACGCCACTGTGGCTGTCCATATCAACCGTGTCCGTGAAAAGATCGAGCAGGATCCCAGTCATCCCAGGTATATTCAGACCGTATGGGGTGCAGGCTACCGATTTAAGGGGCAATAGCAAGAAGGCGAGGGGATAAAAATGTGGCTTCTGTTTGCAGTCGGGTCAGCGTTTTTTGCAGGTATAACGGCGATTCTGGCCAAGTGTGGCATCCGAAAGACAGACTCCACGGCGGCTACCGCGATCCGTACTATCGTGGTCTTGATTTTTGCGTGGATCATGGTGTTTGTGGCAGGCCACCCAGATCAGATCCGGAGTATCGACCGGACAACACTTTTGTTTCTGGTACTGTCCGGGCTGGCTACCGGAGCCTCCTGGCTGTGTTACTTCAAGGCCCTCCAGATCGGCGACATCAACAAGGTGGTACCTATTGACAAATCCAGCACGGTGCTGACCATCCTGCTGGCCTTTCTCCTGTTGGGAGAACCTATCGACCTGTTCCAGGGCATTGGCGTGGTGCTGATCGGTGCAGGCACCTTTCTGATGATCGAAAAGAAGCCGCACACAGAGCCCAGTACGGCTTCCGGAAAGGGCTGGTTCCTCTACGCCTCAGGCTCCGCCATTTTTGCCAGTCTTACCGCCATTCTGGGCAAGGTGGGGATCCAGGGGGTAGAGTCCAATCTGGGGACCGCCATCCGCACCGGGGTAGTGCTGGTCATGGCCTGGGTCATGGTGCTGGTAACCGGAAAGGTCCAAGAGGTGCGTCGGGTGCCGGGGCGGGAACTGGTCTTTATCTGTCTGTCAGGTATCGCCACCGGGGCGTCCTGGCTGTGCTACTACCGGGCCCTTCAGGATGGCCCCGCCAGCGTGGAGGCCCCCATCGACAAGCTGAGCATCCTGGTCACCGTGGTGTTCTCTTGGCTGGTATTTCATGAGAGGCTGACCCGCCGCTCCGGCCTGGGGCTGGCCCTGATTGTGGCCGGCACACTGGCGATGCTGATCTGACACGTCAAGCGGCGGGGCTGAGCCCCGCCGCTTCTGTGTTGTCATTTCTTTGCCATTTAGTCATCAGACTCGGCCGCCAGCAGCTCGCCGGTCACCGCGTCCACTGCGGCCTCAAACGCCTTGCTGCCGTCCGCGGGCTGTACCTTCAGGTCGTAGATCACCTGGCTATTTTCCCCGTCCAGTTCCTTCACGGTCACCGTACTGCCGGGATAGGCGGCTTGAGCAGCCGCGATAGCTTCCGCCTCGGTGATCTTGGCCTGAGCCGCCAGCTGGGCCTGCCGGGCGGCATCGTTCTCGCTCTCCTGGCTCTCGGACTGCACCTGCTCTGTCTGACCGGCAGCGGTACCCAGCCCGCTGCCGAATGGCGCTTGGGCCCGGACCTGCACTGCCTGTTTTCTCGCGTCGGCCTTCGCCTGCGCAGTGCCGGATGCCGCTGCCTGCGCCCGCACGGACGGTTTTTGTACAGCCATGGCGGTCAGAGGAGCGAACGCTCCCAGAAGGACAGCTGCGCTCAGGCCGGCAAACAACAATTTTTGTTTCAAGTTGCTCATCCATAGTGCCTCCATTCGATGAAATCGGAACTTGTCCGGTAATTTGGCTCATCTCTGAGTCTGACATCAGTATATCGCCGGGAGATGAAAGAACCATGAGGATCAAATGAGATTTTTTCACCGGATTCTCATTTTTCTCCGCTAAGATAGAAGTCATAGAATCAAGGAGGTGACCGCATATGCGTGTTCTCGTCATTGAAGATGATGCCGCATTGAATGGAATTCTGGCCAAACGTCTGACGGAAGAAGGTCATTCCGTGGACTGCTGCTTCGACGGCAGGGACGGCCTGGACTACGCGGAGGCGGCGGACTATGACTGCATCGTGCTGGACTGGATGCTCCCAAAAATGGACGGGCTGACGCTGCTCCGCCGGCTGCGGGGCGGCGGAAACCACGCCAATGTCCTGTTACTCACGGCCAAGGACTCCATTGAGGACCGGGTGGCCGGGCTGGACGCCGGGGCAGACGACTATCTGGTGAAGCCCTTTTCTTTTGACGAACTGCTTGCCCGGGTCCGGGCCCTGCTCCGCCGCCAGAGCGAGGTGCGCAATCCCATTT
>CALXDF010000031.1 GCA_944386995.1 uncultured Oscillospiraceae bacterium
AGGACGGCCGCACCCTGACTCTCCAGACCATCGATTGGCAGACGGACAACACCGCCACGCTGGACGGTTACGCACTGGGAGACCGCTTCACGGCCGTGGCCACCTATACCGGCAGCGCCACCAGCAGCTATGTGAAAGGCTACACGGTCACCGCCGACTACACCGGCACCGTCAGCAAGATCAATCTGAACACGGTGCGGTATGTGGCCATCTACGAGGGAACGCCCCTCCAGCCGGTGGAAGCCGCCGAGCCTGCCTCCTTCAACTGGGCCGTGATCCTGGTGCCCGTCGGCGTGGTGACCCTGGCTGGCGCGGTGGCCGGCGCGGCACTGTTCCTCCGCCACCGCCGGGAGGCGGAGCCGGTGGAGGAGGACCTCAATGATTGACGTCATCTATCAGGGCGATCGGAGAGAACAGGCAGTTACTGCGGCCATCAAGGGGAAACACACTGCTTTGCTCTACGAAGGAGATTGCCTTCCATTCATTCAAGACCTGCCGCAGGAGCCACTGTTTGATCTCATTGTCACTTCACCGCCCTACAACATTGGGAAAATGTATGAAAAAGGGAAATTAAGATCCCGGGAAGAATACATCGCGTGGCAGGAGGAAATCATTTGCAATCTATACCCACGTCTCAAGGAGCGTGGATCGATCTGCTGGCAGGTTGGGAATCATGTGGATCACGGGGCTATCGTACCAATTGACATGGAACTGGGCGGGATCTTTGAGCGGCTTGGCCTGCGCCTGCGTAACCGCATCGTCTGGACGTTTGGACATGGCCAGCACTGTCAGAGAAGGTTTAGCGGCCGTTATGAGGTGGTCCTGTGGTACACAAAATCGGACGATTACATCTTTCATTTAGACCCAGTTCGGGTCCCCGCGAAGTATCCTGGAAAGCGTGCGTTCAGAGGCCCGCGAAAAGGGCAGCTCTCTGGAAATCCTTTGGGAAAGAACCCATCTGATGTTTGGGAGATCCCTAATGTGAGTGGGAACCATGTGGAGAAGACTGCCCATCCATGCCAGTTTCCGGTGGCGCTCGTTGAGCGTCTGGTGCTTGCGCTGACCGATGTGGGAGGTGTCGTTTTCGATCCATTTTGCGGGGCGGCAACCTCCGGTGTCGCGGCATTGCTGCATCAGCGCCGCTATGTGGGCTGTGAGATGGTTCCAGAGTATCTGGAAATCGGAAAGCAGCGTCTGGAGGACACAGAGAGTGGGGCCATTCTTTACCGGCCTATCGATAAGCCCCTGTATGACCCGCATGGCAGCAGTCTGTCACAGGTCCCCAAAGAATGGCTTACAAAAACCAATGGATTTTTGCAATAGAGGAGGATTTTATGAGACGAGCCATTACAAGCCTTGCAGCCCTCTGCCTGGCCGCCTGTCTGGCGCTCCCGGCCGGGGCGCTGGAGTATACCATCGCCGCGCCGGGCGATCCGGAGTACGGAGATCCCACTTCCGTCGAGCCGGTGATCACGGCGGACGGCGGCGCGGCCAAAAATGAAGATCGGAGCAAGAACGCCGCCCGCATCCCGCCGGCCTTCGGGAGTCCCAGCGCATACGCGTTGAATACGGGAGCGTACCTGACGCCCAACCTGGCACCGGGCGGGCAGGCAGTCACCGGAGCCGTCGTCAACGGCGGCAGCGCCGTTGTGGTGACGCCGGGGACGCCCCTCCCCTCCTCCGGCGGCAGCTCCACGGTCCAGACCTCCACCGGCTTCACGGAGGTGACCAGCGATCTCTCCTACAGCGGCGGATACCTGGCCACCCTCAAGATCCCCGCCGTCGGCCTGAGCGTCCGCGTCTACCAGGGCACAGACAGCAAGACCCTGGCGAAGGGTGTCGGGCATTTCGAGGAGACCAGCATCTGGGACGGCAACGTGGCTCTGGCTGCCCATTTTCTTTTTAATGATACGGCGACCACCGAGATCTACACCCTGGACCTCGGAGACCGGATCACCCTGACCACCAAGCTGGGGACCCGGACCTACCGGGTGACAGCCGTGGAGAAGGTCAGCGAGACGGACCGGAGCGAGTTGGTTCCCTCCGCCGAGAACCGACTGACCCTGTACACCTGCGTCCGCAACCAGAGCGCCTACCGCTGGTGCGTCCAGGCGGTGGAGGTGTGATGGGTAACCTGCTCAGTTTTCCGCCCGGTTCTTCGGTGGTTTGGCCCATAGCTTTTCTCCCGTCTTTGGAGTCTGGTGTTGCCAAGCCTGGGAGGGATCAGCCATGACCGTGGACGAGTTCCTCCAGGTCCATCCGGATGAGGACGTGGATCTGCAGGTGCAGGAAGACCGGATTTTCCTGGGACAGAGCCAGATCCGCCGCCTGCGGGAGGGAAAGCCGGTGATCCTCTGTGAGACCGGCGCGAAAGACGCCCGATACATCCAGGCGGAGGAGCTGCTGACCCAGGTGGTCTATCTGGCCCACCAGACCCGCGGTCTGTGGCGGGTATCCGCCGCCCACGATCCGAAGCTGGAGAAGCCGGCTCGCTATTGGCCGAAACTGAAAAGGGGGATCTCGCAATGAACAACAGAGGAAAGAATGTGGGACTGCTGCTCACCGGCATGGCGCTGGGTGCCCTGCTCTGCGGCGGCGCGGCCGCGGCGGGGATCACGGCGGTCCCCACCTGGCAGCCCATCTTTGTGGACGGGCGGCAGGTGGAGATGGAGGCGTACAACATCAACGGCCATAACTACGTGAAGCTGCGGGACGCCGGAAAACAGGTGGGCTTCAACGTCTACTGGCAGGACGGCGTCCAGGTGGACACGGACGCCCCCTACACCGGCGCGGCGCCGGCGCGAGAGGAGCCAGCAACTTCCGCCTCGGACATCTCATCCATGCGGCAGGAGATCCTGGACCGGACCAACCAGCTCCGAAGATCCCGCGGCCTGTCCGCACTGGGGACAGATCCAATGTTGACCCAGGCGGCCCAGGTGCGGGCAGAGGAGATGGCGGCCACAGGCGCCTACTCCCACACCCGTCCGGACGGCTCAGACCGCTCCACCGTCAGCGACTGCCCCTATACGGCGGAGAACATCCACCGGATCGCGGACCGGCGTCTGGAGACACTGGGCAAGAGTCTGGCGGAAGTCGCCATGGAGGACTGGGAGAACTCCCCCAGCCATCTGAAGAACCTGCTCAACAGTGAACTGTCCAATCTGGGGGTGGGTCTCGCCAGAGGCGTCAACGCCGCCGGAGAGGACTGCTGGTACTGTGTTCAGATGTCCACCTATGAGGGGTATCGCGTCACCTGGGTGGATGGACCCGTGGGATAAAACAAAAAGCAGGCAGTCGCCTGCTTTTTGTTTGGATCAATCTCCGCAGAATCTTCTGGTACCGCAGTTATAGAGGATGGCCATGCGGGGTTCCAGGACCGGCAGTTCCGTGTCGCCGTCTTCTCCCTGCAGATACCACTTGGAGCCATCTGTATAGAGGACCTCGGCAAGATCTTTCAGTGAATATGCCTCCATCTGGATGCTGCCCCGGTCCCACAGGGAGAGAATATACGGCACAGCCACATCGGACGGGGTATCGATAATAGCCAGCTTCAGCTCCTCGATATAAGCTCCGGAGAAGGTCTGTTCAATTTTGACATTCTCAAAGCCGCTGTCGGAAAATGCCTCCGTCGCCTCCATCAAATCGGCGTTGTTCCAAATCGGAGCCACGACATAGCTTTTCCCCAGATATACCGTCCGCCTCCCTCTGGCGGGGATGCCGGAGAGTGGGATGAGGTCATCCAGTGCAAAAGGCGCGGTCTTCGTCTTGGGCAGGAAGATCCGTCCGGCGCTGTCCGCGGCCAGGCTGGATGCCAGGGCCCGAATGGCCCAGTCCAGATAGACGTTGAAATCCCGTCCTGTCTGGTGGCAGCGATGGAGCGCCTGATTCAGAAACTTGGAAAACGCCTCATAGTCTGCCAGCGCCATGGGCGCAAGCGGGCTCTCGTACAGATCTTTCATGGGGTTGAGCTTCAGCATGACGATGTCTCCATTCCTCTGATCGTTCAAAATCGACAGTATTCTATCACAGACTTCAGCAGTTTACAATGACGCGCCTGTGCCATGCGCACAGGTCTCGCAAGGGCCGCCCTGAAATGGGCGGCCCTCTTTTTTTGCGCACTTTTTTCACTCGAAATCTATTTTTAGGCCGTGAGAGGAGGGAATTTTCAACGGCCTTTCGAGTGGGCTGTCCTGCCTTTCACGGTCAGAAAGGGTTTTATGAAAAAGAGAATCGTATCCCTGCTTCTGACCCTGCTGACCTTCCTGTCGCTGTTGCCCACAGCGGCGATGGCAGCGGAGTCCACCGGCGTAGGTATTACCCCGGTGACGGACCCCAGCCTCTGGACCACACGGCTCAACTCCCAGGGGCAGTCCTATTCCTACCGCCCGCCCACGGCGGCCGGACGGCAGCTCTACTGCATGGATCTTGGCTACTCCTACCGCTACGGCACGGAGAGCTTTTTGCAGTCCTACACCTACCGCTCCGCCACCGGGGCCGACGCAGACGCCCTGTGGAATGATGCGGTGGCCGAGACCGGCCTGGGCGAGATGGACGCCATCACCCGCGAAAATGTCAAGTGGATGATGAGCTACATCGCCGACTACACCGGAGAGATCCCCGGCAGCCTGTTCATGGCCTTGCAGACGTACATCTGGGACAACCAGAGCGATAAATCGGCGGGCGGCGATCCCAGCGGCGACATCGACGCTGGCGGCTTTGCCAATGCGGACACCTACGACCAATATGTAGAGTATTACAACTGGCTGCTGGGCCAGAAGGCCAATGAGG
>CALXDF010000032.1 GCA_944386995.1 uncultured Oscillospiraceae bacterium
TGAACGGCTCCCCCTGGGGGCTGTTCCTGGCCGTGGAGGAGCCGGAGGAGGCCTTCGCCCGGCGGAACTTCGGGGCGGACCACGGGCAGCTCTACAAGCCGGACTACACCTCCCTGAACGCCGAGAACGCCGATGTGGCTCTGCGCTATGTGGGCAACGACCCGGAGTGCTACCCCAATATTTTTGACAATGCCAAGTTCGATGTGGGCGAGGCGGATCAGGCGCGGCTCATCCGGGCACTGGAGACGTTGGCCTCCGGAGAGAATTTGGAAACTGCGGTGAATGTGGACCAGGTGCTGCGGTACTTTGTGGTGCAGGTGTTCGTGATGAACTGGGACAGCTATCTGGGGCACACGGGGCACAACTACTTTCTCTATGAGGAGGACGGGATTCTTTCCATCCTGCCCTGGGACTACAACCTGTCCTTC
The DNA here is from genome assembly GCA_944386995.1 of uncultured Oscillospiraceae bacterium. GTDB lineage: Bacteria > Bacillota > Clostridia > Oscillospirales > Oscillospiraceae > CAJFPI01. Next base: position 429 of record CALXDF010000032.1, read on the forward strand.
GGCACCTATGCCCTGGGGATGACCGACCCCATCCGGGACCCCAACGTGCTCCTTAACTGGCCCATCAACACCCCCGCCCGGGGGGCGACCATGCTGGAGCGCCCCCTCTACCACAACCTGATGAAGAACGACGAATATTTTGCCCGGTACCACGCCTATTTCGACCAGTTCCTCACGGAGTATCTGGAGAGCGGCCGGTGTGAGGCGGTCATCCGGGAGGCGCAGGTCCTTATCGCCCTCTATGTGGAGGCGGACCCCACCGCCTTCTGCTCCTATGAGGACCACCAGCTGGCGGTGGACACTTTGCTGGAGGTGTGCCGCCTGCGCTCCGAAAGCGCCCGGGGACAGCTGGAGGGGACCTCTCCCTCCACCCTGGCCCAGCAGGCAGAGCACCCGGACGCCGGGGTGGACGCCTCCCACGTGGACCTGCGGGTCTTGGGGGACTTTGAGGACCTGGAAAGCGCGGTGATGTATGACCAGACTCGGGTCAATCGTGCTGGAAATGGGGAGGGCCCCGGAAACTGCCCCAAAACGGGAGATGTCCGGTGAGACACGGCGGAATGGCTGAAACACCGACCCGATCACATCCGGACGAACAGCGCCAAACCGGAAAGGAAGCGATGGACAGGCAAGCCGCTTCCCGCCGGGGCAATTCCGCAGATGCCGGCGGCCTTTGCAAAAGAGCCCTGATCCCTTGCAGGATCAGGGCTCTTTTGCCCCGCGGGAAGAACCCCGCACATTTGGGAACTTCCCGCATGACCCGCAGGAGTTCCCGGCAGAGGAGGCTCGCACTCTGCCGGTTTTCAGAGAGGATGCTGCGGGTCCGCCCGAAGTCCAAAGTTACGGCCCATCGGGATCCGATACACGGTGCGTCCGTAAGGTTACTATGAGAATACAGGGAACAGGCGCGTTTGATGCTGGGAGGAGAGGCTGCTTGGCCCGGAGGATCGCCTGCGGCGAACTTTACAATTGTGTAAGGCTCGCCGTTTTAGCCGTTTCTATAGTAAAATGATGATGACAGACCGCAGATGCATGCCGGCCGGGATATCGAAAAGCCGCACTGTCCGTCCTTCCCGGAGAAGAGGGCGGGGAAGCGGTGATGTGCCCGACGCATGCAGAACCAATATCCGGCATTCCGGGCAGATAGAAACGGAGGAAATATGGACAGGAGGAAACGGATCCTATGTGTGCTGTTTTGCCTGCTGGCGGCGGGGGGAATGCTCGTCGGCTGCGGCAGCAGAGAAGTCGCAAATGAATTGGACATGGAAGATTGGCAGTCATGGCGGATCGGCACACCGCTGGCCTGGAGCTCGGACTACTATTTGTCCGAACAGGTCCGCATCCCCCATCTCTATCTTTATGACAGCATAGGTGACTGCATTATGGCCCTGCGGTTTGGCTATGTGGATGCCATTGCGGTGGATGCTCTGTACGCCTACAGCATGGTGGCGGAGTATTCAGATCTTGCGATCCAGGAGGAGCCGATCGGGGAGGACTCTCTGGTGGCCTATATCACCAACGCCCGCCGGGACATTCTGGAGCAGATGAACGAATATATTCCCAAGCTGAAGGCAAGTGAGACCTACACGGACATGGTGGAACGGGCCAACGCTGAGGAGTTTATCCCCAACACGAATATCCCCCAGGTGGAGGATGGGGAAGTGCTGCGGGGTGGCCATCAATACCGGCGGCAGCGGTTACCCCTACACCTACTACGACTTTGTCACGGAAGAACCACAGGGCGTGGACATTGAGTTTATCAAACACTTTGCTGCGGAATACGGCTATACCATCGAGTGGTTCGACAGCAGCTGGGACGCCTGCTCCCTGGCGATTGCCAACGGGGAGGTGGACGTCTTTGTATACGCCATCTCCAAGTCAAAGCCGTTTCCGTCCGGCAGGTTCACATCCAGTAATGCCAAATCAAAGTGATCGCCTGCCAGCAGTTGCCGCGCCTTCTGGCAGTTATAGGCGGCAACGGTGAGGTATCCGCTGCTGTCCAGTTCAAAGCAGAGGCCGGCGCTGAGGGCCAGATCGTCCTCTACAACCATGATTTTTTCCATATGTGTTTCTCCTGTGCTGTCTCTTGGACGGCATGGAGGGGGAGGGGTTCCTCCACGCCATTTCAATGCCCAATTATAGCGCAGATTGATGCGTTTGCCAACAGGGGTTCCAGAGCATGAACCATCCGGCGGGCAGAAAAAAACGAACAGCACCAGACGGAATGCGTTCCGACTGGTGCTGCGTGGTCATAGCCTCCTGACCGGCAGGCTGTTGTTGTGTGTCACTGGCCGCTGGATGATTCCCCGTTCAGATCCGTAAGAATAATGCTTTGGTAGCGGGGTGAGGTGCGCTCCAATTCATAGCACTCCCCCTCAGGGGTGGGGTACTGGTTCAAAAAAGTCCGAATGGCGGCCAGATCCTCCTCAGCCAAATCGAATTGCAGCGTACGGAGATTGGACGTCACATGCCTGGAGTTCCGGGTGCCCACCATCACGGCCCCCACGCTCTCCTGCCGCAGGATATACTGGGTGGCCACGTTGGCAATGGACACCTGGTACTTTTCGGCGATCCCCTTGAGGAGCACCAGCAGCTTCTGCAGCCCGTCCCAGCCCAGGGAGTCCTCGATGATCTGCATGTATTTCACCTGGGAGCGGGTTTCTGGGGCCTCATAGGCCTTTCCCATGTACCGCTCGTCCAGGAAGCCGCCGGCCAGGGTGCCGTAGCAGAAGGTGCAGATGCCGTGCTGAGCGCTGTAATCCAGCAGCGTCCGCTCCGGCCGCCGGTCAAACAGGGAGTACTGGGCCTGGTTGGACACCACCGGGATCCCGGCGTCCACCATCATTTTCAGGCGCTCCGTGTCCATGTTGCACATGCCGATGTTGCGGATCTTCCCCTTCTCCTGGAGGCGGACCAGGTCAAAGGCAGTGTCCATCATCCCCGGGATGCTGAAATCCCACCAGTGGAACTGGACCAAATCCAGGGCCTCCCGGTGCATCCGCTTGAGAGAGCGGTCCACGATCCGCTCCGTGTACTCCCGGTTGATAGTGGGCAGGATGGCCTTGTCGGGGACGAACTTGGTGTGGATCTGGATGTCCTCCTCCCGGTAGTTCCCGTCCCGCTTGAGCTCGCTGACGAACTCCCCGATGATCTCCTCCACGCCGGTGTAGATGTCGGCGCAGTCAAAGGTAGTGAAACCCTGGTCGATCAGCATGTGGAAAGCCCGGAGTGCATCCTGAATGTCCAGGTGCCCTTGCAGGCAATGCTCCGCAGACAGCTGCCAGCAGCCGTTGATGATGCGGTTAAAGGTGTAGCCGTTTTTGAAATGGTTTTTCTGTTCCATGGAAACCAGTCTCCTTTCCTTATTGGATGCCCAGCATGGCAAAGAGAATTGCGATGAATGTGGCCAGGGTGGTGTTGAGCACGGTGGTGACCGCCACATGCTTATATCCCTCTTTGTGGGTGACGTTGCAGGCGTTGAGGGTCAGCACCACGGCGCTGTTGTGGGGCAGGGAATCGAAGGTGCGGGCAGCGGCACAGATTACCCGAACCAGGGAGGCGGGATTGCCGCCCATGGCCAGGAGCTTGCTGCTGAAGCTGTCCAGCACAAACTGGACGCCGCCGGTGGCAGAGCCGGACACGCCGGCGATCACTGCCACGCAGATGAAGGCGAAGAGATAGGGGTTGCCGCCGGAGACCCGCTCCAGGCCTGCCAGCAGCAGGTCATACCCTGGGACAGCGGTGACAATGCCGCTGAAACCAATGATGGCGCAGGTAGACAGAACGGACATGGAGCTTTTAGCTGCCTGGTTCAAGGTAGCGGTGACGCCCTTCGCCCCACCCAGCCGCCGGAAGAACAGCGCCATGGCGGCGATGGCACCCAGATAAAGAGAGGCATAAGCCGGCACGCTGAAGCCGTTCAGCGCCACCAGCACCACGCCGATGGGCACCACCGCCAGCAGCGGGTGGGGCAGCCCCTTCTTGTCCAGGTCGATGTCAAAGGATTCCCCATCCAAAGGGAGGAAGCCTTCCCCTCGTTCCTTGGCTTTTTTCCCTTCCCGGTAGAGATAGCCGGCGTTGACGATAAAGAGGAACACGGTCATGGTAATCCCGGTGACCGGCCCGGCGGCAGCCGGGACGCCGAAGGTGTCTGTGGCCAGGATGTTGATGGTGTCGGCAATGCCGGGCAGCATCTGCTGGGAGACGCAGGCGCCAAGCACGCAGGCGGGGATCAGGCTGCGGGGGATATCCCCCACCTTGAAAAAAGCGCAGGCGATGGGATAGACGGTGAAGATGATGACAAAGACGTTGATACCGCAGAAGGTCAGCAGCCAGGACACCGCGAATACCGCCACCACAATGGCCCGGGTTCCCGAACGGCGGATCACGGCGTTGGCAATGGACTCGGTGAGGCCGCTCTTCTCCAGGAAGCAGCCCAGCAGCTGCCCGCCCAGAAACAGCGGGAACATGCTGGTCACAGAACTGGCCACCCCCTCCAGATAGGCGCCGTAGCCGTTCAACAGGCCGATGCTGCCGGTAGCGGAGACCAGGAAGGCAGCCGCACTGGAGAGAATAATCAGGTTAATGCCCCGCAGGGAGCCTGCAACCACCAGGACAAGGGCCAGGAAAATGCCGATCAGGCTGATCAGTTGTGCGCTCATAGGCTTCTCCTCTCTCAGAAATAGAATTTGGATGAAGGGGACGGTAAGCGGATTCTTACCAGAGCCGGAAGGTACCGCCGTCGCAGGGGATGCCGGCCATCATGGGATTGAAATTCTGCTTGGTGATGGCGGGCAGGTCGCTTTTCACCAGGCGGCAGCCCTTGGAGATCAGCCGGATGTTGCGCAGATCCCGGATGTTCTGATCCGGCCGGCCCTCTACAATGATGAAGTCTCCCAGCTTGCCCGGCTCCAGGGTGCCGGTCTCCTTCAGGATGCCGCACAGGTCGGCCCCGTTGCGGGTGGCGGCGCGGATGGCCTGCAGCGGCGTCATCCCCACATCTTCCACCAGCAGCTCCGCCTCCCGCACGGTGGGGGTGGTGCCGTCGATGGGATCCGAGGGCAGCAAGTCCGTGCCGGTGCAGATGGTCACCCCGGCCTCCACCGCCCGGCGGCAGGAGTTGATGTGCTCCCGGGCAGCGACCTCCTGCTTGCGCAGGTGCCACTCGGGCGAACCGTGCTTCCGGAGATAGTCGTTGCAGTGGGACACCACCAGGGTGGGGGTCAGGAAGGTGCCCTTCTCCGCCATCATGCGGCAGGTCTCCTCCGAGAGGGTGTAGGCGTGCTCCACGCTGTCCAGCCCCAGCCGGACCGCCTGGGCGATGGCCCGGTCGATGGAGAGGTGGGCGGCGATGCGCTTGGAGTTGTTGTGGGCCACCTCGATGCAGGCCTTCACCTCCTCCTCCGTCATCTGGATGTCCAGCGTGCCCTCGTAGGCCCCTGCCAGGCCGCCGGTGTACATCAGCTTGATCTGGTCCACACCCTGGGCCAGCTGCCCCCGGAGCCCACGGATGAATTCATCCGCGCCGGAGCACTGCACATTGCGGGGAGTGTTGTAGCCGTGGCCTGCGTGGGGGCAGAGGGCGGAGCCGCAGGTGATGATCCGGGGGCCGCCGAACATGCCCTTGTTGATGGCGTTGCGCACGGCGATCTCCGAGGTGTCGGCGTTGCCCACGCCCCGGACGGTGGTGACGCCGCACAGCAGCGCCTCGCAGGCCCGGCGGTAGGTGACCATGGCCCGGTAGGCGTCGCCGAACTTATCCACGTAGTAGGGGAGGTAGGGCAGCTCCAGGGACAGGTGCACGTGGGTGTTGACGAGCCCCGGCAGAACGGTATAGGTGTTGTCGGAGAGATCCAGGGGGAAGACCTCCCCGTCGGCGGTGATGGCGGGATCGTAGCCCGCCGCGCTGCCGCAGTAGACCAGCCGGTCATCGGCGATGGTGTCCCCGTTGAAGAACACGAACACGGCGTTTTCAATGGCCGGGGCCCCGGTGCCGTCCACCAGGCGGACGTTTTTGATCACAGTGTACTTCTTTTTCATGGCAATGTTCCTCCTTTTATGGCTGTTCGCCGCCCAGGGGGACAACGGTGCATTCCCCGTGGCTTTGGCGGCGGAGTTTGGTGCGGGTGATCTTGAACCGGGCCCCGCAGTTGGGATCCGGACAGGCGATGTAGGCGTCGGTGCTCATCCAGTCATTGGGATCCCGGACCCGCTGCTTGGCGGGCAGCAGCGGCAGGAGCGCCCCCAGAGCGTACATGGAAAACGCCGTGGGCTGGGGAAAGACCAGGTTTTCCCCCTCCACCAGGAAGTAATCCCCAACGCGGTGGCTGCACACCATGGGGCGGTCTGTGGCGGTTACCTCGACCTTCAGGTCGTAAATTTCAAAGCTGTCGTCCATATTTGCACTCCTTTCTTCACACAGAAACAATAAAAAAAGCCTGTCCCTGAAGATAAAACTCTTCAAGGACAGGCTGAAAAACCTGCGGTGCCACCTTGTTTGACGCAAAAGCGCCCACCTCAACGGATGCCAACACATCCTGTGCCCGGTAACGGTGGCCCTCCGTCTCTGCTGACTCCGCGGAGATCCCTCCGCGTTTCGCTTCGCCCTCTGAGGCCCACTCGCAGCTGCTGCACCGCCCGGCTCCCACCAACCCGGACTCGCTGAAAGGCCGTCTCGCTGCGTATCTTCCTCATCAACGGTTTTCTGTTTGAAATTGGGCATAGTATAGCTGAGCACTTTCTCCTTGTCAAGTTAAATTTTTGCATCTGTACCCGGGGATTCCAAAGGGTATGTGCCGGTGAAGCACCCGTCGCAGAAGCCGCAGGCAGCATCCGGCGCGATCTGGTGGAGAGCCTCCAGTGGAAGGAAACCCAGACTGTCAGCCCCAATCAGCGCATTGATTTCCTCTATGGAGAGGTTGGCTGCGATCAGGTGCTCCCGGTCGGGAATATCCGTTCCAAAATAGCAGGGGGCAATAAATGGGGGAGCGGAGACCCGCAGGTGAACCTCCCTGGCGCCGGCTTCCCGCAGGAGAGAGATAATCTGCCGGGATGTGGTGCCCCGGACGACGGAGTCATCAATCAGGACAATCCGTTTTCCGGCTACGCAGTTTCTGAGGGCGCCCAGCTTGATCCGCACGGCCTGTTCCCTGCTGCGCTGGTCAGGTGTGATAAAAGTCCGGCCGATATAGCGATTTTTGACCAGCCCCATCCCATAGGGGATTCCGGAAGCCTCCGCATAGCCCATGGCCGCATCCAGACCGGAGTCCGGAACGCCGACAACAACGTCGGCTTCTGCCGGCCGGGTTCTGGCCAGCAGCGCGCCGGCAAGGCGCCGGGCCTCGTGGACGGACTGTCCGCAGATCACAGAATCCGGACGGGCAAAGTAGATATATTCAAAAATGCACATGTGGCCGGCGGTGTTTTTGCAGTTTTCACGGATGGCGGTGACCGTTCCGTTTTCAACGGTCACAATCTCGCCCGGCGCCAATTCGCGTACCAGATCTGCCCCCACTGCGTTCAGCGCACAGCTCTCCGAGGCGAACAGGACCGCGTTGCCCCGGCGGCCCATGCACAGCGGCCGGAAGCCCCAGGGATCCCGGGCGGCAATCAGTTTCTGGGGGGACATGACCAGCAGGGAATAGGCACCCCGCAGCCCCTTCATTGCCTGACAGACCGCATCCTCCACCCGGCCGCAGCGCAGCCGCTCCTGGGCGATGGCGTAAGCGATGAGCTCTGAGTCGGTGGTGGTCTGGAAAATCGCCCCGCGATATTCGAAGGCGGTGCGCAGCGCCTTGGTATTCACCAGATTCCCGTTGTGTGCCACTGCCAATGTCCCTTTGACATAGTTGAGTGTCAGGGGCTGGGTATTTTCCCGCCGGTCGTCGCCTGTGGTGGCATAGCGTACATGTCCAACGGCCATGGTGCCGCCCAGCCGGTCCAGCTGCGCCGGGGTGAATACATCGCCCACCAGACCGACGTCCTTGTAAAAAGAGAGTTCCCGGTTATTAATGGCGGCGATGCCGCAGGATTCCTGCCCCCGGTGCTGCAGAGCATACAGCCCGTAATAGACCGTGCGGGCGCAATCCCCGCCGGGGTCCCAAATTCCGAATAATCCGCATTCCTCGTGAATGGACAAGGCGATTCCTCCAAGAACGTTCAATATACACCGGGGCGCTCCTGCTCCTGCACACTGTGTACAGGTGCAGGAGCAGGGGGGCCGTCAGACAGAGAAGAGCAGGTCGGAATAGGTGGGGAAAGGCCAGCGGTCAGCGGCGGTGAGGGACTCCAGCTGATCGGCGGCGCCCCGTGCTTCCGCCATGTCAGGGATCAGGGTATCGTGGCAATAACGCATTGCCTCATGGGAACTGCCGGGGATGACTGCCAGGTCTTCCTCCATCTTCTCACAGGCGGTCAGCAGAGAATCCGCCAGACCGGCAATCTTTCCGGCGGTTTCCCGCTCATACTGAGAGACGATTCCCAAAGCATCCTTGTTGGAGGCGCGCTGGCAGAGATCCCCGGCAAAGGCTGATACAGCGGGGAGGATCTGCCGGCGGATCATATCGGCCATGGTTTTTGCCTCGATGGAGAGTACCGTGGCATAGTTCTCCACATGGATCTCCGCCCGGGCCTCCATCTCCTCTTTTGTGTAAATGCCATGCTTGACAAACAGTTCCACATTCTTTGGGGCCGTATACACCGGCAGCGCATCGGCGGTGGATGTCAGATTGTAGAGCCCCCGCCGTTTGGCCTCCTCCAGCCAGGCCTCGTCATAGCCGTTGCCATTGAAGATGATCCGTTGGTGCTCCGTCAAGACACGGCGAATCAATTTCTGCAGATCCGCCTGAAAATCTGCCGCGCTCTCCAACTCATCTGCAAACTGCTGGAGCTCCTCAGCCATGATGGTGTTCAGCGCGATATTCGGACCGGAGATGGACTGGGAGGAACCCAGCATCCGGAATTCGAACTTGTTGCCGGTAAAGGCCATGGGGGAGGTGCGGTTGCGGTCCGTGTTGTCCTGACGGATCGCGGGCATGGCATCTACACCGATCTGCAAGGTCCGCTTGCCGCTGCTCTGAAATTCGGTCCCATGGATGATGGATTCGACCACACCGGTCAGTTCCTCTCCCAGGAAAATGGAGAGGACAGCAGGCGGAGCCTCTTGGGCGCCCAGCCGGTGGTCGTTTCCGGGGAAGGCGACCGTTGCCCGCAGGAAGTCCTGGTATTCATCCACCCCTTTGATAAAGGCGGCCAGGAACAGCAGGAACTGTGCATTCTGACTGGGCGTAGAACCCGGCTTGAAAAGGTTTTTTCCCGTATCCGTGCCCAGAGACCAGTTGTCGTGCTTCCCCGAGCCGTTGACGCCGGCAAAAGGCTTCTCATGGAGCAGACATACAAGTCCATGCCGGTCCGCCACCTTTTTCATCAGCTCCATCGTCAGCTGGTTGTGGTCGCAGGCGGTGTTGGCGTCGGTATAGATCGGCGCCATCTCGTGCTGGGAGGGGGCCACCTCATTGTGCTTGGTTTTGGAATAGACCCCCACTTTCCACAGTGCCTCGTCCAGATCCTTCATGTAAGCGGCGACTCTGGGCCGGATTGCGCCGAAGTAGTGATCCTCCAGCTCCTGCCCCCGGGGCGGCTTGGCGCCGAACAGGGTGCGCCCTGTCATTCGCAGATCCTCCCGCTTTTCATACAGAGCCTTGTCAATCAGGAAATACTCCTGTTCCGGCCCCACCTGGGCGGTGACCCGCTTGGTCTCAGTATCTCCAAACAGACGCAGAATCCGCACTGCCTGGCGGCTGACCTCATCCATGGAGCGCAGCAGGGGCGTCTTTTTATCCAAAGCCTCGCCGGAGTAGGAGCAGAAGATGGTGGGGATACAAAGGGACTCTTCCTTGATGAAGGCAAAGGCAGTGGGGTCCCAAGCGGTATAGCCCCGGGCTTCAAAGGTGGCCCGCAGGCCGCCGGAGGGGAAAGAGGATGCGTCCGGTTCACCCCGGATCAGTTCCTTGCCGGAGAATTCCATGATGATTCGGCCGCCGCCGGTAGGAGCGATGAAGCTGTCATGCTTCTCGGCAGTGATGCCGGTCATGGGCTGGAACCAGTGGGTGAAATGGGTGGCGCCCTTTTCTACCGCCCACTGCTTCATAGCCTCGGCGATTTCGTTAGCCGTGGAGAGGTCCAGGGGGCTTCCGTCGGTGACGCACCGCTTCCAGGCCCCGTAGGACGCGGATGAGAGACGGTCCTTCATGGTCTCTTCGTTGAACACCAGGCTTCCAAACAACTCGGGCAATTGATTTTTCTCTCGCATGACACATGCCTCCTATCTGCAAATTATAAATATTTATTCCAAAACAGATGAATATTTTGTTAGACTCCGGGAAAGAGGGAGGGGCACAGAAAAAACAAAAAGACCGCAGCTTTGTCCTGATCTTTCAGGACGAATAGCTGCGATCTGCGATGCCACCTGACTTGTCCCCGGGTTGGGGACCTCTTGACAAGACTCCAACAAGCCTGTGTGAGGTAACGGTCACAACTCGTCTCACTTACTAACGGTTTCCCGCGTTCAGATCACAGCTACGGAGTGGTCTTCCCGCGGATTTCTGGCACGGGGGTTCCACCTTCCCCCGCTCACTGGCCCGGAACTTCCGCGGTACTTTTCTCCATCAACGCCTTTGTTGACTCTTTTCAATTAACAGTAGTAGGATAGCACTGAATTCTGCTTGCTGTCAATGGCGGATTTTGAATAAAATTTCAATGGGGCGGGCAGAGAATTTTTGTCGCTGTTTTACGAATCTGCGCCGCTCCGCCCTGCCCCGGACGGAGCGGCGCCCTGACGGGGGGAGCTACCCGATGGTCCGCACCAGGTTGGTATAGCCATTCAAATAGGCGTCGATCTCCGCCGCTGCATCCCGCCCCTCTGCAATGGCCCACACCACCAGCGATTGCCCCCGGCGCATGTCTCCGGCGGCAAATACTTTTTCCACATTGGTGGAGTAGCTGTCCGCTGCGGTGCAGACGGTCTTCTCATGCTCCACGCCGAAAGCGTCGCACACGCCGCGTTCACAGCCGGAAAAACCGGTGGCGGCAATGAGCAACTGACAGGGCAGCGTGTCGCCGTCCGTGGTAACCACGCCGGTAAGAGCGCCGTCATCTCCGGATCTCAGCGCAGCCACCTGGACAGAAAAGCGGCGCGGGTCGGAGCCGGTGACAGCCACTGCCTCCGCATGGGCATAGTCCAGGGGCAGCCTGCCGTCTGCGTCCCAATAGTCTGACTCCTGCCGGCGGACCAACTGCCGCACAGAGGAGCAGCCCTGGCGTAGTGCGGTGGCCAGGCAGTCGCTGGCGGTGTCACCGGTGCCGACGATTACCACGTCCAGTCCGGCAGCAGATGGGACGGCGGGATCTGCCTTTCCAAACTGTGCCCGCTCCACGGCAGATTTCAGATACTCCGTGCCATAGTATACGCCGGTGACGCCGGCGGTGTCTATTCCCAAAGGGCGGGGCTCGCCCGCGCCGCAGCAGAGAAGGATGGCATCATAATCCCGCAGCAGGCGCTTGGCAATGGCCTCCGCCGCCGCATCCACACCGCAGACAAAAGTAACACCCTCGTCTGTCATCAGGTCGATCCGCCGCTGGACAACCGTCTTGGGCAGCTTCATGTTGGGAATGCCATAGGTCAAAAGTCCGCCGGGCCGCGGCTCCCGTTCAATCACCGTTACCATGTGCCCCCGGCGGTTCAGCTGATCCGCCGCCGCCAGGCCGGCGGGGCCGGACCCCACCACACACACCTTTTTCCCGGACCACTGTGGCGGACGCCGCCGCCGGACCTTTCCGGCGGCAAATGCCCCCTCGATCACGCTCAGCTCGTTTTCCCGGATGGTGACCGGGTCCCCATAGATCCCGCAGATACAGGCCCGCTCGCAGGGCGCGGGGCAGACCCGGCCGGTGAATTCCGGAAAATTGTTCGCTTTCAGCAGTCGGCTGAGGGCGTGGCTCAAGTTGCCGGAGAGGATCATATCGTTCCACTCCGGGATCAGGTTGTGGAGGGGGCAGCCGAAATCCCGGCCCTCATAGATCATGCCGGCCTGACAGTACGGCACACCGCAGTTCATGCAGCGCCCGCCCTGCCAGCGGCGGTCATCCTCCGGAAGGGGGAGATGGATTTCCTCCCAATCCCGAACCCGCTCCGCCGGGGCGCGCTGCGGATCCTCCTGCCGGACATACTCCAAAAAGCCAGTGGGTTTTCCCATACAGCACGGCCTCCTTTCAAACTCTGGTGTTGGCGTAGAACGCTTCGATCTCCGCCTGTTCCCGGGACATGCCTTTCTCCTGGTATTGGGCGATGGAACGGAGCATCCGGTCATAGTCTCTGGGCATAACTTTTTTGAAACAGGGGATGTAGGAGTGGAATGCCGCAAGAATCTTTTTTCCCCGGGGAGAGCCGGTAGCGTCCACATGGGCCTGGATGAGGCTGCGGAGTTCCGCAATGTCATAGGCGTCCGTCAGAGTGTCGGTGATGACCTGATCCTTGTTGAGACGCATATAGAGATCGTGACGTTCATCCAGCACGTAGGCAATGCCACCGGACATGCCGGCTGCAAAGTTTTTCCCTGTGGGGCCCAGGATGACCACCCGGCCGCCGGTCATGTACTCGCAGCCGTGATCCCCCACGCCCTCCACCACGGCAGTGGCACCGGAGTTGCGGACGCAAAACCGCTCGCCGGCTATTCCGTTGATATACGCCTGGCCGGAGGTGGCGCCATATAGGGCCACATTGCCTGCAATGATGTTCTCGCCCGGATCAAAGGTGCTGCCTTTGGGCGGATAGAGAATCAATTTCCCGCCGGACAGGCCCTTGCCGAGACCGTCATTGCAGTCTCCCTCCAGCTCCAGGGTCAACCCCTTGGGAATAAAAGCGCCGAAGGACTGTCCGCCGCCGCCGTGACAGGTGATGACATAGCTGTCATCAGGCAGGGAGCTGCCGCACTGCCGGGTGATCTCAGAGCCAAACCGCGTACCGAATGTGCGGTCGGTAGAGGACACCGCCAGGTCCAGCCTGCCGCTGCGCTTTCCCTTGAGTGTTTTGCCCAGCTTCCCCAGCAGGACGCTCTCGTCCAGCGTCCGCTCCAGATGGAAATCGTAGGCGGCCGCGGGGTCAAAATGTACCCGCTGGCCCCCCTGGGGGTTCTCCAGAATTCCGCGCAGATTCAGTGTCTCTGCCCGGTGGGTTACCAGCTTTTTGCGGACCTGCAGCAGGTCGCTGCGGCCGACCAGTTCGTCCACTGTGCGGATTCCAAGGCGTGCCATGTACTCCCGCAGCTCCTGAGCGACGAACATCATGAAATTGATGACATATTCCGGCTTGCCGGAGAATCGGGCGCGGAGTTTCGGGTTCTGGGTGGCAATGCCCGCCGGGCAGGTGTCCAGATTGCACACCCGCATCATGCAGCAGCCCATAGCTACCAGGGGAGCAGTGGCAAAGCCGAACTCCTCCGCACCCAGCATGCAGGCAATGGCCACATCGCGGCCGGTCATCAGCTTGCCGTCCGCTTCAATCACCACCTGCCGGCGCAGACCGTTTTGAATCAGTGCCTGGTGCGCCTCTGCAACACCCAGCTCCCATGGCAGACCCGCCCCGTAGATGGAGCTGCGGGGCGCGGCACCCGTGCCTCCGTCATGACCGGAGATCAGCACCACCTGGGCTCCGGCCTTGGCTACGCCTGCAGCGATGGTTCCGACACCGCATTCGCTGACCAATTTCACGCTGATGCGGGCGCGGGAGTTTGCGTTTTTCAGATCATAGATCAGTTGAGCCAGGTCCTCAATGGAATAGATATCATGATGGGGCGGCGGGGAGATCAGAGAGACGCCCGGAGTGGAGCAGCGGGTCTGGGCGATCCATGGATAGACCTTCTTTCCGGGCAGATGCCCGCCCTCTCCCGGCTTTGCCCCCTGGGCCATTTTGATTTGAATCTCCTGGGCGCTGGTGAGGTATTCGCTGGTAACGCCGAACCGGCCGGAGGCCACCTGTTTGATGGCGGAGCACCGCTCGTCGTGCAGCCGCTCGGAGGCCTCGCCGCCCTCGCCGGAGTTGGACTTTCCGCCAATGCGGTTCATGGCGATGGCCAGGCACTCGTGAGCCTCCTGGGAGATAGAGCCGTAGCTCATGGCACCGGTTTTGAAACGCCGGACAATGGCTTCCGCCGGCTCCACCTCTTCGATGGGGATCCCGCCATCCGGAGCAAACTGGAATTCCAGCAGTCCCCTGAGCGTGTGAGGCTTCGCCGGTTCGTCCACCAGAGCAGTGTATGCTTTGAAAGCGGAATAATCTCCCTCGCGGGCAGCCTTCTGCAGCAACAGAATGGTCCTGGGGTTATACATGTGGTCCTCTTTGTCCGGACCGGAGCGCAGCTTGTGGATCCCGGTGGAATCCAGCGTGGCGTCGTAGCCCAGCCCCAGCGGGTCAAAGGCCTGGTTGTGGTTCCACTCCACGCCCTCGCCGATTTCCTCCAGGCCGATCCCCTCCACACGGCTGACGGTATTGGTGAAGTACCGGTCAATCACTGCCCGGTTGATGCCGACGCATTCGAAAATCTGCGCAGACTGATAGGATTGGATGGTGGAAATCCCCATTTTGGAGGCGATCTTCACGATGCCGCGGAGAATGGCGCTGTTATAGTCGTTGACTGCGGCAGTAGGGTCCTTGTCCAGCAATCCCAGAGTTACCAGTTCTTCTACGCACTCCTGTGCCAGATAGGGGTTGATGGCCTGTGCGCCATAGCCCAAAAGCGTGGAGAAGTGGTGGACGTCCCGGGGTTCGGCGCTCTCCAGAATCATGGAGAGCGCGGTGCGCTTCTTGGTGCGGATCAGGTGCTGCTCCAGTGCGCTGACCGCCAGAAGGGAGGGAATTGCCACATGGTTCTCATCCACGCCCCGGTCGGAGAGGATCAGAATATTGGCACCGTCCTTATAGGCCCGGTCCACCGAAACGAACAAGTGCTCCAATGCGTTTTCCAGGGGAGAACCCTTATAGTAGAGCAGGGAAATGGTCTCCACATGGAAGCCCGGCCGATCCATGTAGCGGATCTTCATCAGGTCCAGGGAGGTGAGGATGGGGTTGTGAATCTGGAGGACTGTGCAGTTTTCCGCCCGTTCCTCCAGCAGGTTTCCGTTGGCCCCCGCATAGACGGTGGTATCCGTCACGATCTCCTCCCGGATGGCGTCCATAGGCGGATTGGTCACCTGGGCAAAGAGCTGTTTGAAATAGCTGAAGAGGGGCTGGTGGTTTTCAGACAGCACCGCCAGGGGCGTGTCCACCCCCATGGCAGCGGTGGGTTCCCCGCCGTCCCGGGCCATGGGCAAAATAGAATCTTTAACCTCCTCATAGGTGTAGCCGAAAGCCTTGTACAGCCGGTCCCGCCACACCTGCGGGGTGTGTTCCACCTGACGGTTGGGGATAGGCAGATCCCGCAGATAGACCAGGTGGGCATCCAGCCATTCGCCGTAGGGCTGCTTGCTGGCATACTGCATTTTCACCTCGTCATCATTAACCAGCCGTCCGGCCTTCAGATCCGCCAGCAGCATCTTGCCGGGCTGCAGACGGGATTTTTTTACAATCTTTTCCGGCGGGATCTCCAGCACACCCACCTCGGAGGACAGGATCAGCATGTGATCTGTGGTGAGATACCAGCGGCAAGGCCGCAGGCCGTTGCGGTCCAGCACTGCGCCCACAACATCCCCGTCAGAAAATACAATGGCCGCCGGACCGTCCCAAGGCTCCATCATGGTGGCCCAGTAGTGGTAGAAGTCCCGCTTTTCCCGCCCCATCTGCCGGTCGTTGGCCCAAGGTTCGGGAATGCACATCATCACCGCCTGAGGCAGAGGGATACCGCTCATCATCAGGAATTCCAGAGTGTTGTCCAGCATGGCCGAGTCGGAGCCGTTCTGGTCCACTACCGGCAGGATTTTATCCATGTCTGCCTCCAGAACGGTCGAATGCATGGTCTCCTCCCGGGCCATCATGCGGTCTACATTGCCCCGGATGGTGTTGATCTCCCCGTTATGGAGGATATAACGGTTGGGATGGGCCCGCTGCCAGGTGGGATTGGTGTTGGTGGAAAAACGGGAGTGGACCAGGGCGATGGCACTCTGGCAGTCCTCGTCCATCAGATCGGAGTAGAACCGCCGCAGCTGCCCCACCAGGAACATCCCCTTGTATACGATGGTCCGGCTGGAGAAGGAACAGATATAGGTGTTGATATTAGACTGCTCGAACACTCGGCGGGCTACATACAGCTTCCGGTCAAAATCCAGCCCCTGGGCGCAGTCCGCCGGACGGGCCACAAAGCACTGAGAGATGTGCGGCATGCACTCCCGCGCCTTCTTCCCCAACACCTCTGGATGGATGGGAACATCCCGCCAGCCAAGAAACGCCATACCCTCCTTGGCCACAATGATTTCCATCATTTTTTTGGCTTGAGCGCGCTTGAGCGTGTCCGCAGGGAAAAAGAACATCCCAACGCCGTAGTCCCGGGGGGCACCCAGAGTGATTCCCTCCGCTGCCGCCGCTTTTGCCAGCAGTTTATGGGGGATCTGGATCATCAAGCCAACGCCGTCGCCTGTTTCGCCGGAGGCATCTTTCCCGGCCCGGTGCTCCAGCTTTTCCACGATTTTCAGCGCCTGGTCCACCGCGGCGTGGGTAGCGGCGCCGCTCAAATCCACTACGGCCCCGATGCCGCAGGCGTCGTGCTCCAGAGCCGGATCAAACAAGCAAGTCGGTTTTTGTCTTGGTCCCATTGTTGGGCCCCCTCTCTTTTCCTTTTCCAGATTGCGGGCGGTCAGCCGGTGTACCGCTCCAGAAACAGCCGGGCGGTTTCTGTCAGCTTCAGCCCCGCGTCCATGCTGTACTTCTGAAGGAAGCGATGGGCCTCGGCTTCACTCATGCGGTTGACTTCCATCAGCACTTCCTTCGCCCGGCGGATCAACTGGCGGTCCTCTTCGCTGCGCTGGGGCGGCGGTGATTGGGAGCGCCAGGGTTCCCGCCGGCAGAGCGTCTCCAGGGAGGCGAAGAATTCCGCCCTGGAAGCGGGGAGCGGCAATTTGATTAGATTTTCCCCCTCGCAGAAGTCCAGCCGGGCGGCAGAGGCCAGCACCAGCAGCTCTGCCCGGTTTCCCAGTCTGGCCGCCAGTTCGCTGGCCGTCATGTCGCGGAATTGGAAGCCGCAGATTACTGCGGCGTGTCCCAGATTCCGAACCGTCCGGATCACTTCGCCGCCGCTGGTGCACCTGGCAGCGCACGGAAAGCCGCCGCTTTCCAGCAGACGCAGAACACGGCGCCGGGGCTCCTCGGTGGGAAAGGCCACTACGATCTGCTCCATGCGCGCTTCCCCCTCTTCCGTCTGTCAGTCAGTAGCTTACAAGATATCGGTCCAGTTCCCACTGGGAAACCTGTGCACAGTACGCTTCCCATTCCCGGTGCTTGCCGGCCGTATATTGGCTGGTGACATGTGTTCCCAGTGCATCCATGACCACGCGGTCTTTTGCCAGGGCAGTAACAGCCTCCTCCAGCGTCCCGGGCAGACGGTCCAACGCCTGCCCTGCGTCCTGCGCATAGAGGTTGGCGTTTACTGCCGGCGGCGGGGTCAGATGGCGGCGGATGCCGTCCAGCCCGGCGGCAAGACAGGCGGAAAATGCCAAATATGGGTTGCAGGCCGGATCCGGGCAGCGCAGCTCCACCCTGGTGCTCTGGCCACGAGGCGTGGGGATGCGGATCAGCGCCGAGCGGTTTCCGGCAGACCAGGCCAGAAGGTTTGGCGCCTCATAGCCGGATATCAGCCGCTTATAACTGTTGACCAGGGGGTTGGTAACGGCGCAGAAGCCCCGCACGTGCTCCAGAAGACCGGCGATGAACTGATAGGCCAGGGGGGAGAGCTGTTGGGGATCGGCTGGGTCAAAGAAGACGTTCTTTTCGCCCTGGAACAGGGACATATTCATGTGCATCCCGCTGCCGGCGGTGCCGGTAACAGGTTTGGGCATAAAGGTGGCGTGGAGGCCATTCTTCTGTGCCAGCGTTTTTACCGCCAGCTTGAAGGTCATGATGGTATCGGCTGCCTGGAGAGCAGGGGCATATTTGATGTCAATCTCATGCTGACCGGGTGCCGTCTCGTGGTGACTGGCCTCGATCTCAACGCCCATGGCCTCCAGATTCAGACAAATTTCCCTGCGGGTGCTCTCTCCGTGGTCCAGAGGCCCCAGGTCAAAATAGCTGGCCTCGTCCGTGGTCCGGGTGGTAGGCTTTCCGTCCTCGTCCGTGTGAAACAGAAAAAATTCCAGCTCCGGCCCGACATTGAAAGTGAAGCCCATAGCTTCCGCCTGGGCCAGGGTCCGCTTCAGCACGCCCCGGGGATCGCCTGCAAAGGGAGATCCATCCGGGTTGTGAACATCACAGATGAGCCGGGCGACCTTGCCGTACTGGGGCCGCCAGGGGAGCACCGCAAAGGTGTCCGGATCCGGCCAGAGATACTGGTCCGATTCCTCCACCCGGACAAACCCCGCAATGGAACTGCCGTCCATCATGATCTCATTGTTCAGCGCCCGCTCAATCTGGGAAGCGGTGATTGCCACATTCTTTAACTGCCCGAAAATATCGGTAAACTGCATCCGGATGAACTGAATATCCTCCTCCCGGATGCGCCGGAGGATCTCTTCTGTTCGATAGCCCGCCATATGCCAGTCCCCTTTCACATGAACCGTGTGTCGGAAATGTCACAATCATGTTGCTTTTTCATGAAAAAGCATTTGGAATGAAAAAAGAGCATGCGGCACCATACAAGGGCGCCGTTGCTCTCGATGGGTTTATTATACGGGGGGCGCTGCGCCGTTGTCAAGACAGTCCGCCTGCCGGGAAACCGGCAGGAGGAATTTTTGTATAACCGCATAAAACCGTCCCCGCCCGGTTTCGCAAAATTTGGACGCAATTTCACAAATTTTGGGCCGGACGTCTGCCAAATGGCAGGAAGCAAAACTCCAGAGCTGGAAGAATCGCGGGGATCGGAGACGGCGCGCTCGGACAAGGGCCTGTCGGCATAGCAAATGCCGGCGGGATCTAACCATATTCCCCCGATTTTGATAAAAAGGCAGGGGGCTTTGCTGCCCTCTGCCTTTCCTGCAGGAAATCTGACCTTTTTACTTTTTAGTATGGCGCACGCACGGAATTTGTTTCAATCACTCTGGAGTCTGAGCCGCCGTTGTATTCAGCAAAAACAGTGACCTCTGCATAGTAATACTCGCCTGGGGTGAGATGATCAAAGGTATGGCTTCCAAAGTGGAAAGCATCTGATCTTGAAATCAAACCATTGTTGACGCTGCCGGTAATGGCCTCAACCATACGCCCGTTGTCCCGATAGAGTGTGATTTTGGATACGCCGATTCTGTCGGAAATTTGATTGCCTGTGACTTCAAAATCGATTGTAATTTCACCGGTATCGCCTGCAGAAGCATATGCACCGTAACTGGACAAATATTCGCTTGCCCGTGCGCCGGCAGAGATACAAGAGAGAATAATGATTGCTGCCAATGCGAGAAAAACGTACTTCTTTTTCATACTTCATTAATCTCCTATATTATCAATAATAGTTTTTAGTTCCTGCCCAGTCAAATTACCAGAAATAGAAATCATTGTTGAACCGTCGGCCCAAGCGCCGGAAATATGATCCAGATTTGTCATCAGATAAAAAAGACGATTTCCGCTTATGTATTCTTCCACAGAATCAGCATCTTTCTCAAAGGCCTTGAGGCCAATTTTGGCCGTGTTTTCATACTCTGTATACAAAATTGTGAAGAAATCATCTCTGCCTTTAA
Organism: uncultured Oscillospiraceae bacterium; assembly: GCA_944386995.1. Taxonomy (GTDB): domain Bacteria; phylum Bacillota; class Clostridia; order Oscillospirales; family Oscillospiraceae; genus CAJFPI01. The sequence goes on from CALXDF010000032.1 coordinate 20,289, forward strand.
AGCTGAGTGCGACCGTATGAAAGCTCTTTGTTGCTACTGTACTTATATCCACCAGTTCATACCGGTCCGGGTACCATCCCGGAATCATGGATTCATCCATGCCGCTGTCCCGGAACGCTGTCCGGAGCGCCTGACTGGTTTCAGAGAGATTGCTGTTCCTGCCTGATGTGACCGGGGCTTCTGATGATGTGAAATGAAATGTCTCGCTTGTCCACCGCGCGATTGCGCCAAAGATATCAAGGCCGGATGCCTGCGCCGCGATCATGCCCGCAAACAGCACAGTCACAATGGCGGCAGCAATCAGGCCTCTGCGCATCATTCGGCGCGTCTTGCTGAAGTGCTGCAGGGGAGGCGCTGTATGGGGAGTCTGCGGATCCCCGAAATCTGGATCATCGGGATAGAGAGAGAGCCCGTCGCCCTCAGGTGTGTTGTAGTGCTTCTGAAATTCGGTCCAGGCGGCGTCAACGCTGCCCAGCCGGCCGGTTGCATGTAGGGTTTCCCGCTGCAAGATCACCTCCTCAATGGCATCACAAAAAGCTTCATCCTCATCCGCAGGAGAACTCCGCTGTGATGTCAGCAGATTTTCCAGCTGTTCTGTGCTGAGTTGATTCAGATATGAGTATTTGCTCTCCATACGGAAACCCCTTCCTATAGACTATATGTCCAAAGTCGATCGGTTTTGGACATTTATTCCAAGTTATTTTTCCGCCGGATCTTTTTGATGATCCGCTCCACTCTTTTCCGGCAGGCCCACATGCTGATCCCCAGCTTTTCTGCCAGATCCAGATAGGACCTGCCGTCAATGAAAATTGCCTTTAAGAGCGCATATTCCTGCGGAGAGAGGGAGTCTTCTATTTCCTGGAGCAGGTCGGATGACTGGGAGTAATCTGTGGAGCTTGGCTCAGCGTCAGGAGGGAGCGCCTCCAGGGATAAGAACAGCTTGAGATATCGGTTTTGCGAGCGCACCATATTATAGCAGGTATTCCGAACCGTGTTTTTCATCCATCCCACGGGGTTCGGAGACGCCATTACCGCTTCGATTCTGATCCAGGCCGTATGAAACGCATCCTGCGCGGCAATATTGGCAAGATCCCATCTTCCAAGAAACCCGTAAGCGTGAACCTCCAGCTCATGAAAATGCGCGCGATACAGCTGTTCCAAAAAGATATCTTGTTCTTGTCCTGATTTCATCGGCAATTCCTCCCAACTCAGCCATCGTACCATAAAATCCGGCCGATTTGAATAGCCTTCGACGAATTCTTCCAGATTTGTCCAATTCCTCCCTTGATCAGACATAAATAAGATGTAGGGACGGAGGGCTGCTGCGCAAAGATCTCCCCAAAAGAGAGCGCACACTTCCGCCGCGGGAAGTGTGCGCTGTACAGCTGGAAGTAAGGCTGGCATTTTGTGGACAATCTGATAGAACATGTCCGGTTTTCTGGATGATCCGAAGCAAGGACGGATACCGGTCCGTTTTGAGGAGCGGGGGAATTCCGGGACAGCCCCAGGATGGCACAGGCCCTGCACAGATGGCTGTGAGTGGAATGGAGCGGCGGGCCTTGTAATTCCGGATAAAAAAGTACAGGTGGAGCAGGCTGACGGGCAGGGGCGGCAGCGGCGGCTATGCCGGCCGCCGCGGATTTGAAAACCTGCTGCATTTCATGATTCCGCAGTCTGCAAATAGCCGCGGATTCTCGACAGGGTTCTTTGACGCGGGGGGCTGAATACGCACCTTATTCAAAGGTTCCCAGGAACAGCGGCACCCCATTTACCATATCTACAATGCCGTACAGAAATGGGTGGGTAAACTCCAGGATCAATCCCTCCGGCGGCGGGGCATCAGCCCCGGCATCACCTGCAACCACCGTGGCGGCCGCCGCCTCGGTCCCCTCCTCATTGACCTCGATTCTGGCAGCGTGGATGACCTGGGAGAGGAAGTAGCCTGCAGGGTGATCTCCTAACTGGGAGAAATCCGCTTGCGTGGGATCAAAGGCCAGATCCAGTCCCAGCTCGGCCAGGACTGCCTGGAGATCTCCCTGCCACTGCTTCTCAAACTTGGGGAGGGTCAGGCTTTGGAACTGTGTGTCCTCCGGCGACTGGAGCAGCCGGGCGAGGGCCGCCCCGTCCAAAGAATCCAGCCACTCGTCAAAGCCGGCTCCCTCCCGGGGCATCAGAGCAAAGAAGCTGAGGCGCCCGTCGTCATAGGGGAGCAGGACCCCCTGAGCCGCATCTGTCTCCAGATAGGGAAGCCTCACCTCTCCATGGCGCAGGAAATCCATATATTCCAAAGATCCATCTTCATGGGTGAAGCCCCTCTCCATGGTATCGTCTGGATCAAACTCCGTCTCCCAGGTGTTTTTCAGATACAACGCGTTGACCAGCAGGATGGCCGTGTCCTCTTCAAAGGGATCACTGATGATGTCCGATATCTGCTTGTCGGTGTGGTCGGACACCCAGCCATTGAGGGCTTGGACGATTTCAGAATCGAATAACTGGGCGGAGATGACCTGCGCGTCAAAGATTCCCTGGCACCGGCCAATAAACTCCTCGGAAATTGCTCCCTCCGGGTCGGTCCACAGGCTGTTGGCGATGGAACTCTCGGTGGAACCGCCCAGATCCTGATAAGCCTGGATCAAGGTACTGCAGGCAGCGTTGAGGGCGTCCAGGCTCTCCCCGCCCCCGAGCACTTCCTCAAACTGGGCCAGCGTATTGCCCTCTGCCCCATTGGCCGCCATGGACAGAGCCAGCGCCACGGACAGGGGCGATACCAGCGTTGGGGTCTCCGTTTGCTCCCTGGTCCCCCTGAGCAGGGTTAAACCGAATTGGGACAGCGCCTCATAGATGGCCGGGAGCTTGTCCTCCTGCTGGGACAGTACCTCATCCGAGAGTGCAATGGGCTGGGCGGAGAGCTCCTCATAGCCCGCCGGCCTTCCGCAGCCGGCCAGGGAGCAGAGCAGGAGCAGGGACAGGGCAAAACAGATCAGCTTTTTCATCGAGAGTCCTCCTTGTATTTTAAGAATCGTTTCTCTCAAAACAAGCAGAGCAAAAGTGCCGGCGCCTGATGTTTCCCCGTGCCGCTCCAAACCAGCGCTTGATTGCCGCGTGGGAAAGATCGCAGCCATACAAACCGCTTGGCGGACTTCCCGTCCGGGAACCCGGCGCCGAATCCGGAACTCCGGCCACACAATTCCTGTATTTTCTCTTATCCTGGAAGAGGCAGGACAAAGGAGGGAATTTTGTGGAAAGAGAAAATCATTTGGCACAAAACTTAATGGAAATTCGGAAGATGCTTCACTACAAATCGCTTGCCGAGATCGCAAATGAAACACAGATCTCCAAGTCTACGCTGCAAGATGCCATGAAGTCCGGCAATGTTACGCTGGATACAGCGATCCGGATTGCAAATGCGTTTCATATTTCCCTGGACACGCTTGTATTCGGCCCGATAACAGCGGATCAGACGGATTCCATGTGCAGCATCTTGCGTAAGTTTTCATGGTATTCCCATTTGCTGCCCGACGAACAGGAACAGTTTCGCTTCCATTTGACCGCTCTTTTGGATCTGCTGAAACATGAAAACTGAAGAGGGAATTGCGGAGGTTCTGCTCCGCCTGGGTGTCACACCCAATTACAACGGCTTCTTTCAGACGCTGCTGGCCGTCCGCTTTGCTCTGCAGGATCCGGGCCGGCTGGCTTGTGTGACAAAATCTCTTTATCCCCGTGTGGCACGATTTTATGGGAGCTCTTGGAGGGCCGTGGAGCGCAATATACGGACAATTATCACCGTTGCCTGGAACGGCAACCGCCTGCTCTTGGAGCAGCTGGCACAGAGACCTTTGGCGGACAAGCCCAATGTATCCCAATTCCTGTCATTTCTGACAGCATACTGCACAGCTGAAAAACCGCCGTGGTGAGAGAACTCCATTTTTGTGGGAGGCGATCTTTTTCCTTCCGTCAGTGCTCTGGGTGGCTCAACCCATTAGACGCAAAAGCGGATGCCATGTGCCGCGGCAGGATCTCCTGTTTCCGGAGAGAATTGCCATCTGACAGAGTCCGCGCAAATAAAATGGCCTTGTGGTTCCGCTTTGGATAAATGGCCGGACCTTATCAATTTGTCGCCAGACCACGCCGGATTTGCGTTCCTGTTTTGGAAATGGGCTGGTGAAGCTGCCGCTGCCGGACAGATGCGGCAGACTTTCAAATTTATGCTGCGTGAACAGAGAACCATATCATCCCTGCTGCCATATTACCATGCATGCAGACCGACGGCAATGCAAAACAGCCGCAGGCACGGGGCAAACCACCTTTTGCTTGTGGCTGTTCTCAGTTTGGGGACGCTATCCGGTGAAGCCGACGGAGCTTGAATCGCCGCTGCTCGTCCTGAAAAGGGAGCCGACGGATTTTCTCTTGACAAGCGGAAAGAAATGTGGCATAGTAAAAAACACAAAACAAAATAGGGCGGCATAGTCCCAAAAGGGGAAAGGGAATCCGGTGCAACTCCGGAGCGAACCCGTCACTGTAAGAGGGAGCGTCCATACAGCGCCATTGGAGCAATCTGAGAAGGCGTATGGGGGCGAAGATCTCAAGCCAGGAAACCTGCTTACCGCCTGAAAGCAAAATGTGGCTGCGGTGTTCAGCGCGTTTTCAACCGGCGGGGGTGGATTTCCCCGTCCTTTGAGAGTGTTTTAGGCAGCCGAGAGGGCTGCCTTTCTTTTCGCTTCCGCGGATCCCGGCAGCCACCCTTATGCGCGCAGAGGAATTTACCACACTGTGCTTTGCAGGGCTTTATCAGAAAAGGAGAGTTGAGAAATCTATGAACTGTACAAAAACCGAGCGCGGCGTCCTGACGGCAGCAATTGCAGCCTCTTTGTGCTGCAGCTTGGCCGTTACGGCGGACGCCATGCACATTATGGAGGGGTATCTGCCCCTTGGGCACTGTATCGCGTGGGGGGCGGTGTGCGTGCCCTTCCTGGCCTGGGGACTGATTTCCATTAAGCGGATTGTATCACAGCATCGGAAAGCTGTCCTGCTGCTGGCGATGATGGGGGCCTATGCCTTTGTCCTCTCGGCGCTGAAGATCCCCAGCGCTCTGGGAATGTCCTCCAGCCATCCCACCGGGACGGGACTTGGAGCGGTGATGTTCGGCGCGCCGGTTATGGCGGTTCTGGGGATCATCGTTCTGCTGTTCCAGGCAATTTTGCTGGCACATGGCGGGCTTACTACTTTGGGCGCCAATACGTTTTCTATGGCGATCGCCGGACCCTTTGTCAGCTGGGGTGTCTACGTGCTGATGAAAAAGTGCAAAATTAATCGGACTGTCAGCGTTGGTGTGGCCTGTGCTCTGGGCGATCTCTTTACTTATGTTGTCACATCCCTCCAGCTTGGGTTCTCCCATCCCAGTGCTGTGGGCGGCGTGGGGGCCTCCATTGCGGAGTTCATGGGGATCTTCGCAGTGACCCAGCTTCCGCTGGCGGTGATCGAGGGCATTCTCTCTGCTGTGGTTTTCATGCTGCTGCAGAGCTTTGCAAAACCCGAGCTGAGGGAGATCGGCATGCTGCAGGAGGTCAGATGAAATGAACAAGAAAACGGTTATCACCATTCTGATCCTGCTCCTGATTTGTATCGGAATCGCGGTTTATCCCCTGATGATCAATGAGAACAGTGACTTCGGCGGCGCGGACGGTGCCGCCGAGGAGGCCATCCAGGAGATTGATCCGGATTATGAGCCCTGGGCAGAGAGCCTGATCGAGCTGCCGGGCGGGGAGACAGAGTCGCTGCTGTTCTGTCTGCAGGCGGCCATCGGCGCGATTATCATCGGTTACGGGTTCGGCTATCTGGTGGCACGGAAGAAGTACAATAAAAAGGCGGCCGAGTAAGTGCGTTCGGCAGTCGGATGAAGGGCTGCGGAGGCCCGCCCTGCGGCGGATCTCCGCGGTTTCCCTGTTAATGGATGAAGGATGTGAGAGAACATGGAGCAGACGGGCCCGATGAAGTCTGATCGGGAAGAGGGGCGGGGCGGGCGTCATCCTGCCCACCGCCATACCCACGGCGGCGGAATGCTGTCCATGGACCGCTATGCCCAGCGCTCCAGACTGTCCACAGTCAGCCCTTTTATTAAAATGTCTTTTGCAGTGCTCCTTCTCTTGCTGTGTATTGCCGCGGATTCGGCTGCGGTGGGCCTCCTGATTTCTGTCGGGATGCTGACGGCCTGCATTGTGTTCAGCGGCGCTCCTGCCCGCTATGTCTTTTCCCTGATGACGATCCCGGTGCTGTTTATCGTGTTCAGCTGCCTTGCCATTGTGTTTGAAGTGACGCGGACTCCTCTCGGCTTCTTCGATCTGCGGCTTTTCGGGATCTGCCTCAGTGCCACATCCGCTGGGCTGCGGAGTGCAGGCCTCCTGTTTTTTAAGGCATACGGCGCGGTGGCCTGCCTCTACTTCCTGAGCCTGACTACCCCCATGCAGGAGGTCCTGGAGGTTCTCCGCGTGCTGCATCTGCCCAAAATTGTGATTGAATTGATGTACCTCATCTACCGCTATATTTTCCTGCTGCTGGATGTGCAGCATCGGATGAGCGTGGCGGCCCAGTCCCGCCTGGGGTATGCGGGCCGGAGGAATGCCTGGTATACATTTACCCATATCAGCGGCAATCTCCTGGCCGGGGCTTTCCGGCGCAGCGGCGCCTGCTTTGATGCCATGGAGGCCCGCTGCTATGATGGGACGCTGCGGTTCCTTACCCGCCGGCGGCCTTTTCGATGGCGGCATGCGGCGATCTGCGGGGGCTGTCTCCTTCTTTTGACCGGTTTTACAGTTTTTCTCAAGTGGAAAGGAGTAGATCTGTTTTGAAAATAGAACAAGAATCTCTCCTCTCTCTGCAGAATGTGGTATATGCCTATCCGGATGAGGAGCCGGCCCTGCGGGAGGTCTCCATCGACATCCGCCGGGGAGAGCGGATTGCGGTGCTGGGGAACAACGGGGCGGGGAAGAGCACGTTCTTCCTGATCTGCAACGGGATCCTGCGGCCGCAGCAGGGGCGGATCTCCTTCGCGGGGGAGGAGATCCGCTATACCAAAAAGGATTTGACGGAACTGCGGAAAAAGGTCGGTATTGTCTTTCAGGATGCGGACAACCAGATTATTGCCTCCACGGTGGAGAGCGAAATCTCTTTCGGGCCCATGAATCTGTGCCTGCCCCTTCGGGAGGTGGAGCGCCTGGTGGATGAGGCAGTGGAGCAGATGGATCTGGAGGCATACCGCCAGCGTCCCCCTCAGTATCTCAGCGGCGGGGAGAAAAAGCGGGTGAGCATTGCAGATATTCTGGCTATGCGGCCGGAAATCATTCTATTTGACGAGCCGACTGCCTCCTTGGATCCGAAGAATACAGCACTTTTGGAGGAGACACTGGACAAGCTCAGCAAACGGGGGATCACCCTGGTGGTCTCCACCCACGATGTGGATTTTGCCTACCGGTTTGCCTCCCGGGCGGTAGTGTTCAGCCGGGGGGAGATTGTGGCGGACGCAGAGCCGGATGCGGTTTTTTCCGATGCATCGGTGATCCGGGAGGCGGGACTGAAGCGGCCGCTCCTCTTTGATGTTGCGCGCTTGGTGCGGCAGGCATTCCCCCAAGTTGTAAGCGGAGAGCCCCGCACATTGGAAGAGTTCCGGAAAATGCTGGGGCTGGATGGAAAACCGCATACATGATGGATTCAGACTTCAGAAAGGGCCGGCAATGCAGAATTGCCGGCCCTTGTTTACAGATGGGGTACTCTCCTGCATTTTTCCCCAGCCCTCACATCCGAACGGCCGCATCCATAGCCAAGGCGGAGCGCTCACACTCGTCAGGAAGCAGGGTGAGCTGCACGCACAGGGGACTGCCCTTCATGCGTCCGCTGGCATAAGTCAGGCCGTTGCTCCGCTCATCCAGCAGAGGGTGGTCGATCTGCGCCGGGTCTCCCAGCAGCACCACCTTGGTTCCCCGGCCTACCCGGGTGACAATGCCCTTCATCTGCCGGGGGGTGAGGTTTTGTGCCTCGTCGATGATAAGCCATGTGTCGGTGATGGACCGGCCCCGCATGAAGTTCATAGCCTCTGCGGTGATGATGCCGGTGGCGAAGAGATAGTCAATACGCCCCCGCAGTTCCTGCTCCGCCCGCTTTTCTGCCCGGTCCTTCCGTCCGTCCTGATCCAGCAGAATCTCCAGATTATCCACAATAGGCCGCATGAGAGGAGAGATTTTCTCCTGTTCGCTGCCGGGGAGGAAGCCGATATCCTGGTCAAACTGTGCGTTGGGACGGCAAACCAGGATCTTACGATAGAGATGTTCCTCCGCCTCCAATACCTGCTCCAGCCCGGCGGCCAGGGCATAAAAGGTTTTGGCAGTGCCCGCCGGCCCCTGAACGATGACAAGGGGCGCCTCTGCGGCGGGCAGCAGCAGAGCCTCCTGCATGAACTGCTGTCCAACGCTTCGAGGCGTGACCCCAAAGGGCCGGGCGCCGCCAAAGCGCAGGGCGGTGACCTTGCCGGCCCGGAAGCGGCCCAGCAGGGTCTTTTTCACCTCTGTATCCGAGCGGAGAAGGACAAACTGATTCTCGGTCAAGGGTACCGGGCAGCGCTCCCCTGCCCCGTCCACGGTGTAAAGTTCTTCTGCTGGAATCCCCTTCTTCTTGAAGGCAGAGAGCAGGCTGTCAGGAACATAGGCCTCCGCCCGGCCGGTGTAGGGCTGGGCGCCCTCGGGCAACCGGTCGGTGGTAAAATCCTCTGCCGGAACCCCCATCATCTGCGCCCGGATGCGGGAGACCATGTCTCGGGTCACCAGTGTCACGGCAGCGCCCTCATTCATCAGACCGCGGCACACCTTCAGTACCCGGCTTACACGGCTGGCGGGATCCAGACCCCGGGGCAGGGACACATCCACGTGGTTGACTTCCAGACGCACTGTGCCGCCGCCGGGCAGGGGTACGCCTTTTACCAGATCCCCCTGGCGCCGCAGCCCCTCTAGAAAGCGGAGCGCCTGCCTGGCATTGCCTCCGGGTTCGCCCTCGGCCCCTTTCAGGCTGTCCAGTTCTTCCAGCACGGCCAGGGGCAGCACGATGTGGTTGTCCTCAAAGGATTCCAGGGCATAGGGGGCCTGGATGAGCACATTGGCATCCAGAACATAGGTCTTCTGCATACTTGTTCCTGCCTTTCTGTTTCAGAATCTGGAGCGGGCCGGGGCGTGGAGACAAAAAGTCGGCGCCGGTTTACCCCGTGAGGGCGCAAACCAGCGCTGAGAGGCATAGAATTCCTTTGTCCGGGCTGTTTCAGGCTGCGCCCCATACGACCGCTCCCAACCGATGCCTGTTGACATCTGTACTCAGTATACCAGTGCCGGCCTGACGTGTGCGAGCGCATTTTGGTAAAACGGCAGTCAAATCTGTGCAAAATCCGGCCGGTGTGCACCGGATGGCAAGAGAGAGGCGTCAAGGTGCATGTCTACCCAATGTCTACCCGCCCGGAGCCCTTGCACTGCAAGGACTCCGGGCTTTTTCTCCTCCTCGCTCGGGCCCGCCTGTCTACCGGGATGTCTACCCGGCGTGATTTCTTCGCTTGATTTTTCCCCTGTTCACAACATCTCCCGTTATCTCCTTTTCAAAACCTGAGGGGCGGTAATACCTCTTGCGGTTGACATTTTGGACGCGTTTTTCCGGATTTTAACAAAAAGAGGCTGTGTTTCCGAACTTTGTCGAAAATTTGAAAAGGAGGAAAACCCAACATGAGGAATCTCAAAAAGATCCTCGCGCTGGTGATGGCTCTGGTTATGTCCCTGAGTCTTGTCACCATCGCAAACGCAAGTGATTTCACCGACAGCGATGACATCACTTACGAGGAGGCCGCCGACGTGATGAGCGCTATCGGCATCATCGAAGGCTACGAAGACGGCTCCTTTGATCCAGACGGCACCCTCACCCGTGAGGAGGCCGCCACCCTTATTACTCGTATGCTGATGGGCAGCAACGCTGACCGTCTTGGCGTCGAGGGCAGTTCCTTTGTCGACGTGCTGACCACCCGCTGGTCTGCCCCGTACATTGAATACTGCTATACGGTGGGTATCATCGACGGCAATGGTGACGGCACCTTTACGCCGGCCGGCACTCTGACCGGCTACGACTTTGCCAAGATCCTGCTGACCGCCCTGGGCTATGACAGCGATAAGGAAGGCCTGGTGGGAACCTCCTGGTCCATCAATGTGGCCGCCCTGGCCATGGAGGTCGGACTGGACAACGGCGTGGAGGATATGACTTGGAGCAGCGCCATCACCCGTGAGCAGGCTGCCCAGATGGCCCTGAATGCCATCCGCACGCCGATGGTGGCCTATGAGAGCAGCGGAAGCATTACCATCGGTGATTCCACCGTGGAGATCAGTTCCGGTGACGCTTACTACATCACCACCACCCGTGCCTCCGAGCAGAATATCTCCGATGAGCGCCTGTCCAACTCCAACGAGTACACCGTAGAGTTCGGTGAGCGCTACTTCCCTGATCTGGTGCTGGACAGTGATACCGATGACTTCGGCCGCCCCGCCCGGACCTGGACCTACAACACCGAAGATATCGGCACCTATATGGATACGGATCTCCTGGTGGCCTCCTACACCGACGAGGTCCTGGGCGAGGATGCCTACAGCGATATCGGCTCCAATGCGGTCAATAACTACGGCCTCACCATCTATGTGGACGGTGTGGAGGACGACTGGTTTGACATCGACGATATCTCCCGCAGCAATGACGACGAGCTGGCTGAGACCGGCGTCGGCGTTCTGACGGAGATCTATGTGGACCACGATGCGGAGGAGATCATCTTCGTCATCGTCAACACCTATCTGGCCGAGGTCGCCTCCGACTACAACAGCAGCACCGAGAGCCTGATGCTCAATGTCTATGACGATGTGGACACCGAGACGCCTGCGGCTCTGGATTCCACCTACCGGGCTTACCTGGAGGATGTGGACAATCTGGACGAGTTTGAGGCCGACGATATGGTCCTGGTGACCATCGCTGACGACACGGTCGCCTCCGTGGAGCTGGCGGATACCGTCTCCGGCGTGGAGGCCACCGCCTACACCGTCAGCGGCGATCGTCTGGACACTGTCACCGCCGACGGCACCCGGTACAGCACCAACGCCAAGGCTTTCTATGACGCTGAGGTCCTCTACAACTATGATCTGGAGGAGCTGTACGACTTCTCCTACGACCTGTATCTGGACACCTACGGCAACATTATCGGCATTGAGCAGACCGACTCCAGCTCCAATGTGGTCTTCGTTGTGGGCTACGAGCTGGGCTCCTCCGTTCTGTCCAACGCCATCGACCAGGCCCTGATCATCACCACCACCGGTGAGATGATGACCGTGGATGTGGAGATGGACGACTCGGATGACCGTCCTTCCAGCAGCGACGCCACCATCAACAAGTGGTACCGCTATTCTCTCGGCAGCGACGGCGTATACACCCTCTACGACGATGTGGAGCGGCAGGGTGCCCAGGACCGCTCCTCCGGCAGCGGCAATGTCAGCAGCTCCAACCCCAGAATGTATGATGCCGGCAGCACTGGCGGCCACACCACCGTCTACGGCAACAGCTCCACTGTGTACATCACTGTGGAGGCCGACGACTCCACTGTCAGAGACAGCAATGGGTCGATCGTGGATGTTGAGTCCGTAATCACCGGCGTCCGCAACGTGGACATCGAGGTCACCGACGTGGGCAGCGGCACGGATCTCTCTGATATCGATGCCAACACTTACTGGGTCTACAACAACAGCGGATATATCACCTATGCCATTGTGATCGGTGAAAACGGCGGCACTTCCTCCAGCTTCGCCTATATCGCCTCCGGCATCACCTCCCGTGAGTATGTCTCCGGTGTGGGGTATGTGAACACCTATGACGCCATTGTGGACGGTGTTCTGACCGAGATCCAGGTCAGCAGCTCCGACGTGGGCAGCAGCCGGATCAGCGCCGACACCCTGTATGAGGTGGACTACGACTCCGACGGCTACGTGGTGGACGTGACTGCGGCCAGCGTGACTGCAGACGAGGATGATATCGACACCGACCTGGCGGAATCTCAGGAGTATATCGTGGTCGAGGATCCCAGCACGCCCAGCGTCAGCGGCGCCACCCTGCGCATCGGCAGCCGCGGCTACCTGATCCTGGACGACGAGGCCACCTTCTTCGTCAATGACGAGGACGGCGACTATGTAGAGTACTCCACCGCCTCCTCCGCCATTAATGTGGCCACTCCGGTGGACGAGGACGACGCTGAGGACGGCGACGTGAAGAGCATTGAGAAGATCAGCGTGGTGGCCGACAGCGACACCGGCTATGCCACCATGGTGGTGATCTATGTTGACCGGTACGGCAGCGGCACCTCCGGCGGCTCCAACACCGGCAGCATCCGCACCGTGAATCTGGCGTTCTCCAGCAACGGTGAAAATCTGTGGCTGAACCTCTATGACCGCAACGGTGAGAAGGTAACCAGCGGCAGCATTGACTACACGCTGTATTGGCGCAGCACCAGCCAGTCCAGCTTTGACGTGTACATGACCGGCACCATCGACTGCGCAACTGTGGCAGGCAGCGCCCTGCTCACCAATGCCCCCGACGGCAGCTACTACATTGTGGTGGATGGCTTTGATGCCTCCAACACAGTCACCAGAGTGAGCGAGTAAGCTGAGGCAGTACAGCCTCTGACAGGGACTGCCGCATTTTAAAATTCCGTCAGCCCCCCAGGCCAAAGCCTGGGGGGCTGACTGTTTTGCGGCTGCGGTGCAATGGGGAAGGGGGGGATAAAGGGGAGGGGCGGCTGGCGTTTACTTGCAAAGAATGATAATCATTTGTATAATTGCGAAAGAAAATTCCAATTTGTTGTCACGTTTTGCCGAGGACGGTCAGATATTTTTGACCATTCCGACAAGTTCATTCCCTTGTCAGACGCTGGGATTCTGCTGTTTGAAGCTTCGACCGCTTTTCTGGGGGTATGTGTCGCGAAAAAATACGCTGCCAGCTGAGGACGGATCGGCCGCACCGGGCGGGCTGCGGGCGCGGGAAGCGGATTTTCTCCCGGTATTCGCGGCAGAGAAATAGTCGCAAAGCGAAGGTGTGCCGCCGCTTTGAAAAGTAAAGCCGGCGCACCAGATCAGGTGCGCCGGCTTGAATCACCAGGAAGAGGGGCAGCCTTTCGGGAAGCTGTTCGGCCGGAAACAGGGCTGCCCGGAAGGCGGGAGACTGGCCTCCTTATGAAAGGGTGTCCGGCTTTTCAAAGCTGTGCAGCAGCCGGACCACAAAAGATCTTGTGATCTCATAGATGGAGGTGCGGGCATAGTCCACATGCGCCAGTTCCATGGCTGTCCTCTGCTTCTTTGTGGGAACGGCGTAGGGGTAGACGCCGAAAAGGAAGGGGAAGAAGGCATAGAGAAAGTCCTGGATTTCATCGGGAGACATGGCGGGAAAAAATTTTTCCAAGCAGCAGGCGACAGACCGCATGGCCCCGGCATATACCACCTTGAAAGCCACCAGGTTTTCCATGCGGCTGCTGCCCTCGATGTCGTAGAGGTTCATGGACTCCAGCCTTAGCATGGCTTCCCGCTTTTCCAGCGTATGCCCCAGCGCGTCGGCAAAGGCGGCAGCAGAAAGACTGTCGTTTCCCTGGAAAATTGCAGTCAGGTCCGCTGTCCAGGCCTCGTGCTCCCGCTGGAGCAGTGCCAGGAAAATTTCCTCCTTGGTCTGGAAATAGTTATAAATGGAGGTGCGGGTAAAGCTTGTCTTCTGTCCGATCTCTTTCAGGGTGATCTCTTTGAAGCTCATGGTTTCATATAGCGCGGCGCAGGCGTTGACGATCTCCTCTTTTCGGGCGGTTGTCAATGCTTCTGATCCCTTTGGCATGACGGGTTCTCTCTCCTTCGCTTAACGGATGCGGCTGACATGGGCTGTCTGGATGCTGGGATCATTATATACGCGCCCGCCGGCTCTGTCAAACAGAGGCGTGCAGGCTTCGTCCCAGTTGATGCGCCTGTTCGGGGTACTGGGAGCGGGCGGTCATGGACGGCGTGCCGCAGCCTCGTCCCAGGATCATCCCCTGATCTTGCAGGTTGAGGTAGCGGACCAGGGTGCGGTAGTGGCTCTCCAGCGCCTCAAAAGTCCAGCTGTCTGCGTTCCAGGCGGCGGAGATCAGAGCGGATTTCATGTGTTTGCGGGTGATGCTGCTGTTGATGGCGCAGAAGCGGTCCACCAGGATTTTCAGCTGTGCGGACATCCCGTAATAATACAGCGGCGTGACAAACACCATCATATCTGCGCCCAAAATTTTTTTGCGGAAGCGCTCCATGTCGTCCTTCTGGACGCACGGCCCCTCATATCCACAGTGGACACAGCCCGTACAGGGATGCAGGTCGGCGTGGGCGGCGTCAATGATTTCCACGGTATGCCCGGCCTCCCGGGCGCCGCGGATGAATTCTTCTGCCAAAAGATTGGAGGAGCCGTGCCGGTTTGGGCTGCCCTCCAGAACAACAATTTTCATGTGTGTTGCCTCCTGTTGCTACTGCTGCAGATCCTCGATCCAGAGCTGCAGATCGGCCGCAGAGACGCCGGCGCTGAACCGGGTGCCTTCCAGCCAGTCGCCGCTGCCTGCCAGTTCAGCAAGCCCCTGGGCGCTGGAACCGATGCCGCTGCTGCCAGAGGTGCAGAAGGGGATAATGGTCAGCGTGTCGAAATCATGCTGCTCCACAAATGTGTTCAAAATCCGCGGGGCCTGCCCGTGCCAGATGGGATAGCCCAGATAGAGCGTGGAATACCCCGTCAGATCGACAGCCTCGCTTCCGATTTCCGGGCGGGCATCCGGGTCGTCCATCTCCAGGGAGGAGCGGCTTTCGCTGTTGCCGTAATCCAGATCTGCGTCGGTATAGGGTTGGGCCGGGACGATCTCATAGAGATCCCCGCCGGTGACAGCCGCGATCTGTTCGGCCACTGCTTTTGTGTTTCCGGTGGCGGAGAAGTAGGCTACCAATATGCCGGATTCCCCGTCCTGAGGTTCTGACGCGGGAGTCCCGGCATCCCCCTGCGACGGTTCGTCAGACATTGGGACCTCCGGAGCGGCCGGATCGGAAGCGGCCTCCGGCGGCGCAGAATCTTCTTCGGCGGCTTCCCCTCCACTTCCACAGGCGGCCAGGTTCCATGACAGACAGGCCGCCAGAAAGAGGGCGCAGAGCTTTCTTGCTGATTTCATATGGTTGTGATCCTTTCGGCTGGAGCGGCCGCTCCGACGGCCGCTGAGATTGCGCAGCCGGGGAAACGGCGGGAAAGCCGCTCCCCATAAGCGCGCTTGCAGTTCTGCCTCTGTGTACGGGCGTCTTATCGTCCCAAGACGGACTTTGCCCATTCCGCTGCGCCGGAGCCGTTGAGCAGCTGCCCCCTGGCCCATGAGACACCGGGACAGTGAGCTTTTAGACTCTTCTCTGCCGTGGCGATGCCGCTGCCGCCGGAAGTGGCAAAGGGAATAAGTGTTTTTCCGGAAAAATCATAACTGTCCAAAAATGTGTCCACGATCCGCGGTTCCACGCCCCACCAGATGGGAAACCCTAAAAACACGGTATCATACTGGTCGATGCCAGCCACGCCGCCTGCAATGGCCGGACGGCAGGCAGCGTCGTTCATTTCCAGGGTGCTGCGGCTTTTCTTGTCCATCCAATTGAGATCCGCAGCCGTATAGGGCACCTGAGGCCGGATCTCGTACAGATCTGCCCCAGTCTGCCGCGCGATCGCATCAGCTGCCCGGGCAGTTACGCCGCTGGCGGAAAAATAGGCGACGAGAGTTTTAGACATAACCATTCACTCCAGTTCTGATAACGTTTTGACTTACAGTTCGATCAGCTCGTACTCCCGGGTGCCGTACCCCAGGTCTGCGGCGGCCTCGATGGTATGGATGCCGTTGCGGCTGTTCACCCGCTCCATGAAGTGCTCCTTGCCCGGATCATCAGAAGCCATCACAAGGTCGATGCACGCCTGGTCGATGGCTACGGGGTCCAGGGAGGAGAGAATGCCGATGTCCTTCATACAGGGATCCTCAGCCACAGCGCAGCAGTCGCAGTCCACCGACAGGTTCTTCATCACATTGATATAAGCGATTTTATCCTTGAAGTGCTCCACTACGCTCATGGCCGCATCGGCCATGGCTTCCGGAAATTCCACGGCATTGGCGTGCTGCTTCCAGGTTTCGTAGCGGTCGCCGGTTTTGCCGCCGGAGTGGATCAGGGCCTTGCCCGCCCGGCTGGCACAGCCGATGGAAAGCTGCTTGAGGGCTCCGCCGTAGCCGCCCATGGGGTGACCTTTGAAGTGGGCCAGCACCAGCATGGAGTCATAGTTCAGAATATCCTTGCCCACATGGTTCTCCTTGAGGACCTTGCCGTCTGGAATGGGCCAGACCACATCCGGCCCCTCGGCATCCAGCAGATCCACGGTAAAATACTTGGTCCAGCCGTGTTCCGCAAGAAGCCTGTTGTGTGAGGCTGTGTGGTCCCGGACGCCGCCGGAGGCGTCGCCATAGGCGGTGTTGCACTCCACCACGGTGCCATGGACCGCGTCAACCATGGGCTTCCAGAACTCCGGGTGCAGGAAGTTCTGATTGCCCTTCTCTCCGGAGTGAACTTTCACGGCCACCTTGCCGGGCAGCTGAACGCCGAGAGCACGGTAAAGTTCCACTACCTTTTCCGGGGTGATTTCTCTGGTGAAGTAAACCTTTGCTTTCATGTTATAAACCTCCTCTGTCATATGTGTGAGTCGTGTGATGGACGGCTTTTTAAAGAAGAGCGCGGCGCTTAAGAACGGCACCTCCCCGGATGCGCCCGCCGGTTTGCCGGCGCTGCGGCGGGGAAGGGAAGACGGAAATGGGGCGCAGGGGAGAAATTGCCGAAAACTGACACTGCGTCAGTATCTGTACTATAGCACCATTCTGACGTTGTGTCAATCCTTCTTGGAAAATTTTCTGCCGGCAGGAAAGCGTACATGGGAGAAGGGGTTCTTCCTTTCCCCGGGGGGCTTTGCAAAGGGGGATTCCCCCTGCGGAGAAAAGGATTTCCTGGTAACTTCACTATTGAGAAAAAGAAACCTTCATGGTACAATATCCCTATTAGAAAGCGCAGAGGGCTGTTTTGCGTCGGAGAAGAGCCGCCTATGGCGCGGGCTTTGCGGCCAATCAAAGCCCTTTCCCTGGGACGACGGGGAAGATTGCGCTGCCTGCCGGAGATGCGGCGGGTGGAGAAGCGGCAGGAAACGCAGATCAATCCAATCAAGGAGATGTAGAGATCCATGAAATTAGGAATCGTGGGGCTTCCCAATGTGGGGAAGTCTACCCTCTTTAATGCCATTACCAATGCCGGCGCTGAGAGCGCCAACTACCCCTTCTGTACCATCGACCCCAACGTGGGCGTGGTAGCGGTGCCGGACAGCCGTCTGGACACGCTCAGCGAGATGTACCACCCTAAGAAAACCACCCCCGCGGTTATTGAGTTTGTGGATATCGCCGGGCTGGTGAAGGGTGCCTCCAAGGGGGAGGGCCTGGGGAACAAGTTCCTCTCCAATATCCGCATGACGGATGCCATCGTCCATGTGGTGCGCTGCTTCGACGACGACAACGTCATCCATGTGGAGGGCAGCACCGATCCTATCCGGGATATCGACATTATCGATCTGGAACTGATTATGGCAGATGTGGAGATGGTGGACCGGCGCATCGACAAGGCAACCAAGGCCGCCAAGGGGGATAAGAAATTCCTTCACGAGGTGGAGGTGTTTACGAATCTCCGCAGCTGGATGAATGACGGAAATTCCGCCCGCAGTTACCAGTGCAGCGAGGAGGATGCGGCCCTTATTGCTACCAGCGATCTGTTGAGCCTGAAACCGGTGATTTATGCTGCCAATTTGGACGAAGACGGTTTTGCCGATTACGCCAATGTGCGCTACTATCAGCAGGTGGCCCAGCGTGCAGCTGCGGAGGGGGCCCAAGTGATCCCCGTTTGTGCCAAGCTGGAGGCGGAGATCGCAGAGCTGGAGGATGAGGAGAAGGCGGCATTCCTTACAGATCTGGGGATTGAGGAGAGCGGTCTGGACCGCTTGATCAAGGCCAGCTACACCCTGCTGGGCCTCATCTCCTTCCTTACCAGCGGCGAGGATGAGTGCCGGGCCTGGACGATTACCAGGGGGACGAAAGCGCCCCAGGCCGCAGGGAAAATTCACTCCGATTTCGAGCGGGGGTTTATCCGCGCGGAAGTCGTCGCTTTTGACGATCTGATGGCTGTCGGCACCATGGCTGCTGCCAAGGAAAAGGGCCTCATCCGGTCTGAGGGCAAGGAGTACGTGGTCCAGGACGGGGATATCATCCTCTTCCGGTTCAATGTTTGATAAGATAGTAAAGGAAAGGTGGGGCGCTCTGTGAAAGGCATTGCGAAGCTTCTGTACTGGCTTTCCCTTGTGTTTCTTCTGATGATCCCCGTGTCCCTGGTCCTGACGGCAGGGGCATACGGCGGCTGGCTGCCCGTCAACGGCGCCGGCGTGTTCGCCACTTTGGTCAACAGCACCATATCCAACCTCTTTCACGCCGGGCTGCTGCTGGGCCTCTCCCGGGTGCTCTCCCTTCTGGAAAAACTGGTAAAACAACGCGATGAAAGCGAAGCGCTTTGACATTCTGGACGCCTGGCGGACCCTGGCCATCGTGCTGATGGCGGCCTACCACTTCCTCTACGACCTGGCCCTCTTCGGCGTCATCACCTGGGAGCGGATGTTCTCCACGCCCCTGAACATTTTGGAACGGTTCATCTGCTGCTCCTTTATCCTCCTGGCCGGGGCCTCCGCCCGGTTCAGCCGCAGCAACCTCCGCCGGGGGCTCATCGTCCTGGCGGCGGCGGTGGTGGTGGAGCTGGGGGCGGCGGTGGCGGGCCAGACCATCCGCTTCGGGGTGCTGATGCTCCTGGGCTGGTCCATGGTCCTCTACCACTTCACGGGGAAGCTCCTGCGGAAGCTGCCTGGACCGGCCCTGGCGGCCTCCGCCCTGATCCTCTTCTTCCTGACGGCCTGGTGGACCGGCGTTACGCCGGCATCCGTCCCATGGCTCTATCCCCTGGGGTTCACCGCCCCGGGGTTCGTCAGCGCCGACTACTTCCCCCTCCTGCCCTGGCACTTCCTCTTCCTCCTGGGCACGGTCCTGGGGGGATGGTGCCTGGACCACCGGGAGCACCGCCTGCTCCAGGCGAAGCTCCCCGCCGCCCTCACCTGGTGCGGGCGGCACAGCC